>JABDFE010000029.1 GCA_013286675.1 Chlamydiota bacterium
TTTTACTTTGGCACAAAGCTATCTTCTTCTACTGTTCAAGTAGTACCGGTTGGTCTAAAAAAAGACAAAACAGGTCTTAGTGGACATTTGAGACTAGTTTTAGGAAACTACGATGAGATCGATTTTCCTGTCCTGTTTAAGCAAGATGAAGGAAAAAAATTGCAAGATGTTCTAGAAACCGGCACTGCAGCTCTATACCTTATCTCAGACAAAATGAAAAATGCTTTAACTGAAAATCAATTAACAGGCTGGAAAACATTTCCCGTAAGAGTCTTAGATAAAAGAGGCAATGAAATCGAAGGATATCATGGCTTATCGATTACAGGACGATCTGGCCCTTTAGACTATAGCAAATGTCCTGTTATTGAAACGAGAGTTTCACCTTCAGCTCCTTTGGTAAAGCACTACGTAGGAAAATATATTGATTTGTCTACTTGGGATGGAAGCGACTTTTTTCTACCAGAAGGCAGCTATGGAACTATCATAACGCCAAAAGCAGCTCATGTGCTCACAAAGAACAAGCTTACAAATATTGATTTAGACAGGTTAGGAGATATAGAAACCCCACTTTTTGCAGTAAGATAAATATATGTCGAGCTTTGGAGAACTCTTTATTGAATCTAAAGGAAAGCCTATACTTTACGAGGGTAAAACATTGCACCTGGGGGACTTTTTCCCTATTAATGAGAATGATAAATTAATCATCACTCTTGAGAAAACAAATAGCGAATGGGAGCAAGGCATAGTTTTAAAGGAACATTTGAAGTTGAAGATCAAATCTTCGAAAATAAAATCTCTTTTTGGAAGGGAGACTCTCCAAATCAAGTTCAAATAGTGGTTCACCCCGAAAAAAAATCCGGTTCAATTTTAGTTAAGAATTTGTGGCAAAACACCGATCATCTAGGGAACAAATTCATTAATTCCGGCCTTAACGGCGCAGCAATGATCATAAAAGAAATCCCTAATGGACGGCGTTATTACTGTAATGATGGACACCCCGACAAAAACTTCGATGATATCATCTTCTCTATCCAAAAAGTTTCGGGTAAAAATGGAAAAAAAAGAATTTAAAAAGACATTTGGTGCAATCGCCCAGAAAAGCGGCTTCGAATTTGCTTTTAAACGAGGCTTTTGCCATTGAAAAAACGATCCAAGCCGGTCTGAACACATCACTTATAGGAAAGGAGCTTGGGTTTACTACTCGTGAAATGACTCAACTGAAGCAAGCTGGAAAATTGGAAGGAACTATTGCCCATGCCTATGAGAATGTTGTGAAAGTTCCTGCAATTCGTGAATCTTTTGAAATCTTTGAAAAGGCACAGAATTTCCTAAAATCTTATAAAGGTGTTATGCCAGAAACTCGATGTCGGGAACTTATTCATCAAACAGGAATTCGAACTTTCTCTAGACCGGTAGGTATTCCAGAAAATTACCTAGTGAAAATCACAAACAAAGGTGCAGGAATGGAATATGTGCATCCAACAAATACTCATATCCGAGTAAGGGTTATGCCAGGAAAACCTCATAGTTCGAATCCCTGCCAGCAAAAACCTTATGTAATTCAAAAAATAGATGGAGGAGCTCTAGATAAAGCGGGCAAATGTGTTACGACAGATTCTCCAGCAGCTCATATACCTTTAGAAGAATTCATTTATAGGAGCCATATAGATGGAAATTAATAGAAAACGTATAGTTGAAGAGTTTTTGCAAAATCTTTATCGCATTTCCAATAAAGAATATCAAAAAAGGGTATGGATAGATGGAATTGGTCCTGAATGCCACGATTTTGATGAAGCCGTGAATGATTTTTTTGGAGATGCCAAACCTATCCTGGAAAACTATCAAGATTATGGACTTTCACCAACCCAACATCAACTTTTAAAGAAATTCCATGATGAATTTAGCATCTTTGCCGATAAAAACAATTTCCCTGAAGAGTTCATAGAAAGCCCTGAATGGACGAAAATTATGGACCTTGCCAGAGAAGTCCTCAAAGCATTCAATTACCAAAAATAAATAGATGCAGCCTCTCTAGAAGCATGTGGCTTAAATCGCTCTAAAGTTGATCTAGGCAACCGTTTACCAGAAAGTAAACCCAACTCTGGCGATCAGAGAAGGCTGAAGAGTCTCTCCTTCGAGGTAACCGACGGTCTTGCCACCGATTTGGAAGTAAAACCCGAGTTTGACACCTGGTTTTTATAAGGGCTCTAAAATCAGCATGTTATAAAAAATAAAATCCTGTGTACCACTACATTTGTGCGCAATCGATGTGTTTTTCTTCAGATATTCTTCTCTGCACACTTTAACAATTTTGGAGGGATTGGAGCCCCAATTGCTTTAAACAACCGCGCAGCATTTCCCTTGATATCGTTACGTACCCAGACACGAGCATTTTTTACTGTCACCGGAATCGCCCGAACTTCTTCCAGCTCTTTCATTGCCTCAACTACAGTTAGAGGGCGCTCTTTGATTGTTCCTTCTTGAATCGCAGTGCTCTCCAGAATAACACCCTTTTCGCGGAGCAATTTGGTCATTTGTGCTTCGCAAAAATAGGCTAAAAAACACAGGGTGAGATGCCCCTTAATTCGTTGATCCGTCCAATGATGCACCGGGCGAGCTTTGAGTGTTCCCTTAATTTCACCGAATGCATCTTCCACTATCCACAAATGCTTGTAGGCCATGATAACGTCGGCAGAACTCATTCGATCGACCGGAACATTGGTAATCAGGCCAAAAAATCCATCCTTTCGTGATTCTGTGGCAATCACAGCCTCGTCAAGTTTGGGTTCCCCTTTTTTTAACCCAGTCACGTATTTTCGATAGTTTGTGTTGGATACAAAATTTTTCGGAGTAGGCTTTTTGGTTAATTTCTTCCTGATCTTTGACAAAATATCTTCTCGGGTTTCCCTATCACGCTCGGCGCGTCTTTTTGACCATGTGATAATGCAACGATCTCCATTGTGTGTGGTTTCGTAACATTCCAATTCATCATTCATTTTCGTAAAACGGCTGCGATCGTAAAATTCATCATGACGTTGTTTGATCACTCCTAATTTCATCCCGACAATGAATTCACCCTTTTCTTCATTCCCGCAGTGGGCGCGGATATGCTCTAAATTTTTCGCGGAAAAAAGTCCGCGATCGGCCACGAAAATAAAACGCCGTATTTTGAATTTCTCTCGCATGCGTTTAACGATATCAACGAGAGTAGCCCCTTCAAACGTATTCCCAGGGTAGACTTCAAATCCCAGAGGAATACCGTCGGTATTCACAAGCAATCCCAGTACAACCTGTGTGCAGTCACTGCGCATCTCTTTGGAATATCCAAAGCGACATAGCTCCCCAAGATCCTCTCTCGTGCTTTCAAATCGCAACGTGGTGAGATCGTAGAGCACCACGTCAACCGACCTATTCAAAAGATCGCGGTCATGCCAGTACAACCCTTGCTCGATCTGTTCTTGATGCTGACTGAGCAAATCCAGGGTCCGGTAAAGGTGATGTAACTCATCCTTGCCGGAGAGAATTTCTGGGTATAATTTGTCTTGCCAATGTTCAAAAATCTTTAACTTCGAGCCTGGCTTCAGAAAACGACATACGATCATAGTAAAGACAATGCGTTCGAAATCGAACTGTAGTTGAGGGTGCTGTGAGGCAATCTTGGCGAGAAGCGGCTGGATGCCAAAACGAGCAAAGATGTGCTGTAGTACCAGTAACGGTCCCAGAATATAGGTGTCCTCTATCTCCAAGGACTTAGCTGCATCCAGAGCAGTGAGCACATCTTTATGTCGGCCGATAGCTGCTATTAGATCATCGAATCGATCTTCTCCCACTTTACCGAGAGACAACAAAATACGCTGCTTTACCTTACCTTGATCCCGGTAAGATTCTACGAGGTGATAATAGCCCTGTCCTTTTCTGTTGGTAGTGATTCTGATAAACATGACATGGTTGTATACCATGTACATTTCATTTTTTGCAAATTTTCATTTGAAAATTTTCAATCATGTGTACACTACGTTTTTCGCTTTTTTGAGATGCCTCTCATAGACAAAATAGCCTCAAAAATGGCCTTCAGGTGTCAAACTCGGGTCCGCCTGCACTGCAGCCATTAAAACCAACGTCGATAACCATAATCTTTTCATAACGAATTTATTTTCCAATTAAGACATTGATCCTAACACGATGAGGGATTTTCCTGTAGGGCGAGAATTCTTTTGAAATAGACTTGCACAGAGATGTTCTTATCAACATTTGAGCAGCTTTAGAAAGCTTCTTAGATTTATGGCTGTAGTTAAAATCCCCAGGAATTTTTCCACTTTATTGAAACTTCACAAGGTTTCAGAGGGTCGCCTTCTTGGGCTGGATAAGGCAAAATGATATTGTCATATTCTGTCATTTTAGCTCGTCCATAAATATGTTCGATAAGAGGATGGGAGAAACAAGAGAAGTAGCACTTGATATCACCCCATTGAACCCTGTCATGGGTATTTTTAAATCTGATAGCAATATAATCCCTGTTTAGGGGTTTGGTATCACTTATGTTCAGAGTAGTTCCTGGATGGCAGCCTTCAAAATTATCGGAATTGACCTTGAACAGCTCTCCTACCTGCCCTTGTGATAGCACGCCGAGCTGAATTTGAACATCCTCATGGCTATCCAAAGGAAATAATACAGCATAAGTGAGTTTCTCCCGCAGGCTGTATAGGTTAGAATTATGCCATCGCGTATAAAAAATAGTGCCTAAACAGAAAAGCGAAGAAAAAAGAAATAGCCTTCTGAAGAACCGTATCATGATTTTTCTCCTTTAGAAGTGTAAAGCTTCATCCATTTTACTTCTAAATGCGGATAGTCCCCTGGCATCTTTTGCTCGGAGGGCCATGCCCGCATAACCATATATTTTGGCTCTTTCATTTCCGGACTAAGAGGTGGAATATCTATATTGTGGACTTTTTTTCCATCAGCATAATTTTCCAAGATGCCCCAACAGATCTTATTACCCTTATTTTTCAACTCAACAACGAGATAGTAGCGTGGATCAGAAGGATTTTGCTCGTTACAAAAAAAAGGACGCTCTCTTTTTGGTATAGGCTGCGTATCTGGATTAGGAGGATTCGCTTCGAAAAGATCAATGACGTTTTGTTGGCTCATCAGATAAGTTTTGACATCGATCTGATCAGCATAGGCCTGATTGAGCTGTTTCTTATTCACTGAATAAACCATCTCATCGTGATAGCAATACCATTCCGTAAAAGCCCAGAAAAGCAAAGGTATAGAGGCTCCAACAAACAAAATACCGTTAGTCCATTTCCATATAGCACGTCTAGAAGAAGATCTATCAAAGACGCGATCAAAATACTTTATAACGTCTCGTAATACCTTAAAAAAGACAAAAACAATGGCACCTAAAAAAAGATAGAACAGCATCTACACACCTCGTCTCTCGTTTTTTATGGTACCACTTTAGCTTCTTCTTTCGAATCCCCAAAATTTCCTCGCGGCTTAAGACCAGGAGACGACTCTAAATAGGGTTCTTCATGCCTAAACGATTCTTTGGGAGCGAAAGTCGAAGGATGATAGGGGTCATCCGCAGCGAGATGCATCCAAACCACTTCGTTTTTAATCTCTGGCGGAGGGGTGATAAGAGGATGATCCCATCCTCTGAGTTCATCAATTTTCTTCTCAATACGAGAGTATACTGCGGATGGAAGAGTTAAAATCTCACTTGCAAAAGCAGGACCCTCTTCTGAATAAGTCGGCTTAATTGCTGTAGAAAATTCATCCAAGCCAGCAACTTTTGCACCTTCATGTGTGGTATGCACGCAATTATGGAAAAAGAGATTGTATTCATCAGATGCATGATCTTTAGCAGCACTTCTTATTGCTTCAGCCTTGGAAGCGGGAATTAGATAATTTATCCGAATCGTATCACGATCATATTTATAATCTGTAATATCATCAGCTGTTTCCCACTGAGGCAAAGGGTTCGGGTCGGATGAGGAAGTCCCTTTTCCCCGGTGTGTGCTGATGGATGACTGTTTTCCGTTGCTTTCTACAAATTCCAACCAAGCATGCCCTCCAGTTTCTGCTAGCTTCCTAGCAACACCTTCTCTTGTTGGGTCATTCAAAAATGCCCCTCCTTTCCGTGCGCAAATGGCTACTAACGTCATTCCTTCTGGGGGGAGAGGGTCTCCTTCCTGCCAGATGGGAGCTCCCTTTGCCCATGAAACGAGTCTAATTTCTTGCATTTTGCTGTTAGTATTTGCTTTGTTTATGGCTGGGGACTGTACCGGATTGTTCTGTGGCAACGTGGGTTGTTGTGAATGAACAAAACTAGGTTCAGATCCATTGATTCCCGGCCTAAATTTTGCCGTTTCATAAGCAATCTGCTGGATAGGGGCAATATTGCCGTTTGGGGACCTATTTAAATTTGATGCATCCCTAACAGTAATGGATTCATTGAAATTCTGTGAAGGATGAGCAGAAGACATGTTACTGGATGGATTCAATGTTGAAGTTTTAAGATCTGGGAAGGTATTAGAATACGTATTATTGAGAGCTGACAAAGAAGAATTGGATGTCGAATAGGTTTTAGGTTCGTATGTCAATGAAGTGGGCATTACTAGAGGTGCGGGATGAGAACTAGGACTGCCAGAACCTGCAGCAGACAGTTCATAAGCGTGATTAGAAAATGCCCTATGTGGAAATGGATCTTGAGGTAGTGGGTTCGAGGTTGAAAAGCCCTGCAATGTATTCGGTGTATAGGTCGAAGTCTGATTGAAAGGTTGGGGTGCCGAGACCGTGCTGCTGCTTGTAGTCGGTGGAGTCCTTTGTGAAGGAGGATGATTTGGCGGAGATGAAGAAGATAGTTCATCATCATCTTTTCTACGATTATTGTTTGATCCAGCAGTAGAAGCAGCTGCAGCAGCTGCCCCGGCAGCGGCAGCACTTCCAGCAGATCCAGCAATAGCATCTGCCCCTGCAAAGGCGCCAGCAGCAGCACCTCCTGTAAGGATAACCACTGCTGTTCCAGCGACAATCAAAGTTGTTTCAACAGGATGTTCTCTTACCCATCTTCCAGTTTCTCTAACTCCCTTTGTAACCGCTTTCTCAGCTTTTTTGTATCCCTTGCCAACTGCCTTGCCAGCTTTTTTAAAACCCTTCCCAATCTTTTTTAATCTTTTCTTCTCGGCTCCAATGAGTTCAAGGTAGGTTCCTGAAATCGGATCAAATCGATAAAGTAGAGGAGATGGCTCGTCTTCTTCATCGGATTCAGTATCGAATAAATCTTCAAAAATTTGAACAATCTCAGCTTTAAGCTCAGGAAGCTTCGCGGGATTGGTTCTGGCAGTCACTAGATAGTCTAGAGCAAATATCACTATGGCTTTAATGCAAAAATCATCACGTATATCATAGATATTTCTTCCACGCCATTCGATTCCGAAATCATTAAAGTTTTTGATGTCTTCATCTGTTAAATTTTCACTGTATATTTCTCCATAAGAAGCTACACCATCAATTGTCATAAGCACTCCTCAGATAATCGGTATTTCTCAGAATCAGTTTAGAAAAAAGATCGGGTGAAATGTGGTTTACTTCTTCATCAGGAGAAGCTAAAAATACTTGTGAGAAGCCCTGGAAGGTTTGAAGGGCATGGGTGATATCCTCAGCATTGATGGTGTCTAAAAGAGCTATTCTTAAGTCGGGATGGTCTGTCTCAAGGGAAGGGGCATTTAAAATGAAATGGTCTCGATAAAATGCAATGAGAGAAGGACCATTCCCTTTTTCCTGAATGGTTTTTAGATGGTTTTTCATTTCAGCTTTGATTGAATCCAGCTGACTTTCAGTGATAATTTGGCTAAAAAAAGAGTGTAGACCATCTCTTAACTGATGGATTCCCTCTTCAAAATCATCTGTTAGTGAAACGGTGAGTCGCAGCATTTGAGGATATGTCAAAAACTCTAAGATAGGCTGAGAAAACTTAGCTTGAAGGGACTCTGCGTAGGCTTTTAACTGTTGGGATAACATCCGCGTTAAAATCGAAAAAACAAGAGAATCTCTCTGAGACATCCTTGGAAGGGGTTTAGTCAGAGAAATGAAGGTGTTTTTGAGTCTTTGGTTGATATAGACTGAGCTTTCCTGCAAGGCAGGCTCTAAATTAGATCTAAAGGTTGATGTTTCATGCGCAGCAGGAAAGTGACCAAAATACTTTTCAATCAGTTCTTTAGTCTTGTTAAGATCGACATTTCCGATGATAACCACAGCAATACGATGAGGATGATATTTTTTTCTATAAAACTGATGGATTTTTTCAAGAGAAGCTTTAGAAATTGCTTTTTGATTTCCGAAGGGGTCTTTATTTCGATAAGGGGGATATTCTTGGCCTATTCTCCATTCTTTCCAAGTCGTAATAGGAGAAACCTGATTTTCATCAAGTTCTTCAAGTAGTTCTTCTTTCATTTCCTGTAGATCGTGTTCATCCAAAGAAAACTGAGAGAGAGCGTTAGAAAAGCCTAAAAGGCCCTCTTCAAGTCCCCTAGTGATTGCAAGAGAGATCTCAAGGTGATAGTGGGTGAAATGGTAGGAGGTCACCCCTCCAATATTGGGATAGGTATAATCCCAAATCTCGCAGTGCAGATCGGTGAGTTTTTTACCTTTGAATTGTAGTTTGTCCAGGACAGCATGCTCGATAAGATGAGAAAAGCCACTTTCGTCTTCTTGTTCATCAAGAGATCCAGTTTTGACCACAAAATCTAAAGAAGTGTGGTGCTTTGAATAGGGATCGTAGTGGATGTAATACGTGAGGCCATTGGACAGCTGGCCTGTGGAAAAAGAAGCCTCATTAGCATGGGATTTGAAAGGGATAAAAAGAAAGAGTAAGAGGAGTAGGGAAGAAAGAATAGGGCGTAGTGTTGCCTTGGCTGGTGCTCTCTTAAAAATATGCATGTTAGCCTCGAATTCGTGAAAGCCAGGCTAAAACTTGAGTGTATTTTTGTCTAAGTGTTTTTTTGGATGAGCCTCAAGAGAGGGGTTGTTCATTTGTGAGACAAGGTCGCATCTCTGAGGCTGCATTTTTATCCTGAATTCTTTATGATTCGGTTCAATAGATGGAAAGATCTGTATTGCTCAAAATAGCCCTTGCTTGCTTTGTGTTGACCTTTCTTCAACTAAGAGGTGGCGCAGCATGTAGTACTAATCCCTGTGAGCCAGGAGGTGAATATGATCATTGGTTCACAGGTCCTATTTTCACCCCAAATCCAACAACAGTACAACCTCAGGGCGATTGCATGATAACTGTCTTGACAAATGCTTCTCATAGACAATTAGATACAAACGTTGGAAGGCCGAGCACTTTAGACTGGCCTGCCAAAAGACTGTGTTTATCTATGAGGTGGGTTTGTCAAGACATTTATCATGCAATCGCCCTGATCCAAGAATGCTTAGGCTTAACAAGCAGTAAACCTGATTTAGAAGAAACTAACAAAGCTTACAAAAAATGGGCCCTCATTCTACACCCCGATAAAAATTCAAGACGAAAGGCAATAGCACACAAGCTATTTGCAGCGCTTCAAGAAGCTTGCGAGCTTCTTGGGCTGAAAAGCAAGTAAAGACTTCACCTTAAGAGAAAATTTCTCTATATGTAGCGAAGATGGAACACTCTTCTCAACAAACCGGACTTACCAGCCATGAAGCAAAGGATCGGCTGGAAAAACACGGTCCTAACTCTTTAAAACCCCAGCGACGGGGAAAAGGGATCTGGCTCTTTCTATCTCAATTTAAAAGTCCCCTCATTTTGTTATTGATCGGCGCGGCAATACTCTCTTTTTCATTGGGAGGCCGTAGTGATTCGACGATCATCATGACCATCGTCTTTTTAAGCGGGCTGCTCAGTTTTTTCCAAGAACGTGGTGCAATAAACGCCGTGGAAAAACTACTCCAGATGGTCGAAAACAAAGTCATAGTAATCCGGGATGGGAAAGAAGTCGAGATTTCTCTCCATCGAATTGTTCCGGGAGATCTTGTCATTTTAAGGGCTGGCGATATCGTACCTGCAGACTGTTTGATCATCGAAGCCACCCATTTCTTTGTGGATGAAGCGACACTCACTGGAGAGAGCGTCCCTGTTGAGAAAGAGACATCATCAGAACTATACATGGGAACTGTCGCTGCTAGCGGCATGGCCAAAGCAGCCGTTGTCGCCACAGGTAAAAACACCAAATACAGCTCGATTTTAGAACACGTCAAGTTCAGGCCACCAGAGACTGCCTTTGAGCTGGGAGTCAGAAGATTTGGTTTTCTTCTTTTAGAGATTACCTTGATTTTAGTGATCGTGATTTTTTCATTGAATACCTACTTCCATAAGCCGGTCATCGAATCGCTCCTTTTTGCCTTAGCATTGGCTGTAGGACTCACTCCCCAGCTTCTTCCTGCGATTATCAGTGTAAATCTTTCGCATGGGGCTCGAAAGATGGCCAAGCAAAAGGTTATTGTCAAAAGGCTGGCCTCAATTGAGAATTTTGGCCAAATGAATATCTTGTGCGCTGATAAAACCGGCACATTGACAGTAGGGAAACTTAAGCTCGATCTAGTTACAGGAATAACTGGAGAAAAAAGTGAAAAAACCGCCTTTTTTGGTTTTTTAAACGCGCATTTTCAAGCGGGCTACATCAATCCACTTGATCTCGCCATCCAGCAAGGGGCAAATTTTGATGTCACAAATTGGAAAAAGACCGATGAGATCCCCTACGACTTTATCCGGAAGAGAATCTCGGTGATTTTCGATCAAAAGCTCATTACAAAAGGAGCGCTTCCTGAAGTCCTTTCGATCTGCGATCGAGTGGAACTTCAGAGTGGAAAAATAGAACCTTTGAGTGGCTATCAAAAGCAAATCGAAAGCTATTTTGATCAGCAGAGTGAAAAAGGATTCCGGAGCCTTGCTGTGGCTTATGGAGATAGCACCGAAGAAAAAAACCTGATCTTCTTGGGATTTTTACAATTTTCGGATCCGATCAAGCCAGATATTGCTTTAGTCGTGGAAAAACTGAAAAAGCAAGGCATCCAGTTAAAAATCATCACAGGAGACCACCACTCTGTTGCCTTGCATGTCGCTTCTGTCTTAGATGTCACTAAAACTTCTCTTTTAACAGGATCAGAACTCCGCCATATCAGCGACCATGCGCTCATCAAAATCGCTTCAGAAAAAAACATCTTTGCAGAGATTGAACCCAACCAAAAAGAACGGATTATTTTAGCCTTAAGAAAAGCAGGTCATGTCGTCGGTTATCTCGGAGATGGCGTTAATGATGTTTCTGCCCTCCATAGCGCCGATGTCGGAATTGCTGTTGAAGGAGGAGCCGATGCAGCTAAAGAGATCGCTGATATCGTCCTCTTAGAAAAAGATCTGACAGTGCTCGACGCTGGCATTGATGAAGGCCGTAAGACCTTCATCAACACGATGAAGTACGTCTATATGGCGTCGAGTGCAAATCTTGGGAATATGTTTAGCATGGCAGGTGCCTCTTTGTTTCTTCCCTTCTTGCCACTTCTTCCTAAACAAGTCCTACTCACGAACTTTTTCAGCGACCTGCCTGAAATGGCCCTAGCCACAGATCGGGTTGACATAGCGACCCTCCAAAAGCCCGTAAAGTGGGATCTGAAATTAATCCGTAGATTTATGGTGGTCTTTGGAATTTTGAACTCCATGGCTGATTTTTTAACCTTTGGAGTGCTTCTTTGGATCCTGCGTACTGATGAAGCATTATTCCGGTCAGGATGGTTCATTGAAAATGTCGTCTCTGCAGCCTTGATTGTCCTAGCGATCCGGACCCGAAGATCGCTCTTCAAATCTAAACCAGGACGGCTGCTGCTCTTTGCAGTCCTTGCTGTGGCTTTTGGCGTCCCCTTCTTGCCTTATACAAAATTAGGACAACTCTTTGAGTTAGTTCCCCTCCCCCTCTATTTCTATGGCTACTTAACAGCGATTATCTTGATCTATGTGATCTCGGTGGAGATTGCGAAGCACTTCTTCTTCCGCAGAAATCAACACTAAAGATTGTCGGATGACATCTGCGCATCCTTGGGGATTTTCTAAATGCGCAGCATGTCCAGCTCCTGGTATTTCTAGAGAAGGTAGGTTCTTATAAAGCTGAGCATATTTTTGATCGAACTCTCCATGCAAGAAGATGGCCTCAAGATGTTTGAATTCCTGATGAGCTAGGCTTTCTTGGCTTAGCATCTGGGCAAGCACTTCAGGATCTTGCTTTAATCTTCGAGAAAGAACTTCAGGAAAGGCGGGATGGCTGCGAAGTGAATCAAAGAGCGGCTGGGCATACCAGGCCTTGAGAAAGCTCTCTAAAGGCTCCTGCTGGAGCCTTTTGATCCAGAGCTCGTCTTGACGCCATCTTTCCGCTTTTTCTTCGGGAGTTTGTAGACCTGGATGCGTTGAAAGAAGAATCTTTGGCTGAGAAGATCGGAGCGCAATGCGGCCGCCCATTGAGTAACCGATAAGGATGGAATTAGAAGGAATCTGAAACGGATAAGAGAGTGCTTTGCAGGAATACTCAGGAAGGTGGTTTATAACCCCATCCCAATCTTGAGGACTTCCCAGGAAACCATGCAAAAAAACCAAGTGCCTGTTCATCGATGTCAATTATTAACGCTCAGGCAACTTCATTCAAGCTTTTAATCTTCTTCTCAACAAACACAACTCATTGAATGTCTGAGGCTTACACGTAAGCCGTTGGAAACCAAT
The DNA here is from genome assembly GCA_013286675.1 of Chlamydiota bacterium. Taxonomy (GTDB): domain Bacteria; phylum Chlamydiota; class Chlamydiia; order Chlamydiales; family Rhabdochlamydiaceae; genus PALSA-1444. The sequence continues at coordinate 12,749 of JABDFE010000029.1, forward strand.
CGTTAATAGCTTAAGTTATTTTATTTAAAATTAAATGAATTTTTGCTATAATGGCGTTACAAAATAATACATTTTAATATGGCATTAAAAATAGTTACATCTGAATTTTACGTTAATAACATTAAAAACTTCTTACCTGAGAAGCCGAATAGTAAAACCCCAGTCTCAGAAAAAGCGAAGAAGGTTTTTGATCGAATTATCAATTCACCCAACTTTATTTTCGATAAAAGCGACAAGAAGCTCACTAACTACATCACAACACTGCTGACCATCCGCCCAGGACGAACGCTTTTTAAACGGCTGTTGAAAGCTGATAAGCCATTGAAAATGGTTAGAGATTCGAAAAAAGAATCCCATTTCAACCCAGACGTAGTGACTATTTTTCTCAATGATTCAGAAGTAGGCTACTCTGTTTGTACTAACCCTAATGGAGAAAAAATTCTCCATTCGGACGTATCTGTTAACCTTGCTCATGAACTCGTGCACGCCTTACATTTTTTTGAAGAGGAGTCAGAGTATGAGAAAAGGTCAATGTCAAGAAACATTATTGACCCTGAATTGAACGATTTAGAAGAACAGACAACCATTTTAGGAGAAAAGAAAAAACAAGTCCTGTGCGAAAACGTTTTTCGCTTCCATTTTGGATATCCCTTACGTCTTAATTACACAGGAGTCACTTCTTTTACCGCCTCAGATTGTGCAGGCCAAGGTTATTTGGGAAGCTTAAAGGAAATGCTGCTTTCTAACCCATCTCTGATCAGCCTTCCCCAACCGCTTACGGCTGTATGTTCAAGTGAGGAAGCGACTCCCTTAAACGCCGCGATTTCTGGAGGTCAAAGGGAAATCGTAGCCTATCTCTTTGAAAGCGGCGTTGATGTCCATGCACGGGATGAACGTTTTGGAACGGCTTTACATGCAGCTGTAATCTCTGATCTAGGGGTTGCTGCGCTGATAAAGACAGGTGTTGATCCCAATGCGAAAGATCCGAAAGGTTTTACCGCCTTAGAGATTGCATTAAAAAACAGGAATGATAATGCAACAAAGATTTTGGCTCCTCTTACAAACTTAAAAGAACTTGAAATGCTGGATGAGAAAGGTCTTTCCCTTGTGCATCGCACGCTTAAGAAAGGAACATTAGAAGGATTCAGGGCATTGGTTCGACATGGTGCTGATATCAACAGTAAGGATTTTAGAGGGAATACTGCTCTAATGAACTGTTGTTGTAAAGATTTTTTTTCTTCGATTGATTGGTTTGCAGAATATCAAGAGAAATTTATGTTTTTATTGGAAAATGAAAAGTTAGATCTAAATGCAAAAAATATTAAGGGAGAATCAGCTTTATCCTTGGCAGTTCAAAGAGGAAATCTTCCTCAAGTGGATGCTTTAGTCAAAAAAGGAGCTGAAATCCCTCCTCATTTGAAAGATCAAGTTGAGCGCTGCATCAGTTTGCATAGAGACCAAGCTAAGCAATCGTGATAGGGCATCCTGGACAGCATTCAGGAGCTCTACGCCTTTTTTGGAAGGCTTTATGGCCAGTGATCAGGCCTGTTGAGAACGCCTCCAAAGCTGCATAAACATATCTCGTTAAAAACCAATAATTAACAATAACAAATGTAAACATCTTGTATTCAATGACCTACATTTTAATTAAAATATAATAATTTTATTTAAATTAAATCAAATTAATTGTATAATAGATGCATTAAATAATAGGATTTAATATGGCATTAAAACTAGTTACATCTGAAGCATACGTTAATAACATTAGAAACTTCTTACCTGAGAAGCCGAATAGTAAAACCCCGGCCTCAGAAAAATCGAAGAAGGTTTTTGAGAAAATTCTCAAATCACCCAATTTTATTTTCGATAAAAGTGACAAGAGAATCACTGACTACATCATCACGCTGCTGAGCATCCGCCCAGGACGGACTCTTTTTAAGCGGCTGTTAAAAGCTGATAAACCCTTGAAGATTGTT
>JABDFE010000030.1 GCA_013286675.1 Chlamydiota bacterium
GCTTCAACAATCCTGCCAGCCAACCGAGCCCTTGCCTGGAGATTTTCGTATTCAGCTGTTGTTGTAAGCTAAGCTAAAAAACTTAGCACGTTTGCATGATTTCTCTTGTCTGTCTTGATGTGAGGGATAGCAACCGTTTCGTTTTTGGCTTCCGCAAAACAAAAGGAGAGAGCATCTTTCAGACTAGAAAATTCCAAGCGAAGCTAAGTCAGGCAAGAATAAGACCCTGTCCGGATCAAAAGCTTGATGTAGTTCATCGATAATAGCATTGGAAAGGCCGGTATCGCTTATGTAAACTTCTCTGGTTTTGCCATCGGTTCGTACACCTAAAGTTGTGATCCAACCGGGAAGAGAAGTCAAGCTTTTACAACATCTAACAGAGAGATCGCCTCCAAGCTTTAGTCCTTGGGATAAGGATGTTAAACTTGGACAGTCATAAATATAAAGAGCATCTCCAACTTCCAGCTCTTCAGTCAACGCTTTTAAACTATGACAGGAATTCAGAGAGAGATTGCCTATCACCTTCAATCCTTGTGGCAATGTGGTCAAAGAATCTAGACACATAAGGGATAGATTACCTCTAACCTCTAGACCTGCAGGCAACATTTTTATCGTATATCTTCTCAAGTCCAGATCGCCTGTCACAATCACTTTAGGAGGAAATGGCTGATCCATAGACAATCGTTGTTCGAATTCTTTGGGAGTACAGGTAAGCTCATCAAAGTTATTTATAATTTGAGGTATAATCGTGTTTACGGAAAATCCTACTTGTGGTGTTGTCATTTACTTCTCCATTTGATCTGTTTTCTGCTGTTTTAAGGTATTTGATGATAATGAAGCATCGGCAATTCCTCCTAGAAAAATCGTAAGATTCCGTCCTACGCAAAAACTTGGCTGGCTTCAAAAATTTCTTTCTTTGCTGCTCAAAAAACTTTTTTATCTCTTTAATTATAAGACAGCTAACCTAAGTTTTAACATTTTAAAAAAGCATAGTGGATTGTGTGAAATAGGGTCCTTTCCTATAATCCGGCACCTATGGTTACGGAAAGCTCTAAGCAAATCTGGACTGACGATGCAGCTTCTTTTTATCTTTCACAAGGCGAGCTTGCGCTGCTCAAGGGAGACTTGCAGGGATTAGAACTATTTGAAAAAGCCTCAGAGCTTGAACCTGCCAATGCTGAAATTTTCTACCGTCAAGGATTGGCTCTTTTCGAACATGGATCAACCGAGGGAAAAGAAAAAGCTCTTCTCTTAGCAACCAAAAAATTCAAGATCGCAACTGGGCTATCGCCTCATTATTTTGAAGCCTGGCAAGCCTGGGGAAATACCCTCCACCTTCTTGGATTAAGCCATAAAGAACACCATTATTTTCTTGAAGCAGAAGAAAAACTTAAAAAAGCCTTGCTGCTGGGGAAAAATACCGCATCCGATCTTTTTTCAGAGCTTTACTGGGACTATGGTAAAGTGTGGGCAGAGATCGCCTTCCACTCAGGAGAAGCCATCGATTGTCAAAAAGCTTTAGATGCTTTTCAAGAGGCTGCTAGGACCCCCGACCTACCACAGGAATTCTGGAATGATTTTGGGATCGCTTGCCTAGAAATGGCCGATTTAGTCAATGACACACGGCTGATCATCAAGGCGATTCATTGCTTTAAGAGTGGGTTAGCTCTGACGCTTTCCTCTTTTGAAGGCTGGCTGCTCCTAGCAAGAAGCATGACTCTTTTGTATGCTCATACGCATGATGAAGACCATTTTACACAGGCACATGAATGTTTTTCTGCTGCAGCACATCTCAAACCGTATAGTCTAGAGCTTTGGCGTGAATGGGCCGAGTTTCTTCTCGATTCCGGACGCCGTACTCAAGACACTAAAAGACTTAAGTGTTGTATAGAAAAGTGCCAGCGCGGCTACGTCTTCAGTGTCAAAGACGCTCAGCTGATTGCTACGTGGGCAGAAGCGCTCTCAACCCTCGGGCAAATCTCCGACCGGATTGATCTTCTCTATGAAGCTCAAAACAAAATCACCGAAGCAATGGAGTTATCCAAAGAGGAAGATCCTGAAGTGTGGCACTCGTATGCAAAAACTCTTTTTTCCTGGGGCCTTTACTTCGATGATTTTGATTACTACTATCAAGCAATTGAGAACTTCCAAGAAGGACTCTCCTTTGACAGAACCCGTTATCAAGATTGGTATGGCATCGCTAAGGTCTATGCTAGAGTTGGTGATACCGAAGATGATGCCGATGCATTTGAAAAAGCCGTTAGGTTCTATGCAAAAGCTTTTGATCTCAAGCCCATCAGCTCGCATTACTTCGATTACGGATTCGCACTTTCTCGCTTAGGTGAAATGAAAAATGACCCTGAACTTCTTAAACGAGCCCTCTCTTACTTCGAATATACCCTTCAAACGCAAAAGAATGCCATCTATCTGCACCCTGAATGGCTCTACCATTATGCGATCACCCTCGATCTCCTAGGTGATTCCAATGAAGATCAAAATGGTTATCAGAAATCTCTCGATATCTTCTCTCAAATCCTCATGATCAACCCGGATTTCCCTCGCATCCACTATAGAATAGGCCTAGCCTACTCTCATCTTGGAGAAGCCCTTGGAGAGATGGACCATTTCTACCGCGCTCTTAATCACTTCAGGCTCGCTCTCAAACAAGAAGAAGAAAACGACTTTGTCATCCTCGACTGGGGCATTACTCTAATTAACATCGCTGAGCACACCTACGATAAAGACCTCGCCGATCAATGCCACAGAGAAGCAGAAAACAAACTGATCCAGTCAGCACGCCTTGGAAATCTCCAGGCGTATTATCACCTAGCTTGCCTCTATTCCCTCTTAAAGCAGTACGACAAGTCTCTGCACTTTATCCACAAGTCCCATGAAGCTGGGTCGCTCCCCTGTCTAGATGAGCTTCTTGATGATGATTGGTTAGAAGGTCTTCGGATGACGGCTTCTTTCCAGGAATTCCTGACCAATTTAAATCACGGTTAGGGAGCGTTTGCAAAATTTTTTTGGTCAATTTTGGCGTCAAAGCCGCTCAAATCGACGATCGTAAGTTGATGCGTATTGCACTAATACGAATCAACTTGCGAAGCCGGCTAGCGTCGATTTCAGCGAGCTTTCACGCTCAAAATTGCTGCAAAACCTTTTGAAAACACTCCCTAGACCTTCTGCTCAAGTGTTTGAACATAAGCAGAAGCCAAAAGCATTGTCGTAACCGCTGCGGTTGGAATTAACATTTTGAAAGCAAGATTCACAGCTTTCGCCAAATCTGTTTTAATACTCGGATCTCTGTGTTCGAGTCTTTCGATTGCACCCTTAATGCCACGAAGAAAGATCAATGACATCACTGAACTCACAGCTGTCAATATCACGAAGCTCCGATGCGGTATTGCCAACCCAGTAACAGCCAGCATACTTGCTGCTATCCAAGTATTGAGAACCATCTCACTCCTTTTGTCGATGCTTTCCGTTAATTTATGATTTAGAGCTTTACTGTTTGTTTTTTGAATCTCTTGGATGAGACGTAGGGTTATTCCTATGCATGCGCCGACTGCAAGCACCGTCGATGGCCTGTTAAAACGCTGAAGTATTTCACCACCTACTTTAAAAAAATCTGTAGAACTAAAGGAATAGGCACTATTTGAAACAGACATTCGAACTCCTGCGATAAACTTATTTAATATACTGCTCTATTATGACAAAAAAGAGGTTAATTTACACCTAAGTACTCGGCGAGTACTAGCGCTCAAATGAATCCATCGCAAATGCTAAACTAAGCGCTACGAGGGCTGGAATAGCTAATACGAAAACATTTACGACAGCTCGGGTTAATTTTGCTGGCGTACCGCCTTGAAAGGCAGCGAGATTTTTTTGAACCTCACCCTTAAGACTAACCATCACGGCAATTGGTATAGCTGAACTCGCAACTGCCCCAAGCTTAAATACAGGGTGTCGGAAAGCCAGTCCAGCAAAAGCCACAGCAGATGTTACAAGCCAACTACCGAGAACGATCGTAGCGCGTTGAGAAAGGCCATTTTTAACATTAGAGTTATCTATGTTTGCCTCCTTTATGATGTTTCGCATGTCGCCAATGACACCTAGAGCGGTTCCCAAGCAAAGACCAGCTGCCAATGCCATTGGTGGAATATATGTTTTAAAAGAGGCTATTTTTGAAATAGACATACGAACTCCTAGTTAATACCGATCTTTTATGGCAGAAAAAAGATTAGTTTACAAGAGTGGACTACAAATGGTGACTTCATCGGGACAGAGAATGCGCCCGATCACTTCATATGCACCAAAACCAGCTCCGATCGCAGGGATTAGAGCCGTCACTGCCAACCCAAAATAAGCTCGGCACACGAGAGTCTTAAGAGAGGTGTTGCTCTCCCCTATCTGATAAAAAGCGTAGAATGTATAGGCAATACTAGCACATCCTAATGTACTGAGTGCAACGCTCCCACCAAAGACACCCAGGCCAGTCAAAACAGTCGTTGATACGAGCCCTGCGACCGCATGCCAAAGGTATGGATTGCCTTGGGAGTGGATATCAAACAAAGCTTTTGCTGCACAACCTAATCCAAAAGCAGCTGATAGCCCATGATAAATCGATAAAGAACCGATCTTGCTGGCAGCACTATTGAAAAAAGAAGGTGGAATCGGTGGAGGAAAGATCATTGAAGAGGACATTTTACACCTTTAAGTCGCATTTTTAGGCAATGTTATACCATACAAATTAGTTAAATCACAAAGCAATTACATACGATCTTTAAATTTAAATTTTAAAGATATTGTTAATCCGATGATTGCGTTATACTCTATGCCCTATGGAAATGTCGGAGTTTGAAAAAGTCGATCGATCAGTTGGGCAATTGTCTCAAGCAGAAAATTTTCCTTTATTTGGAAAAGGCAATCCGAAATCCCAAGAAGTTATCCGAGCTGCGTCTTCCATTTTCACGAGTTTAGTAATGCTGCCAGCAGATCGATTAGTCGCAAAGAAAACCGTCGGGCAGTTGATCACGCGAGAAACCCTGAGAGAGATTGCTAAAAGACCTTTTCTTGGGCTAGCTCCTCGTTTAACAAATGCTTTTCTAAATTCATTGCTCACCTTCGGTGGGGCAGCAGCATTCCAAGAGCCTTTGCAGCAAAAATATCCGATGTCCCCTAGTCTAACTTCAGCAATGGCTCTAGCTGGCGGAACGGTGCTGGATAGAGTTCTGACAGCGCCTTTGGGAACATTGGGGCTGAGAATGCAAACCCAGGATAAAACTTTTATCAAGGCTCTGCAAGAAGCCATCAGCTCTCCAAGGCCCATTAGGTCACTTTATGCTGGGACCCCTGCATTGCTGGTCAGAGATCTTTTGTATCTGCCTATTTGCATCCCACTGGCTGAAAAATTCAGAGGGGCATCTCAGAGCAACAATCGATTAACAGAGTTTTTTCAATCCACCCTCGCATTTACGATCAGCGGAGCTGCGGCTTCTGCTCTCAGTTATCCCTTCCAATATATCGGAGTCGTGCAAAAAAACAGTTCAACTCCCGTAACGATGAGACAGGTGTTTAACAAAGCCAGAAAGGAAAGCGGCTTTTTTGGAATTTATCGGGGTTTTGGGGTCGCATCGGCAAGAATCGCTCTTTACAATTGCTTCTTTGGAAGTGCGATCTCAATTGGTGAACGGATTTTGAATCGGTTTTGCTAGGTCTTTTCCTCTCTTTTTGCTACAATGCGCCTTTAATCAAGGAATTATTCATGGATAAGCGGACGATTATTTTTGTAGTTTTAATGACAGCGACGTTCTACGCGGTTAACCATTTCCTTTTCCCCTCTAAACCAACCCCTGCAGCGCCAGCTCCTGTTGTCCAAACTACTGCTGTACCGATGACAAAAGCTCCCGCTAAATCGTCTTCAGATGAGATGCTCTATGTCATCCAAAACAAATACCAGCAGCTCGTCGTTTCAAACCTGGGTGGCGCAATTGCCGAGATCAACCTTCCTTTTCAGAGCAAAGAACATCCTGACAGCGTTGTCAGAAAAATCCGCGTCGATACTATTTTAGAAAAAGATTATCCGCAGAAAGATCGTTTCCCTGCTAGCGCTTACCAAACCTATGAGGGAACTTTTAAGGAAGGGACTGTCGACAATTATTATCCCCTGCTCCGCCGTAATGTCGATCCTCGCTTTTATGCCATGTCAACACAGACAACCGATCCCGAGAGCGCCAATACCGTTTTCAAAATGACGAGGCTAGAAAAAAACGTCATTCAAATGAAAGGAACAGTGAGTGGCACGCAGATCACCAAAACCTATGCTTTGCCAGAAGACGACTCTGCAGCTCCTTATTCGTTTGATATGATGATCGAAGTGAGTGGAAATACCCAGGACCTTTCCTTGACAACAGGGGTGCCAGAAGTTGAGATCGTTTCAGGAAGCTCGACGCAGTCTCTGAAATACCGGATGACGAGAAATCAAAAAGGCGTCGTTGAGCAGCTTTCTCTTCCAAAAACGGCAACAAGCGTCTCTTCCATTGTCCCGGACTGGATTGCAAATTCAAATGGATTCTTTGCCATCATCTTGGATCCTCAAACAGACATGAGATCAGGCTTTACCGCTTATAAAATTCCAGGTCAAGATGTTCCCACTCGTCTGACAATCATCGACTCAGAGTACGACCTTTACCCCGCTGACAAATATCCAGGCTATGACATGCGGCTGCCGTTTAAAAATAGTTCTGGCACTTATAATTTTAAAGTTTTTGCCGGCCCACTTGCCAAAAATATCCTTGAGAAAAACGATGCGGTCTATCACGGAGACTATGTCGCCGTCCAGAGCTTCCATGGCTGGTTTGCTTTTATCTCTGAGCCGTTTGCTAAGTTCTTGTTTTTCTTGATGAAGATTTTTTACTCGGTCGTCCACTCATGGGGATTTGCGATCATTCTCTTGACGATAGCTCTTCGCCTCATGCTTTATCCGCTCAATGCCTGGTCGATCAAGTCGACGGTGAAGATGCAGAAACTCGCACCGAAACTCTCCCAGCTGCAAGAGAGATACAAAAAAGATCCGAAAAAAGCCCAAGTCGAAATCATGGGGCTCTACAAAGAGCATGGGGTTAATCCGCTTGGTGGATGCTTCCCGCTGCTGATCCAAATGCCTTTCCTGATTGGGATGTTCGATCTTTTAAAATCGACGTTCGAGCTCCGAGGAGCTAGTTTTATTCCCGGATGGATAGACAACCTAGCTGCGCCCGATGTGGTTTTCACTTGGCACACACCGATCTGGTTCTTTGGCTCGTCATTCCATTTGCTGCCGATCCTGCTCGGAGTCGCGATGTTCTTCCAACAAAGAATGTCTGCAACTGTTCCTAAAGATCCCAGCAAGATGACAGACCAACAAAAACAGCAACGGTTCATGGGCAATATCATGACCGTTGTTTTCACGGTGCTGTTCTATAACTTCCCATCCGGACTAAACATTTACTGGCTATCTTCAATGCTCCTCGGTATTCTCCAACAATGGTGGATGACTAAAAAAATCCGATTAACAAGCTGAGTTTTGAGTATACACAAATGACTTGAAGAATCGGGAATTTGACAAGGAGGGTCCTCAGAATTTTTGTTCGGAGCAAGCAAGCATTGCCGATAGACAAGGCGCGAGTGAGAACAGAAATTATGAGTTAAAACCGACGCAGTCAAAAACCGATTCTTCAAGTTGTTTGTGTATACACATTTTTCTTCTTTCTGAAAGGCAATTTGACGTATCATTCCTTGCTTAATTGAAGTTCTATTGAGCATGGAGCTGCCCCATGAAACGGTTTTTAATGGGCCTGATGTTAGGCCTTTGCTGTTTTTTGCAAAATGCAATTGCACAAGAAAGTTCTCTTAGCAGCATCTATTTGGGATCGCGAGAAGGAGATCCTGCTAGTTTTGTCGAAAATGTCAACGTGATTCACGGGGACTACTCAGAAATTGAAGTCGATCTAAAAGTTACTGCTCCTGATTCTCTCATTCTTTCTCGATTCTACAATAGTAGAGACACTAGCCAGACAGCAATTTTGGGAGGGTGGCGCTTCAATCCCCATTGTTTTTTGTCTGTTCAAAAAGATTCAATAAGAAATATCCATGCGCCTGCAGAAGATGAATTCGAATCTCTTTCTGCCTATGTTGGAAACCCTGATGGAAGTATTTTAACCTATGTGGGTTGGCTCAATACGAAAAATCCCAAAAGGATTTTATTGAAGATAGATGCTTCGAGAGAAGTTGTTGGTTTAGCAAATACAGCGAAAGGCAACATCAATAGTTGGACGAACCTGAAAAATAATGAGCTATATTTTGATTCTCAAAATGATAGTTTTGAGCTCAAGCTTTGTTCAGAAGGCAAACGATTTTATACCAAACACCACTCAAAAGATATCTATCTTCTTAGGACTGAAATCCTTCCGAGCGGGAACAAGATTTTCTACGATTATGATGGAAATGGACAACTAACATTTATCAAAGAAACGAATGCTTTAGAAAAAAAAGTTTTAGCGTGGATCCGAATTCAATACGACAAAGGCATCCATATTGATGCAAGCAATGGGAAAACCGTTGATTATCATTTTGATCAAGACAGCTCTGGATTCAATCTTTTAACTCAGGTGGATCGCAACGACAAACCCACGCTTCTTTATCAATATCAAGTGATAGATGGTCATGCTCTTATGGTGAGAAAAAGCTTGCCGGAAGGACGTTTTGTTCAAGTAGATTATCACAATCAATACAAAGTCAGGTCGATTACCTCTCCATTTGGAGTAGGTGAAACGTCGAGCATCCAGTTTTCCTATGAAGATGGATGCACTGAAGTTTACGGGCCAGTAAACCGCAAGACTTGTTACCGTTTTGATAACAACTTTCAATTGACTGCTATTGAGCAATATCTTGACGGCTCACTTTACCGCGTCCATAAAAAAACATGGGGTACGCAAGTCAACGCTGGCAATCTTACTTCCACATCTGTTGAGGACGGCAGCGGCAATGTCTTCTACTACAAACTTTTTACCTATGACGACAAGGGCAACATTGTAGAAGAGCGAGAATATGGAGATCTTACAGGTGCAAATCCTGGGCCTCTTCTTATCAATGCAAATGGACTGCCTAAGCAAGGTGAATGTATAAAGACTTACTCTTATTTCTCGGAAGAAAATGTTAATGGGTTTTTTCTAGGAGATGCAAATAGAACAGGGGTTAAGTATTGGTATAAAAAAGGAACCAATCTTCTTATCCAAAAATTACTTCTTACTGGTACAAAAATACGAAAACGATATTTCTACGACTACAATGAAGATGCAGTGCTCATCCGTATGGTCGTGGATGATGGATACGAAGAAGAGCCCGAAGATACTTATGGCATATCTCAAAGATTGATTACTTCTGTCTCTCCCAAACAAGAATTACCCAATGTCGGAGCTCCCGAAGCGGTCGAGCAAAAATATACTTACCGAAGTGGAAAGGCCGAATTTCTTTTAAAGAGACTTGTAAATCAGTTCGATGGTCAAGGCCAAATTGTTTCACAGGCCATTTACGATGCTAATGGTGATTATCGATACTCAATCATGAAGAATTATCAAAATGGTCTACTTGTACTCGAAACGAACCCATTGGGCAACAAAACCCAGTTTTCTTATGATGCCAATCATAATCTCATTTCAGAATATCGTTCAAATTCGGGTCTCTCGATCTCCTATGGGTACGATTTAAGGAACCGTCTAATTTATCAATCTGAAAAAGATTCAACAGGAAATAGCTATGAAACGCGTATTTCTTATGATGCAGCGGGAAATAAGATCTCAGAAATAGATCGATTTGGAAATGAAACTCTCTATGTTAATGATAGCCTGGGTCGTCCAATTATCATCACATTTTCTGAGGTCAGCAATGGACTGCATTCTTCAATCAAACCTACCTATACCTACACGTACGATCTTTTTGATAATCAAACTAGTGTGACTAATCCAAACGGACAGGTCATTTCAAAATCCTCTACAGTTCATGGTAAGCCTACCGCGATTCAATATTTTGATGGGACTCAAGAACTTTTCAAATATGATAGCGGAGGAAATCTCTACCAACATCATGGAAGAGATGATCTTCTTCAAACATATAAATATGATGAAATGGGCGGTCTGAGCTCTATTAAGTATTTTGAACGCGGAAGCAGCAATTCAAGAGAAAAACATTATGATCATAATGCGTTTCATAAAATTTCCGAATGGGATGAAAAAGGTGAAGAAACCGTTTATACCTATGACCAAGCAGGACGTCTAGCAACTTTAAAGAAAGGTCAACAAAAAGTAGAATTTATCTATGATGCTTTAGGTAGAACTAGCGGTTTAAAAAAGTGGAAATCTTCAAATGCTTTCACCCTTGAAGTCAAAGAATATGATCTATTAGACAGAGTCATTGAAGAAAGAACAGAAGATACTCAAGGGCATGTACTTCTCAAAAACAAATATATCTACAATACCACTGGTCAGATAGCGCAAATCATCGGCTATCCTCAAAATAAAGAAAGCGTGCTCATGCAATATGAATATGATGATTTTGCACGCCCTTGCAAGATCATCACTGCTACCAATGAGATTACAGAAATTTTCTATGATGATGCGTATGTCAATGAATGGGGACAGAAAACCCGTAAGCGCACCGTAATCGATCCTATGGGCAATACAGCGGAAGAAACGTTTGATGCTCAAGGCAATCTGCTCAAAGTTACGAAAAAAGATAAAACTGGACAACTTCTTTCGGAAACGGAGGTGTCATATGATGCTGAGGGAAACAAAGTGCTTGAAAAGGCATTTGTTTTATACGGTGCCCGCTTAGGTTGTGTGAATTTGGATTCAGCGAGACAAAGCCAAATCGAAGCGTCAGCGGCCGAACGAGGAGGCCCTTCCCCTCGTGGGAAGGGTGACGAGGAGGATCGATTTGGCAAAGTCGCAGCCAATTCAAATTCACACAACCTAAGCGGGTGCCGTATAGTTGATGGAAAGCCTATCAGGAGTTTTGATACAGCACGGGTTTTTAACGAAAAGGGTCAGCTGCAATCAGTTACTTACGGTAAAAATAGATCAGAAGAGCGGACCTGGCATTTTGAATATAATTCTTATGGAGCCCTTGAGGCTAAGTATAATCCCGGATCTAAGAAGCCGATACTTTATCAGTACGATAAATATGGGAATTTAGGGAGAGTTTTTTGCAAAGATCCAAAAAAAGAAGTTGATTATCGCTTTTACTATGACAAGTGCAATAACATCACAACTGTCAGTGTAGCTTCTTCTCATATGATCGATTTCATTTTTGATGAAAATAACATGCCTATTTCTGAGACGATTGATGACGATTTTGGATCGTATACAGTAAGCCGTGTTTATGACGGAGAAGGGAAAATAAAAACTCTGCAACTTCCCAATGGATCTTCTATCGAATACGCCTATGAAGGTCCTTTTGTAAAACAAGCAATCCGTTTCAATAGGCAAAAAAAAGAACTTTATAGATATGAAGTGATTTCCAGAGATTTAATGGGGAATGTCCTCGAAGAAGTTCTTCCTGCCGTTGTAAGAAAACAGCAATGGGACGAAGCTGGCCGTCGGATAGAAATAGGAACTGCTTTCTTTGTAGATAGAGTCTTAGGAGAAGGGTATGATTCTCTCAATAACATTAGGAAAAGACAAACCATATTCAAGGATAAAAAATACAAACAAAACTATGAATATAATGCTCTTTCTCAAATCATCGCAGAAAAAAGGCATAAATATGTCTACGATTCAATTGGCAATCGGCTGCAAAAAGATAGTTATTTATACAAAGTCAACGATTTAAATCAGCTTGTAGATGCCGCAGGCGCTACTTACACCTACGATCTCGATGGCAACCTTGCCACAAAAACAGTCAATGATAAAACTTGGGATTATCAAAGCAATGCTCTCAATCAGTTAGTCTCCATTAAGAACAATGCACAAATAGTCCATTTTACCTATGATCCCAATGGCAGGCGTCTGACTAAAAGCATTGAATCTAAAAGAGGTCAAACAACAACCTTTCGCTATTTTTATCTAGGTTCCACAGAAATTGGCTGTCTAGATGAAAATGGAGATATTATTGAACTTAAAATTCCTAGTGATCCGAATCATCCAGAATCTTCCCCTATAGCCATTGAAATCAAAAAAGATGTTTATACTCCAATTTCCGATCTCCAGGGAAATATCGTTTGCCTTCTTGATCAAAGCAAGAACATCGTGGAAACTTATCAATACTCTGTTTTTGGAGAAGAAAAAATCATCAATAAAGAGGGAAAAACTGTTCCTGATTCTACTGTCCGCAACCCTTGGAGATACCTAGGCAAACGAGTCGATAAAGAAGTGGAACTGATCTATTTTGGCTATCGCTACTATGATCCTAAAGTGGGAAGATGGATAAGCCCTGATCCTTTAGGGGGTGTAGATGGGCCGAATCTTTATGCCTACGCACACAATAACCCGATGAAGTATATCGATTATTTTGGACTGACTTCTGAGGTTAGTGCAAACCAAGCTTGTGTTTGTGGCCATTGTGTACGAATGGAGTACTGCCATTGCCTTCTGGGAATTGACTATCCAGAATGTGTCTGTAGAGGAATCTTCTGTGATCACAAAGCATCAAGAAGCATCGTTTATACGGTTAGCAATGTTACAAGTGCCTTTAAAGGGATCAGCCATGGGGTCGTTGATTTTGTCATCGGCTCAATTCATGACTTGCATACAGCAGTAGCCTATATGGGAACCGAGCAACAAGAGATAACCCTTCAAGAGAGGGTAGAAATGATCGAAGCGATTGAGCAGTCGCAAGAGAGCCAAATGCACGCAGTCGAAGACTGGCTGATAGATCGCCTGTCCGCTGACCCATCTGATGCCATTTATCAATCTTTCCGCTCTAAAACCACCACCGGTCTTGAAATTGGTTCGTTGGTTGCTGGAGGTTACGGAGCTGTAAAAGGGGTTATGGCATTCAATAGATTGGCTAAAATGCCAATGCAAGCGGCAAGGCTTGCTAGTCAAGTAAGAAAACCTACTCTTCTTAATGCTGATCAAATTATTAAGAAATTGGAAACATTTCTTGGTAAAGATTCTAGACTATTCAAAAATAGCCACGGAGACTTATTAATTGAATCCAAGGATGGTTTAAGGCAGTTTAGAATGGATCTTAACCATCCTAAACCTCATAAAAACCCGCATGCCCATTTAATAGAGTATGAGATGAGAAAGAATAAGAAATTTGAAATTATTAATGAAAGAATTTACCCAATAAATGTAAAGCCGGAGTAAAATTATGGATGAAGAAAAGTTTAGTTTAGTCCAAGAATGTACGAATAAATATTTTGTGGAAAATCTCGATGAAAAAGAGGTGGAAATCCATATTAGAATACCAAAAAAATTTAGATCCTTATGGTTGAGTAAGCTATCAGATTTAAGAACTACTGAACAAGAAATAAACGAATACACAGATGATATACACAAATGACTTGAAGAATCGGGAATTTGACAAGGAGGGTCCTCAGAATTTTTGTTCGGAGCGAGCGACCATTGTCGAATGACAAGGCACGAGTGAGAGCAAAAATTATGAGGCAAACCTGACGCAGTCAAAAACCGATTCTTCAAGTCATTTGTGTATAAATAAGCCTAATCCTTAATTTTCCTGTAAATGGCTTAGAAAAACAAAGATTTCCTATAGGAGAGTATTTATATGACCTCGAATAAATCTGATTATGTATTAACTTTTGAATGGGATGCCAAAAATGAAATTCTTGAAATTCACGGAAACCAGAAAGGCCTAGAAAAACTAAAAAATGTAATTGATTCCCTTCTTGCTAAAACCAGCAATGACCATATTCACTTAATGGCGAAAAGCTGGGGTGGCAATGAGTTATCAGATGATAAGCAGTGTTCAGAAAATGAAATCATCAATCATGTGAAACTATTTAAATGGGTTGACGAATGCCCTTGAACGAATGTCACCACGCGGATTAATTCAAAGTGGAACAGAAATTGTCAGTAGAGGAGTCCCTCCATCTGCTGTTGAAAATGCGATTAATTTTGGTTCTAAGAGCATGGGAAATACTCCTGGAGAAATAGTCCATATTTTTGAAAATGTTCGAGTTGTCACAAATGCAGAGGGAACTCGAGTAATAACAGTAATTACAACGA
>JABDFE010000031.1 GCA_013286675.1 Chlamydiota bacterium
AGTCGGCGGCCTGGCCGATGTTGTCTTTGGCCTGGCGAGAGAGACACAAAAAAAAGGACATACCGTTGAGATCTTAATCCCCAAGTACGACTGCCTCGATTACACCTCTTTGCAAAACCTAAAACCAGAATTTCGCGAGCTCTGGTCGTTCGATGGGCCTTATCGTTATCATAATACGATTTGGTCTGCAAAGGTCCAAGAATTAAATGTTCTTCTGTTAGAGCCGCATCATCCGGGATATTATTTCAGTCGCGGATCGATCTATGGATTTCCCGATGATGTCGATCGGTTTATCTATTTTTCTAGAGCTGCTTTAGAGTACCTATTCAAGTCTGGAAAAAATCCCGATATCATTCACATCCATGATTGGCCAGCAGCCGTCGTGGCCCCTCTCTATAAAGAAATGTATATTCCCCTTGGATTTAGGACTAAGGGAATCGTTCAGACCATTCATAATCTGCAACATCAAGGCAAATGCTCCCCGCAAAACCTGACAAAAGCAGGACTTCGAGGAGAAGATTATTTAACACCTGCAAAAATGCAAGATCCTTTCCTGCCATCCAACCTCAACCTGCTGAAAGGCGGGATTGAATATTCCGATTTCGTTACGACTGTCTCCCCTACCTATGAAAAAGAAATCAAAACCGTCGAGGGCGGCTGCGGTCTCCACATGCTTTTGACAAAGCACTCCAATAAGCTTAAAGGAATCCTCAATGGCATCGATTTTGACTATTGGAATCCTGCAACAGATCCTATTCTTCCATGCAAGTACGATATAAAGACAATACAGAACAAGTCTCAGAACAAGGTTGAACTGAGAAAAAAATTCGGGCTTAAAGACTCCAAAGGCCCTCTTGTTTGCGCGATCAGTCGATTAGTCCCCCAAAAAGGGCCTGAACTCATGGCTTACGGCCTTAAAAAAACGGTAGAAAAAGAAGGGCAGTTTGTCTTGCTTGGTAGTCCAGCAACTCCGGAAATGAGCGCGCATTTTCAAGCGCTCCAGAAAGAGTTTTCCAAAAATAAAAGTGCTCTCATCCATTTGGAATATGATGAATCTTTAGCTCACTTGACCTATGCCGCTTCCGATATGATCTTAATCCCTTCCATTTTTGAGCCGTGCGGCTTAAGCCAGATGATCGGGCTTAGATATGGCTGCGTGCCTCTGGTGCGCTTTACCGGAGGACTTGCCGACTCTGTTTTTGATATCGAGACCTCTAAAAAACCTGAAAGCGAGCGGAACGGTTTTGTGTTTGATTTTCCAGATACTTCAGGTGTCGACTGGGCACTCGATCGATCTCTGAAATATTATAATGACCCAGCCAAATGGGCAAAAATTGTCGAACAAGGCATGCGCTGCGATTATAGCTGGAGCCGATCAGCAGATGAATATTTAGAAATTTACTCTAAAATCAGTGCGAAAAAGCCTTCTTGATCAGCTTCCAATTCGCTGAGATATATTCCCCACCAGAAACAAGGGTATAAAGAGCTGCGATTCCTGCTGCATAGAAACACATCAGTTGGAACGATCCTTGAGCAAGGCACCCTCTACTATAGACGGTCATCAAGATTAAGATAAAAAATGCCACCGTTGCTTGGACAACGGCTTTGACTTTACCACTCAGACGCGCAGCTAAGGCTACCCCCTGCAACGCACAAAGAGTCCTGAGCGACGTGATAATCGATTCTCGGAGTAAGAAGACCAAAACGATCAACAGTGGGAGTTGAACGACTCCTTGAGTAAAGCTCAAAAAGACCGACAATCTGAAAATGCTATCTGCCATCGGATCGAGCACTTTGCCAAGTTCCGTGACCTTATTGTGACGCCTAGCTAAAAATCCATCGAAGATATCTGACAGCTCGCAAATCGCTAAGATCCCGAGCAGGATATAACAAATCCCAACAGGAGAAATTCCCCAGCCTGTGCCGAAGAGATAGAGCACCATAAAAACGGGGCTCATTACAACGCGGATAAATGTCAGATAAAATGGTAGTGTCATCGAAGTTATGTATACTGATTTCAAGGGATTTTAAACAAGTGCAAGCTTCTCGTTCTTTTGAAGAGCGAGCTGTCCACAAGCAGCCGCAATATCTTTTCCTTTCGTATAGCGCCATGTCGTTGGAATGCCGCCGCTCACGAGGATTTCTCTAAATTGCTCGATCGATTCTTTTCCGGGCCGCTTTAGTGTAATTCCTTCGATCGGATTGTAAGGAATAAGATTGACCGTGCAAGGATGCCTTTTGACAAGCTGGACAAGCTCTAACGCATGTTCTTCAGCATCGTTTAGACCTTCCATCAAGGTATATTCATACGTGATATCTCTTCTAGTGGTCTTAGCAAAATAGAGCATGGCTTCCAAAAGATCAGGAAGATCGTATTTTCTGGCGTAAGGGATGATCTTTTTGCGGAGATTCTGGTTCGGAGCGTGGAGAGAGAGGACGAGATTCACACTCAGTCCTTCATCAGCAAACCGGATGATCTTATCCACAAGACCAACAGTCGAAACAGTGATTTTTCTTTGGGAGATATTGAGGCACTTGGGATCGTTGATAAGCCTAATCGTTTTAAGAACATTGTCATAATTTTCAAACGGCTCTCCCATGCCCATAAAAACGATGTGGCAAACTTTTTCACCTTTATCCTTAAGGTACCGGTCGGTTTGGATGATCTGTTCAATGATTTCAGCGGTATCGAGATTGCGCAGTAGCCCATTTTTTCCTGAAGCGCAAAACGCACATCTTGCCGGGCATCCAACTTGAGAAGAGACGCAGACAGTCCGTCTTTCTGGAGCACGGATGAGCACAGATTCGACGAGATTGCCATCGGCAAGTTCCCAAAGAAACTTCGTCGTTTGACAATCTTCAGAATCTAAAATCCGGCGCAGTTTTAAAGAATGAAGTTTAAAATTTGTGCTAAGCTTTTCCCGAAGAGCCTTGGAGAGATTTGTCATCTCATCCCAAGAGCCGACTTTTTTCTCATAAAGCCATTGAAAAATCTGCCCTGCGGTGAACGGCTTCTCCTTTTTCGAGACAAGCCAATCGCGCAGCTCCCTTTCAGTTAAACTATAAAGGGATTGCATCGCAGATGGAGGTAAGCGACTTTATTGGTGACAAAGCGGATATGCTCTTGTTGAGCCAGCGCTTCGTTCCTCTTGCAGTCTAATTGGGTATTTCTTAAGGCTGTCTCTTGAACCTCTATCACTGCATCATAGAGCTTTGCAGCTGGAGAGGCATGGACTTTCTGTATTTGCATGGTTATCTCGGGTTTTAGCTCTCAAAGCTTATATCAAATCCTTATATAAATCAATGCGTATACTAAATATTTTATTTAATGCCTTACGATACGTTTTTAATGGAGTAATTTGTAGAGAAAGCGTAGAATTTTGTTACTTTTTATAAGGAGATCTTATGTCAGTACATTCCACTGCTCCCATTAATGTATACAGCAAAACCTATTGGACAGGCTTTATTACCGCTGTCAACGAAGAAGCCGCCTATGAACTTGGCCTTCATGATAAAATCAATAAAGAAGCCCTCCCTAAAGAAGAGGGTTGGAGTGCTGCAAGGTATACTCCTAACATCCTCCGCCATGCAGATGTCTATGTCGATCGAAGCACGAATTTTGATTTTAGCACCCGTACCGTCGTTGAACATCACCATCACCATTCTTCAAGACCTCTCTCAAAAGAAGAACAAGAAGCTAAAAAGAAAGAAGACGAAGAAAACAGTCTTAAAAAATATGAATGGCTTGGACCAATCATTGGTTCCGTCGGAGCCTTTTTAGCCGCTTATACATTGCGTGGTTATCAACGATGTGAAGCGACTTATAACCATACTCACCTTGTTAAAAATAAATGCAAAATACTCTTCGAAGAAAAGACTCCTCTTAAACCCATGCTGGAAAGGATTGTCGACATCAAGCTCAAAGTCGATGAGACCCGAAAATCAATCCTTAATCGATACTTCGCAGCTTGCGTTGGAATTTTGTTCGGAGGTGGACTGTTGACACTGGGAGCTTATTTAAAACAACCCAGCTTAATCCCTTGGGGTAAAATTGCTCTTGCAGCGTCAGCGATTTGGGCAGCTGCCAGCGCAGGTTTACATTTGCAAGATAATAGGGAAATCAGATCACTTTATGGGGCAATCGTTTTAGGTGCAGAGCATTTGCTTGAGACAGCTCTTTCGCACTTGCACTGGTATTACCAGGAAGGAATGATCCTAAAGCCAGAGTATGTTCAACCTGAACCTAATTTTGAGCCGCCTATTTATCAGTCTTTCTTTAATCCTGCATATCAGCCTTTCTATAATAGTAGCTACGCTCCAGTTTATGGAGTGAATGCTCCGAGCTTCTCTAGTGGATACAATCCAAACTACAACTACCCGGTTCAAGAACCGGACGACTCAATGGAATTTCCGCTGATATAGCCTGTTGTCCAGGCGTTTTGGAAGTTAAAGCCTCCTGTTACGCCATCGATGTTTAAGATCTCCCCGGCAAAGTAGAGACCGGGGCAGATCTTGCTTTGAAGGGTTTTAAAGTCGACTTCTTTGAGCGTTACTCCCCCGCAGGTCACAAATTCTTCCTTATGCGTGGTCTTGCCATCCATCTGATAGGTATCGGCATGGAGTTTTTGAACGAGCTCCTGGAGCTCTTTCTTGGATAGGTTGGCAAGTGTCTTGTCTATGCCAAGGAGTTCTTTCCAGAGGTTTTTAGGAAAATAAAACGGATTGAGCGCAAGGAGTGTCTTTTGAGGAGATTGCTCTTTGAGCTGGAGGAGCTTTTGGAAAAGCTTTTCGTGGGAAAGTTTAGGAATCCAATTGATTGAAAACGAGGTGCGGTAATTTTTTTCATGCAAAAACCGAGCGCCCCAAGCGGAGAGCTTGAGGATCGCAGGGCCGCTGAATCCAAAATGTGTAATAAGAAGAGGACCTGTCTGAGTAAACGGCCCGACTTCGATGGTGGCTGAATCAACAGAGATGCCGCTGAGTTCTTTTAAAGGAGAAGTCGGCACGTTGAAGGTAAACAGCGAAGGCACGGGAGGAACAATGGTGTGGCCGAGAGATTCTGCATTAGAGTAGCCTTCAGGACTGCTGCCGGTCGCCAAGATGAGATGTTTGCAGGTGAGAGAAGGGTTATCTTTGAGATGAACAGTGAATCCTTTTTCTATCTTTTCTACGCGCTGACGAAGGCGAATTTCAACTCCGAGTTTTCGGGCTTCGGAGAGGAGACACTCGATGATGGTAGAAGAAGAATCAGTGATGGGAAACATTCTGCCATCGGATTCTGTTTTGAGTTTCACACCGCGGGATTCGAACCATTCGATGGTGTCGCGGGGCTGGAATCTGTGAAAAGGGCCAAGGAGTTCTTTTTCACCGCGGGGATAATTTTTGACGAGTTGATTGGGATCGAAACAGGAATGGGTGACGTTGCAGCGGCCTCCACCGGAGACTTTGACTTTGGAAAGAAGGACGGCGGTTTTCTCTAAGACAACGACAGAAAGATCGGGATGGGATGCTTTAGCCGCTAGAGCTGCAAAGATTCCAGCAGCTCCACCACCGATGACGATGACCATGAATCTATCCCCTAATGCTAAAGTTTTGATTTTTGATGTATACCGAAATTGGCTCAAAATTTGACTTTGGGCTGTGCCAGCATCCACATCTTCGCAGCTGCATGCATCGGCCATGTTCCTGAACATGGCCTGCTTCCGCACCGGTCTGTGCTTGGCTAGCAAATCTGAGGCGCTGGCTTTGTCCAAAGCCAAATTTTGAGCCAATTTCGGTATTTTTTTTCGCAGATTTTAAAGCCGCTTCGCAGGACATACTTGAGTAAGTAGACCACGTACTCAGCAAGCACAGTTTTTGCCGTTTGGGCTGACGTGAAAGCTCCGTAGAATCGACGCTAGCCGGCTTCGCAAGTTGATCCGTATTGTATGAATACGGATCAACTTGCGATCGTCGATTATACGGGCTTTGACGCAGCCGAAACGGTAAAAACTTTGCTCGCTGAGTACGAAAAGCGGCTTTAGAAGATGCTGTACTGCGGAAACATAGAAAATGTCCGGGGGACATTTTGTGTGCGGAGCAGGACGCAAAAAGCGAACCTTTAGCATTAGGGGATAGATTCACCTATTCCTCGGCTTGCGCTAGTTCAGATGACTCAGAATCAGTTGAATCACTAATTTTCATTCCACTTTGTGTAAAATAAATCGCACCTCGTCGGAAAGCAAAATGCGAAGCATCGACAAATCCATACGGGATCAGATGCAAAAGATCGGGAGTCAGCGACATCAGAGTCTCTTCTTCCATGAAGATTTCTTCATTGAAGACATACGGAATTTTTATGTCGTTGTAGATCATCCAAGGTGGCGGATTTTTTGGATAAACAAAAGGATAATCATGTTTGCAGGAGCCTCTTACATAAGCATAAGATTCTGCACCGAGAAAAAGCTTGCCTTTTGATTGAACAAGAATAGGCGCTTTTTCAGTCCCGACCATCCCACGCTTAGCATTAAGCGTGACTTCTCCTTGAGAGTGCAGCTCTGGTTGGTAGGAATCGGTGGCATAGCAAATATTTTCATGAGCTTCCATGAAAATGCTGCCAACATCGATTTTTCCTCCCACATGAATACCGCGGCTCTGGACATGGAGCGATCCCAGATTGCCATCAAATTCACCGATTGTGGCCTGCCCATGGCCGGTATTGATGGTCACGAACTGATGATGATCGCCAGACAGCTTGGAAAATTCAAAGTCCCCTCCCAGCGTCTCAAAAACGATATTTGTTTGAGGACTTAAGACGAGGTGTGTTGTCGCAGCAAACATCAGCGGTTTTTCTCGCGTCATGAAAGTTGTATGCTGACCGCTTTTTAGGTAAAGGTTGGTGTTACCCCAACTCTTTTCTCCCCAATGCTGTTCTTTTGCATGAGCAACAGTACCGAGAAATTCGACGTTCGATGCTTTAATGAACAGCTTGTCAGCCCCCTGCCTATTTTTGTCGCCAATATTAGAAAGGACAAGCTTCCCCGTCTCAATTGAGAGTTGAGAGAAAGATCCTTTGGAGCCAACGGCCTCTTTGAAAGTCACCGTACCTGCTCCTTTTCCATTGGAAATCTTCAGGCTGCGGGAAGGATGATCGGCATCAAGCGTCGAATTAAATTTAATCTCTCCATAACTGCTGCCACTCTTAATTTCCACTTTATCCCCATCGATAATGACAGGACCATTAAACGTGATGTTGCTCTGGGGTGCATGCGTATCAGCACTGAGTAGAATAGTATCTGCTGAATATGTGAGGGAACTCTTGCTCGTGACAGGAGCATTTTGGTCGATGATCTTGCCGGAAAAAGTCAAGGTTTTTGGGGTATCTTTGTCTTTGATAATATCTTTCAGGTGATGAAAAGGGCCATCGATGGTCATCACACCTTGGCCGGCTCTTAGCGAAACATCGGATGGGCCCAGGGCGGTTTTGACAGTGCCACCTAGCACCTGCAACTCTTTTTTAGCATTGATTTCTAGTTTTGAAACCCCTGTAAAATCTCCAGCAGTTTCAACAAGTGGGCCTTTAACTTTAATTTTTGGAGCTGCGATATAGCTGCCAGCGACAAGATAGATTTTCCCATTTTCAAACTGCATCTTGTTAGCTGGCTCAAGACCATCGAAGTTAATGACGCTTCTAATCACATCATCAGCAACGCGCAATTTCACGAAAACTTCCTGGCCGGCAACTTGTCCTGCTTGCTGAATGAACCCTTTTTTAAGAGGCTCATCGATCGCAAAAGAAATGAGGCTGTCGCCTTCAAAATTGAGGGTGATCAATTCTCCGCCTAAAAAGGCAACCTTGCCTAAAGTAGCTTTGATAACAGCCCGGTTCGTGATCTGAGGAGCCATAAAGACAGCATCTTGCCCTGCGGTGATTTGGCCTTTGATGACAATGGCGCTGTCTTTGGCATCGCTATCTAGAAAAAACTTGTAGTTGCCTTTGACAAAGTCTTCATCTTGGATATTGAGAGTCGAAGCAACCAAAGAATGGACATCGACCTTAGCGGTTTCGCGAAAGTAAATACTTTGAGGATTGACGAGAAATAATCGGCCGTCAGCTTTAAGCGTCCCCTCAATAATCGAAGCTTCTTTGCCTGTGACACGACAAAGAGCTTTAGCTTTCGGGCTAGGTTGAATAAAGTGAACGGTTTCCTCTTTGCCGACATTGAATTTTTTGCAATTGATCACCGATTTGTCCGGTGCTCGGATCAGCTGCGTCTTGGCATCTGGACTTTCAAATGTCACGCCTGAGGTGGCTTGGGGCTCTTCAACAAGTGCCAGCATGAAAGCAGGGCAAGCTAAAAAAAGTGAAAGCGCTTTTCTCAAAGAATTTTCCATGCCACCCTGAAATAAACGATCGTATCAGAAGATCTATGCCGATCTGTCAGCGGATAGCCGACATCGAGGCTCCATTCGATTTTCCAAGGACCATAAAGACGGACGCCGGCTCCTGCAGCTGTTAAAATAGCGCGATCAAAGTGGACGTGCTTTTTTTTCTTCTTCCCATCCTTCAATCCAATCTCACGTAAAATATCTTGTCCAAAAGCAAATGTCTGCCCATGGTCGACAAATCCTACAAATTGAAGAAACTCTCCCCACGTCGTATCGGTCCAAGGAATTTTATGCGCGCGTAGAAAGGGAGGAGGGACGCGAAGCTCAACAGTGCCATAAAGCCCATGGTCGCCAATACCTGCTGCGAGCTGGTACCCGCGGACATTATCGATCCCCCCGATATAGATCTGTTCAGGGAGAGGCAGTTTATCAAAGCCGTATTGCACTTCAGCGTTAATTAGCAAGAAACACTCAAAAGGAAGTTTTTGTAGACGCTTCCAACCCCCATTGAGCTTGACAAAGCGTCCCCCTCCGTGAACTCGGCTGCTGCTTTCTGATTTGGCACGATTGCCACCCATAATCCTTGGGATTCCCCAGCCACCGGAGATCAAAAAGAGGTTTCTTCCTTTCCATCCATCGATATAATCGATTTGACCCCCTCCTGTCAAAATCCTTAACTTGTCATAGGAAGATTCGATCCCATTTCCAAAGTTTTGGATCTGTTTATAGTCAAACGTCGTGAAGATATCGGTATTGAGCCTGCGCGTTCTTTGCAAAGCTTGGTTAAAACGAGCCGTTGCGATGTGTGAGCGGCCCGTGTACTTGACGTGATCGACTTTATCGGTTTTAAAATTGGCAAAGAGATAAGAAAAATCCATCGAACTGCCATAGGTGTAGATCGGGATATGATACATGGCGCTTGTAAAATTAAGGCTTGATAAGGGAGAGCCAACAACTTCCGTGATCGTCAACATATCGCCATCCAAAAGCAAATTACCCCAGTCAAAGCGTGTCCCTGTTCGATGGTGCGATGTATGGTCCGAACCGTAGTTGTTATGATCGATCATGAAGTGGATAGGACGGTTGTCGATCACACGGACAATCAGATCGGCAGTTCCAAATTCAGTCCCTTTTTTAAAAACAGCCCCAACATCCAAATCGGAATTCTCATCCAGCAGAAGCAAGGCTCTGAGGATCTGATCGTAATTGATGGGTTTTCCCTGATATTTAGCAAAATATCTAGCGATGAATCTTTCGCTATAATGCTCATTGCCAATCACTGAAACATGGCCCAGCTTTCCTTCAATCACTTCGATCGTCAGAGTCTCATCTTCAACCTCTTGTGCGGGAACAAAAGCGCGGGTTAGAAAATAGCCCCTCTCGCAATATTTTGCCTGGACGGCCTGGCACATTTCGTAAATTTCATTCATGGAGAGTTCTTTGCCCATGAACTCTTGAATACTTTTGCAGAGCGTTCGTGAAGAGATGACCGTATTACCTTTGAATTTGACCCTATTAATGAGAGTCGATTCATCCCCCATATCAAACCTCTCTTCAGGGATATCGACTTCTAAAAGAGGGATCTGTTTCTCAGCATCGACTTCTTTCGCGTCGTATTCTAATTCAATTTGACGATCGACGACTCCAGCAGGAGGGACAGGTTTATTCGCTGATGCAGTCAGCGATAAAGGAATCAAAGAGAGTAAGAGAAGCCGATTAATAGGCGACATGATGTTTCCAAAATGTAGTGGGCTCCTTCTGCAAGCTTAAACTATCGAATGCAAAAGGAAACAAATACGATACTTTGTCTATCAATGTAACGATGACTGCGCAAAAAGGATTAAGCATAAGATGACTATACCCAGAGCATTTTTTGTCATCAAGGGAGCAAATGAACAGAAAGAGGAGGAAGATCTCCACCTCGTTTTCGATGCTTTGCAATGAATTTATAGAACAAGTCGACAAACGGCATAGAATAAAGCCAGCCTAAAAATTTCCATTTGCCGCCTAGCAGCCAAAGCACCCGAAAGACTGCACGGCCTCTGAGCCATATTTTTCCACCGGGATGCTCCATTAAAATGACAGTGTTGAGATTCCGTAAATGGGACAAATTGCTCAGGAACATCTTTTCTGCTGTAGTCCCGTCTAAAGGAGCAAACCTAAAATGCTTCTTCTTGTCTTGGCTCGCTAAATAATTGATCGTCCGGCGGCATAGAGGGCAATGCTGATCGAAAAAAATGATTGAATATCTCACGCTGGAATAACAACCTCAGGTACTTGTCTTTTCAAGGCATCGAATTGTTTGGCTAGCTCTAAAGCCTCTTCTTCTTCTAACTTGCCGCTGTGGATTTTTTGTTTGATTGTCTCTCGCTCTTCCATCCAATTTCTCTGCAAGATTCTCTTGATGGTGGTGAGAAGCGACTCTTCTGCTTTTTCAAGCTGGATCTTACGGCCCATAATATCTAGAACAACTTCGCCCTCATCTTCTCCTTCAAGACCTGCTGCGCAAGAAAGCAGATCGGTAGAATTTCCTTTTTCATAAGACTCCATGAAAATCGCATAAAGCCTTTGACAGACTGGAACTCTCAAATGGCTAGGTAAGAGATTGGCTTTGGCAATGGCAAAAAGTTTTTGCATCTTCTCTCCTGCTAGGAATAAAATTCTTAAAAGATCTGTCTCTAAAATCTTATCCGCATCGATTCCCTCTTGCCCTTGAAGTTTGCCTTCTTTTCGGACAACGGTGGTCTGGACGGCTCCGACGCCGATCAATTCTTCTGGCACTTGGACAAGCAATGCAAGTTTACGTAAGCTTTCATGAACCATGACAGGATGTTCCCAAGCACGGACCCTTTCGACAACAGTTTGCGTGAGCGCATTTTTTCCTGAAGGAGAATCTAAACTATGGATTTTAGCGAGTTTTCCCACTAAAAACGTCAAATAATCGATCGGCTTTTGTAAATGGTCAGCAAACCAGGCAGCCCCTCTTTCTCTGAGGAGCGTATCAGGATCTTGTTTAGGCGGAAGCGGCACGACCCAAACTTCAACTCCTTTTTTCTGAAATAAATCTCCGATCTTCACCGCAGCCTCTTCTCCAGCGGTATCACCATCGAGGGCTAAGTAAACGGTTTGAACTCCCAGATTGAGAAGTTCCCGGACATGGCCTTCTCCAAATGCGGTGCCTTGCCCTGCAACTGTATAGTCAAACCCTTCTTGAATCAGTCTCAAACAGTCGATCTGACCTTCCACAACGAGGGCCTTTTTCTCTTTTGTAATCGTCTTGCGGCAGTAACTCAGCCCAAACAGCACATGCGATTTTTTAAAAAGCGGCGTCTCTGAAGTGTTGATATATTTTCCACCAAATGTCTCTTCTTTGAACTTTCTTCCGGAAAACCCGATCACATTGCCCATGCCGTCCCGGATGGGGAACATGATTCGATCGGAAAAAAAGTCCCGTTTTGTCCCATCTTCTGAAATCGACAGCAGACCTGCCGCCTGCAAGACTGGATCGGAGAGCTCTTTGCTTTTTAAAATTTTATACAGCGCATTTCTCTGACGTGGTGCAAATCCCACTTCAAATCGTTGAATAAAATCGAGGTCGATTCCCCTTTTATAGAGATATTGCAAAGCCTGAACACCCTCTTCGGTATGGAGCAGCATGAAATGATAGAAGCGACAAGCCAGCTGCATCGCTTCTTTTAAAAGTGTTTTAGAAGGTCCTGTATTTTCAACTTTGTCATCCCGCTCTAAAACAACTCCGAATTTTTCAGCTAGGCTTTCGACAGCTTCCGTAAATCCCATTTTGAGATGATTCATCAAAAAAGCAATGGCATCTCCGTGAGCTCCGCAGCCAAAACAGTGGTAGTGATTATCCCCCCTATTCACAATAAAAGAGGGAGACTTTTCCTCATGGAAAGGACATAGAGCTTTGTAAGCCGATCCAGCTTTTTTCAAATCGATATGCGCAGAGATCACTTCGGATAGATCAATCCGCTGCCTGAGCAAGTCGAGACTTTCTTTGGTGTAGAGGGGCATAAAAGTTAGAATAATCGATCGTCTTTTAAAATCCCAGAGACGCCTTTTCCAAAAGCTCTCCCTAGATTTTTTTTGACAGATCAGATATCTTGTTCATTCGAACAAGAAACACGTGAGTCCTTTTACGTCAAAATATAGCGATTACATTGTATATGTTGATGAAAGTGGAGACCATAGCATTGGATCGATCAATCCCTGCTATCCACTCTTTGTCCTTTCTTTTTGCATCATTCGGAAAGACATCTATGCGCTTAACATCTCACCAGAAATTCGCATGCTCAAATTTTCTGTTTTTGGACATGATATGGTCATTTTTCATGAGCATGAAATTAGGAAAAAACTGGGCGCTTTTAGCACATTGGGAAAATCACAAAGAGAGCATCTTCTTGAATCCCTATCTCGTCTCATTGATCAATCAGATTTCACTTTA
>JABDFE010000032.1 GCA_013286675.1 Chlamydiota bacterium
GATCTTATTATGAAACGAAGCTGGAAAGGGTATGAGGAGCTTCCTGCAGGCACACTTTTTGGGAAAATTCGGCAGGGAGAAATCTGGCGCCTCTATTCACCTGTACTACTCCATGGCGGGTTGCTGCATATCCTTTTTAACATGGCTTGGCTTTGGTTATTGGGGAGGCAGATTGAACAGCGGATCGGAATATTCCGCTATCTTATTTTTTCATTGATTGTCGGCATCATAGCTAATATTGCTCAATACATGATGAGCGGCCCAGATTTTGTAGGATATTCTGGCATTATAGTAGGCATGGTTGGTTTTATTTGGATGCGGCAGAAAATTGCTCCTTGGGAAGGATATCCTCTTAACCCCGCAATCGTCCGTTTTATCGTCGTCTATGTCGCAATTTTACTCATCCTTGCAATGATCTTGTTCTGTTTTGATTTTTTCCATATATCACGATTTCCTTTTAATATTGCCAACACAGCCCATATTATAGGGGGCTTAACGGGAATACTACTTGCCCGTCTTCCTTTTTTCAGCCGGAGCGTTAAATGAGCGTAAGAGATCTTACTATATTAGGATGTTCGAGTCAGCAGCCGACCCGCAAACGGAATCATGGCGCCTATCTTTTAAGATGGAATGATGAAGGATTTCTCTTTGATCCAGGTGAAGGAACTCAGCGGCAGTTTATTTTTGCTAATATCGCTCCGACATGTGTCACTCGCATTTTCGTCAGCCATTTTCATGGTGATCATTGTTTAGGACTCGGATCGATGCTCATGCGTCTGAATCTCGATAAGGTGACGCATCCGATCCACTGCTATTATCCTGCAAGTGGGCAAGTCTACTTTGACAGGCTTCGTTATGGAGAGATGTACCATGAAACGATCCAAGTCGTTCCCCATCCTGTTCAAAAGCCAGGGCTTGTTGAAGAAGATGACAAATTCCGCATCGAAGCATTTTCTCTTGATCATGGCGTTGAGAATTTTGCTTGGAGGATTAAAGAAAAAGATTCCATCAAATTCGATAAGCAAAAACTCAAAGAGAAAGGTGTTCTAGGCCAGATGGTCCGTCAAATCGAAAAAGATAAAAAAGTTTCGGTCGGTGGAAAAATCATCACGTTGGATGAAGTGAGCCACTTGCGTCCTGGCGATGTCTTTACCATTGTCATCGATACACTCCCTTGCCAGGGTGCTATCGATGCTGCTAAAGGAGCAACGCTTCTTTTATGTGAAAGCACTTATCTGGATGAACATAGGCATCTGGCAAAAGAATATCACCATATGACAGCCAGGCAAGCTGCAGAGATCGCTAAAAAAGCAGGAGCGAAAGAATTGATCCTCACTCATTTTTCAGCCCGTTATCAAGATCTCGAGCCGTTTGAAACAGAGGCGAGGACTATTTTCCCTAATACGTTTGCAGCAGACGATTTAAAAGTCTTTCCTTTTGCAAAATCTAATGTAGGTCTTGTGAGAGAAGTTTGAACTCTTGCAGCATGATTTCTAATGCGGCAGGATTGCGAAGAAAAGTCTCGATCATTTTTTTCAGCTCAGGTGATTTTGGATCTGCGAGATAGTGTTTAGATGCTTCAAGCAGAGAAATGTTTTTCGGCAGACCAGGGATAGATAGAGGCTGCGTCAAAATCGTTTCAACAATTTCACCTGCATCGTAAAGTTTTTCTCGAAGCATAAGTTATTTTCCTGCGGCTTGTAAGGCTTGTTTTGCAGTTGCACTAAGATTTGTAATGAGATGTGCAACTTTATCGAGTTTGGGATCGAGAGTCTTCAAATCTAAATTTGAAAGTTCGGCCATTGTCATATCAAGCTCTGCAGAAAATTTCTTAGCTGTAGCAGTCACATCCGGAGAATCTCCTGGAGGATTTGCTGGACCGGTTGGATCAATTCTAGTTATCATTTGGGTCACCCGACTACCAGTATATCAAGTTGCCAAGTATTCTTCCAGTGGTCCTTTAAAATTATCGATTCCGTCGTTTTCAAAAGCGATGATTTTAGTTGCAACTTCATCGAGAAGCCCACGGTCGTGCGACGCCATAATCACGGTGCCTTTAAAATCTTCTAAAGCCCAGGCGAGCGCTGCAACGGCTTCCAAATCGAGGTGGTTATTGGGCTCGTCCATGATCAAAAAGTTGTAGTTGCAGAGCATCATGCCGGCCATGATGAGCCGGGCAGTTTCTCCTCCAGAGAGATGAGCAACGGGTTTAAAGGCATCATCTCCGCCAAAGAGCATTTTTCCCAGCACACTTCGAACATCTTGGTCGTACACATTTTCTTTTTTGGCTTTGAGCCAGTCAAAAATAGTCTGAGATCCTTTTTTATTCACGATATCGGAGTGGTTCTGAGGGAAATATCCGATCTGTACCTGATGTCCGAGTTCAATCTTGCCGCTATCTTGTTGGAGAACTCCGGCCATCATCTTCAGGAGCGTACTTTTTCCCCGTCCGTTATTTCCGATCACGCCGATTTTATCTCCACGCAGGATCTCACAGCTGTAATTTTTGATCACGGGGTGGTCGTAGGCTTTAGAGACATTTTCGACTTTAAGGACGATTTCCCCAGAAGGCTTTTCCGGAGGGTAGAACCTGATATAGGGGCGTTGGATGTTCGATTTTTTCAGTTCCAGCGGTTGGAGCCTGTTGATTTCACGGATACGGGACTGCACTTGGCTGGCCCTGGTTCCTGCACCGAAGCGGGAGACGAAATCTTGAAGCTGAGAAATCTTCTTTTCTTTCGATTTATTTTCTTCTTCAGCACGAGACCGGACAGCTGTCTTGGCAACGATCATCTGATCGTAATTGCCAGGATAGATAATCACAGTCTCATAATCGATATCGGCAATATGTGTTGTGACGGTATTAAGAAAATGGCGGTCATGGCTGATCACAACCAGTACACCTTTATATTGTAGTAGGAACTGCTCTAACCATCCGATCGATTCCATATCAAGGTGGTTGGTTGGCTCATCGAGCAGGAGTGCTTCAGGTTCTCCGAAGAGAGCTTGGCAGAGGAGTACGCGGAATTGTGAATCGAGAGGGATCTGATGCATTTTTAACGCGTGCAATTTCTGCGCGATGCCCATGCCTATTAAGAGCTCTTCTGCTTCAGATTCTGCGCTGTAGCCATTTTCTTCTGCGATAATTTCTTCGAGTTCTCCTAAACGGATGCCGATCTCGTTGGTGATCTCTTGTGTATATAGGTGGTCTCTTTCTTGGAGTGCATCCCAGAGGCGTTTGTTGCCCATGATGACGACGGAAATCACATCTTGATCTTTAAAGTCTTCGATGTTCTGCTTAAGGAAACCGACCTTGCGCGGCAAAGTAACGGTTCCTTCGTTCGGCTCTTCAAGCCCCATCATAATTTTCATGAGGGTCGATTTGCCCGAGCCGTTAGGCCCTGTGAGTCCGTAGCGGCTGCCGGCATTAAAAGAGACGTTGATGTTTTCAAAAAGAAGACGCGGTCCGACTTTTTTAGAAATTTTGGTTAATGTAATCATAGGATCTATCCCTTAATGATAAAATTTTGATTTTTGATGTATTTTTTCGCAGATTTTAAAGCCGCTTCGTAGGACATACTTGGTAAAGTAGGCCAAGAAGCGGCTTTAGAAGATGCGGAAAAAGACGCAAAAAGCGAACTTTTAGCATTAAGGGATAGATCCTAGGGAAAACAGTATATCAAATGGGAAATTTATGAAGGAATGGAAAGAAAAGTTTTTAAGCTATCTGCAGGCGATTAAAAACGCCTCGGTCCATACATTGAGAAATTACGGGATGGATCTTGCAGATTTTCAGAGGTTTGCTCGAACAGAAGATATTAAAGCCGTCGATAAAAGAATGATTAGAGGATATCTAACACACCTGAATCAGAAGCAAGTAACCAAGCGCACTATATTAAGGAGGCTGTCGGCTCTCCGGTCGTTTTTTAAATATCTCCTTAAAGAAAAGGTTATTTCCCATAATCCTTTAGAAGAGATCGATGCGCCTAAATTAGAAAAAACCATTCCATCCCCTTTAACAATGGAAGAGATCGATCGGTTATTTCAGCAGCCAGATACGGAGACGTATTTAGGTTTTCGCGATCGCACAATCATGGAACTTTTTTATAGTTCAGGACTTCGGATCAGCGAACTTGTTGGTTTGAATCGATCTGATTTCGACCAGGCAAATCTTTTACTGCGTGTCAGAGGAAAAGGAAAAAAAGAGCGCGTCATTCCGATAACAAAGAATGCAGCAACATGGATTAACAGCTATCTCAATCATCCAGAACGTCACTTGGACAGCGAGCACACCCAAGCTGAAAAAAATCACGACGCGATTTTTTTAAATAAATGGGGAAACCGTTTATCAGTTCGATCGGTTGATCGGAATTTTCAGCTCTTATTAAAGCAGTCTGGACTAGCTTCAAAGGCCACTCCGCACACAATTCGGCACTCAATTGCAACACATTGGTTAGAAAAAGGTATGGATCTAAAAACTATCCAAATTCTATTGGGACATTCGTCACTTTCAACCACCACAATTTACACGAAAGTTTCAACAAAATTGAAAAAGGTTGTTTACGATAAGGCACATCCTTTGGTAAAAGGAAGAGATATGACTATTTCAAAACAAGAAGGAGTAGCGCATGAACAAGAATTTGTTATTTAGTATGCTCGCATTAACAGCATTTGCCTTTGCAGATGGAGATACAAACTCCTCTACATTGCTCGCAGGTGACAATTTGGTTGCAGGATGTGATACCGAATGCAAACCAAAACCAGTCTGCAAACCAAAACCAGTTTGCAAACCAAAACCAGTTTGCAAACCAAAACCAAAACCACCAGTATGCTGTGTTCGGGAAGGAATAGCACCCAACGTGCTCACTTCTTCTCGTCCATGCGACGACATTGGTCTCTATCTCTTTGCTGATGCTCTGTATTGGCATGCAGATGTCACCAATGCTGAGTGGGCATTTGTTAATCCTACCGGAGTAACATCTCCAGTCTCAGGAAAGAACCAAGAACTGGCCTTCAAATGGAACTGGGGTTTCCGTGTAGGTATCGGTTATGAGTTCGAACATGATCAGTGGGATTCAGATATCTACTACACATGGTTCCATAACAGGGCAGCTTCAAACGGTTCTACAAGCAGCACACATTTCACTGTGCCTGCAGCTGGATCGGCTTCAAGTCTGAATACTGATTCCTCGATGTCACCTATTACAGCCGCATCAGGAACAGCTAGCGCGAAATTGCGTTTCAACGTGTTAGATTGGGAATTAGGACGCGCGTTCTATGTCAGCAATTCTATTTCTCTCCGTCCGCACGTTGGTATTAAAGGAGCTTGGATCAAGTTGACAGAAAACGAGTCATTCACTGGTACAGGTGCGCTTGCAACTTATAGTAGCAGTGACACGACTAAGTCGTGGGCTGTCGGTCCTTCTGCCGGTATTAACTCCAACTGGTATTTCGGTTGCGCTAATACAATGCCGTCTACCCGTGGTGGTGAAGTCGGAGACAGACCTATGTTTAGCATTTTCGGAGATGTGTCCGGAGCTCTGATGTATGGTCATTTTAAGAATCGCCATTCTGAGACAGGTCTTACAGCAGCTGGCGCAGCCTCTGGCGGATTCAGTGCAAGCGGCCTGAACCGCAATCTGATGGTTCCCGTGTTAACTGGAATCATGGGATTACAGTGGGATATCTGTTTTGCTTGCGACTCAATGCACCTTGGCATCCGCGCAGGATACGAACTGCAATATTGGTTTAGACAGAATCAAAGATTCTCTAATTTCAATACTGCAGGTTTAGGCGAATCCGTAGCAGCTCCAAGATACACGCGCACAACGGGTGATCTCGCACTGCAAGGTCTGACAATTGATGTGCGTTTCGACTTCTAAGATCTTCATTTAGAAGTTTTAATATTCAGCCCATCTTGCCTTACTTCGGTCTGGGTACCGAAGTGAGGGGGATGGGCTGAGTTGTTTCATAACCATCTTATTTTTAATCATTAAAATAATTTATTGTAACAGATGTGTAATTATGCTATTCGGTGGTTTATAAATAGGAGAAACAAACTATGAATAGTATGGTTTTGCTGAGTTTTACAGCTTTAACAACATTTGTGATGGCAGGTGATGTTATTGCAACAAAAGAATCACAAATGATCAGCAGCAGCTGCGCTAAGCCATGCAATCCACCGCCGAAACCAAGAGCTTGCAGACCTAAACCAGAACACAAGCCGAAACCAAAACCATGTGAACCCTGTATTAGAGAAGGAGTAGCGCCAAATGTGCTCACTTCTGCACGTCCATGTGATGACGTCGGTTTTTACCTCTTTGCCGATGCCCTCTATTGGCATGCAGATGTCACCAACGCAGAGTGGGCTTTTGTCAGCAATGCTTCTCCAATAGATGTTGTTAAAGGTTCTAACAAAGAACTGGCTTTCAAATGGAATTGGGGTGTCCGTGTAGGCCTCGGTTATGAGTTCGAACATGATCAGTGGGATTCAGATATCTACTATACATGGTTCAAAAATCGTGCTGCTGCAAATAGTTCAATAAGCCAAGCTTCTTTTACAACACCGGTTGGTCAATCTGCATCAAGCCTTAACAGTAATTCCTTTTTGTTCCCATCGGTTATCACTAAAGGGAATGCGACGACAACATTGACTTTTCAAGCCTTGGATTGGGAATTAGGACGCGTATTCTATATCAGCAATTCTATTTCTCTCCGTCCACACGTTGGCATCAAAGGAGCTTGGATTAGGTTGAAAGAGGGTGAATCTTTTGTAGCCGAGGGAACAATAACACCCCTAACATACACCGTTAGCAACTCAACCAGGTCGTGGGGAGTCGGTCCTTCTGCTGGGATTAACTCCAACTGGTATTTCGGCTCAGCTAACACGCGCTGTCCTAAAGGCCAAGTGAAAAATAAACCCATGTGGAGTATTTTCGGTGATGTGTCTGGTGCCCTGATGTATGGTCACTTCAAGAACAGCCATTCTGAGACTGGTACAGCAGCTGGCGTCATTAATGGTGGATGCAGGCCATCTCATCTCAACCGCAATCTCATGGTTCCAGTGTTAACTGGGATCCTAGGATTAGCTTGGGATATGTGCTTTGACTGC
Source organism: Chlamydiota bacterium (assembly GCA_013286675.1). Classification (GTDB taxonomy): domain Bacteria; phylum Chlamydiota; class Chlamydiia; order Chlamydiales; family Rhabdochlamydiaceae; genus PALSA-1444. The sequence continues at coordinate 7,112 of JABDFE010000032.1, forward strand.
GACAAGATACATCTTGGTATTCGCGCAGGATACGAGCTCCAATATTGGTTTAGACAGAATCAAAGATTCTCTAACTTCAATAATGGAACATTAGGTACCTCAGTAGCTGCTCCAAGATACACTCGCACAACAGGCGATCTCGCCTTGCAAGGTCTGACAATTGATGTCCGCTTGGACTTCTAATATTCAGCCCATCCTTCTTCACTTCGGTCTGAGTAACGGTGAAAAGGATGGGCTGAGCTATTTTCATAAACATCTTATTCTTAATTAATAAAAATAATATATTGAAATAACTTTATAATTATGTTAATTAGTAATTTATAAACACGAGGAATTAATTATGAACAAAATTGTATTAATAAGTTTTGCTGCATTAACATCATTTATAATCGCAGATGATATTATCGCAATAGAAGAATCACAAATGATTAGCGGCAGCTGCTCGAAGCCATGCACTCCACCACCACCACCAGAGCCTTGCAAGCCTAAGCCACCTGTTTGCAAAAAGCCTTGCCCTCCAGTGCCTGTCTGCGACAATACTCTCTGTTCAGCGGTTCCCTTGAGCGAAAACGGCTGGTTTATCTTTGCAGACGCGCTCTACTGGCATGCCAGTGTCGACAATGCTGATTGGGCATTTAAAAATAACGACACCACAAGCTTTGTGATTTCAGGGCCGAACCACTCATTAAACTTTAAATGGAGTTGGGGTTTCCGTGCTGGAATTGGGGCAAATATGGACTACGATCAGTGGGATACCAATGTTTATTACACATGGTTCCGAACTAGGAATTCCAATTCCTTGGGAACAAAAGGGAATCAGGTTGGTTCAGACCTTTTTGGTCTAGCTTCTTCCTTTACACAAGGATCGATCAATTGGAAGATCCACTTTTCGATGATTGACTGGGAACTCGGACGTCCTTTCTATGTGAGCAAGCACCTCTCTTTACGTCCTCATATCGGTATTAAAGGCGGTTGGATCAACCAACATGTGCGAGAGAGTTTCACAAAAGCGACCAGTCACTATAGTTCTACGACCAAAAATGACTTTTGGGGCGTAGGAGCCTCTGGCGGTTTTAATTCTGCGTGGACCTTTGCTGTTCTAGGAACCCACCATTTTGACTTTTTTGGTGATTTTGCCGGTGCTCTAATGTACGGCCACTTTGATGTTAAGCACGCTGAGACCAGTTTTATGCCTTCTGGATTAGATCGTAATTTAATGGTGCCAATGCTGCAGGCGATATTTGGAATGAGCTGGGATACGAGCTTCAACTGCAATCGCTGCCACTTTGGACTCAGAGTCGGTTATGAATTCCAAAACTGGTGGAAGCAGAATCAAATGCTCCGCAATGAGACATCCTTATTTAACTTAGTGAACTACAGCCGCTTTGCTGGAGATTTAGGCCTTCAGGGATTGACCATTGATTTCAGATTTGATTTCTAAAAAATAAGAAAAATTCGGGAAAGCGATAAGCCGGATTTTGTCGTGAGCAATCATTCCTCTAGGGGCCTTGTCGCCAAAGCTCTCGAGCGGTCTTGCACCAAGCAACTGCGGAGAACAAACTTGGTACTCTTGCTTCGGATAGGGTTTATAGCACCTTGCCTCAGGGCAAGTGTGGCGGACTCCCAAAGTCCGCATTTTCAGCCTGTCTACCAAAATCGGTAGCGGAGTATTTTCTGTTACACTTTCCGTAGCCTTACGGCCCCCAGCCTTTCGCTGGTATCCTCTCCTGTGAAGTCCAGACTTTCCTCTGTTTTGCTTAAGCAAAACAGCGATTGCTTACTTTCCCGAAAAAAAATTAAGTGGCAGCTACACGACGGCGACGACGTTTTGTCGTTGTTGCTGCGCCTTCGACAGCTACTTCTTCTGGCTGCCAATAGTGAATGCGTGAGCAGTGTTCGCAGAACACAAGATTTTCACCCTTGCGAACGATATTTTCATGCTGAGCGGTCAATGCGATATGGCATCCGCTGCAAGTCCGGTTTTCAATCGGAACAATCACGCGATCTTTTTTGTTTCGAACGAGCCTTTCGTAAATTTGTAAAACTTCTGCGTTCGCAGTTTTTACTAGGTTATCTCTTTCTGCTTTTAAAGAGAGGCCTTCATCATTAATTAACTTAACGCTGTCTTTGATCTCATTTTCTAAAGCAGAGCTGCTGATTTCTGAAGTTTGGAGGCTCTCTTTAATTTTATTGAGAAGCTCTTCTCCGGCAACGCGTTTGTCAACGATATCAGAAACTTTTTGCTCGGTATTGATCTTCTCGCGCTCTAATGCTGTCATCTCTTGAGTTAGAGCATTAAACTCTTCCACTTTTTTGACAGAGCCCTGTTGAGATTCAAGTTTTTTCATCTTAGCAGTGATTTCTTGGATCTTTGCTTCGAGTGTCTGGGCTTGCTTGCCGTACTCGGTGATCTCGTTTTCTTTTTCGGTCAGCTGCTGATGGAGCTCTTTGCGCAGTGCTTCGATCTGCTCAATCTCTTTTAAGCGTTCTTTTTTCACACGCATCAGACGGAGCATCTTCATATCGAGCTCTTGGATTTCCAAAATCGTCTTGAGGGCCTCTTTCATTTGCAAATATCCTGGTTTGTAACCCGATAGAATATAGGGCAGCTCACTTTCTTCTCAAGGGGATTTTTTTAAATGTCACTTTATGCCAAAATGCGGTCAAGAGGGCTAAGAGATGTCATATTTAAAAAAATACTTTAATAAAGTCCCTGAAGCCCAGAGAAAAACGGCAGCAATCGCCTATTTGGCGTCGATTGATGCTGTCCATGGGGAATTTCCAGGCATTGGGGATGCCATTGTCAAAGAGTTAAAGGACCAGCGGTCCCATCTGAAGCTGATCGCCTCTGAAAATTTTTCTTCACTTCCTGTTCAACTAGCGATGGGCAACCTTTTGACCGATAAATATTCGGAAGGTTATCCCTTCCACCGGTTCTATGCCGGCTGCGAAAATGTCGATTTTGTCGAAGCGGCCGCTGTCGAAGAGCTTAAGAAAATCTTTAATTGCGACCATGCCTATGTCCAGCCTCACTCTGGGGCTGATGCCAACATGGTGGCATTCTGGTCGATCTTGGTCTACCGCGTCCAAAGTAAAGAAGTTGAAAGACTCGGTAAAAAAACGATCGATGAACTGACACCTGAAGAATATGAACAGATGCGCAAATTGCTGGTGAACCAAAAAGTGATGGGGATGTCGCTCAATTCTGGCGGCCACCTCACCCACGGCTATCGTCATAATATTTCTTCTAAAATGATGCATTCCGTGGTCTACGATGTCGATCCGCACACCGGCTATCTCGATTACAAAGCGCTTGAAGCCCAAGTCAAAAAAGAGAAACCAGCGATCTTGATCGCAGGCTATTCTGCCTATCCAAGACTCATTGATTTTGCCAAGATGCGAGAAATTGCCGATACGGTTGGCGCGACATTCATGGTTGACATGGCCCACTTTGCAGGTCTTGTCGCTGGAAAAGTGATGCAAGGCAATTACGATCCTGTCCCTTTTGCACACATTGTTACTTCTACGACACATAAGACACTGAGAGGTCCAAGGGGCGGCCTTGTGCTCTGTACAAATGAATACAAAGACGTGATCGATAAGGGATGTCCTCTCGTTTTAGGAGGTCCTCTCCCACACGTGATGGCTGCAAAAGCTGTTGCCTTCAAAGAAGCCAACACGGACGAGTTCCGCACCTATGCACATCAGATTGTGAAGAACTGTCATGCGCTGGCTGAAGAATTTATCCATCAGGGCGTTCATCTGACAACCGGCGGCACGGACAACCATCTCCTCGTCGCCAATGTCTTTGACAAATTTGGACTTACGGGCCGGCAAGCCGAAATGGCTCTTCGCGAGGCATGCTTTACCGTCAATCGCAACGCTATCCCTTTTGATAAAAACGGCCCTTGGTATACCTCCGGCGTCCGGATGGGTCCAGCTGCTCTCACAACCCTTGGTATGAAAGAAGCAGAGATGAAGCAAATTGCGAAATGGATCGTCAGTCTTTTTAAATCGACAAAACCGCTTTCTGATGAAAAGACCGGTGGTCCAAGCAGAGCTAAGATTCACATCGAACCCTCCGTTCTAACGACTGTTCAGAGACATGTCGGAGAGCTTTTACACCAATTTCCGCTCTATCCTGAACTTATCATTGATTGAACGAAAAGCTTTTTCTACACGGGTGCGGCGAGCACGAGATGGGATTTTTCGGATTATCTCGAATGCTTTTTTTATATTGAAAGATCCTGGAATCTCAATTTCAGGTAGCCTTTTGTTATAGTAGAGCATATCGACAAGAGCTTTTTCGGGAGTTGCCATTTTGACCCCCGTTTTAGGATCAAGTTCATACTCGAAGAAAAATTCTGGCACCATATGGTGGACTGAGACTGTTGCTAAGGGTGTTTGTATCTTGCGAGTGCGGGCAAGCGATACCACAGTAATGACTCTAGAAATTTGATCGATCATTCCAAGATGAAAAAGTGCTGTTTGCAAAGAAACATAGCAGGGCATTGGATCGACTAAAAAATCGGGTACAAGTAATGGATTAACTTGAAGATCGACAACCCATAATCCTCTCGAGAGATGAATAATAAGCTTTTCTTGGGCTAACCTTCTGAGGACCTGGCTTCCATACTCATTGCTCAATCCTAGCTTAATTGCTGCATCCGCTGTTGCTACGATAGGGACACCTATTGTTTGAAGCTTTTTTAAAGCTGAGGTCAATCTCATTTTAATGCCTCCAGATACTCTATGACTTTAAGCTGGATGGTATTCCATACTTCTTCAGTGTATTGGGGTTGTAATTCTGCAGGAAAAAATGCCAGGACTTGATCTTTGAAATCATTAAAACCGATTGTGCAGGCATTTTCACATGCTTGTTTTAAATGCTCTCCATCACCTTCCTTGACTCCATATGCATTTATCAAATGAAAAAGATCCCAAATATCCCGAGCTTGAGTTTCTGTTCTGAGGGATAAAGCCCTTATTTTCTGTTTGAAGGCAATAATGGGCCCATAATGTGGAGCAAAGATGGGATTCAAACGGTAGCTGCTCAATACCTCTGGATTGATAGGTTCGAATTCTATGGGTTCTTCAAGGCCTCTTCTTGAAAATTCAATCTTCGTCGGAAAAAGAGTACCTGATTGAGTTTTTAGTTGAATT
>JABDFE010000033.1 GCA_013286675.1 Chlamydiota bacterium
AAACGGAATCTTCGACGCCATTTACATGGATTAGAACAGGCCTGACCGAAAAATGCCTAGGTATTTTTAATCGTCTTCTTTTTTCTTCCATTTCCTCGATCACTTTTTTATCTATTCGATTTTTCGAAAATTTAACTTCACATAAGTATAGATTGTGAAATCGCGTTTGAATCATGTAATCAATTTGGCAGCCAGGTTGCTTAATTGTTGTACTCTGAAAAAATGGCCCATCCACAACCACCTCCTCTGCAGATATATTCATTACCTTCCAGAGAGCCTTAAAATTACGGACAACAAGGTTTTCAAATTGTAGTCCCATAATCCCTTCCCAGCCAGGCAGATTATTTAGCATGGAAGCAGCTACGGTTCCCTTTTCGATTTTGGCAAAGTTAGGAGCAATGTATTTCAAATAAAAACGTAGATAATTATCACTTAAACGATAACGGCTGAGCTTTCCTTGTTTTCCACTTTTTAGATCCCAAGTGAAATCTCTTTTTACAAACCCGGCCTTGACCAATTCATCCAAATACGTGCTATACAATCCCCCTTGACGCTTTCCGATTTCCTTGCAAATTTGGGTAAGGTCTTTTGGGCCACTTGCCAGGCACGTCACAAGCTCTTTATGGCTTCTTTTTCTACGTGAAAACAGATCGGAAAAGATTTGATCAAATTCTCGGACCAGAAGAGCTCCCTGCGTAAAACAAAGATCACGAATATTTTCCTCAGAAGGAAGATTTGGCCTGATTTGCTCCAAATAGAGTGGTACGCCTCCTGTTACGGATAAAAGCTTGAATTTCTCATAGGCTGTAATACGCGCCTCTTTTGGATGCCAGAATGCATTACAAGAATGTAAGGGAAGCTCTTCAAGAATAAGGTCGATGGTAATTCTACCAAGAAATCCAGTATCGCTTAGAATGTTTTTTTCAATCCATGATGAGATGGATCCACAGAGTGCAATAATTAAATGAGGATTTTTACTGAAGTACATGTCCCATGCTGTCTTCAACTGTCCCAAAAATTGGGGATCCTTTCCTCCCATCCACGAGATTTCATCAAGTACGATCAGGATTTGCCCTTTTTGGGTATGATTAGAAAGATGCCACAAAAGATTGCCCCAATCATCTGGTTTAACGCCTGGAATCCCCGCTCTCTCAAGCTGGCGTGCAAAAACATTTCGTTGAGATTGCGCTGTCGTTTTGCGCGCTGGAGGATTTCCAGAAAAGAAAAAACTGGTCATTTCTTTCCCAAACTCAGAAAGAAGTCTACTTTTGCCGATACGTCTTCTACCCCGAACCACGATAAGACTGGCGCTTCTTTTTCCTATAAGTCCCTTTAACCTGTTCATTTCAGATTCCCGGCCGATAAATGGGGCTGATCTCATCTCTAATCTCCTTTATTTTTGAGCATATAGTACTTGTCTTCGCCTATAAAATCAATCTGCAAACAGGAAAAAGTCATTTTGCAGATGTATTTTTCGACTAAGAAATACAGCTGCAAACTGTAGTTTTCCATTCTACAGATGAAATAGAAATTTTATATTGCTTATACTTAATAGCTTATCCCAAACAGAGTGACATTACAGACGCTGCAATATCACGCAGGAGTTGAAATGGCTCGCTTAAGGCATTCGATTAATCCAATCTCTATGGTAAAATCCATTACCTAAGAAAATATTATGGCTATTACATCTCTAAACCAGCTAGATGTCTACAGAATCGTCCACGATTTTGATCGAGACCATTTCAATACTGCCAAACCTCTACGCAAGACCCAAGTGGATCGCGTCATTGTCATCATCCAATTTGAAAGAATGTTGGTATCTATTGGCATCCCGCTTGAACTCATCGATGATATTATGAGACGCTGTCTTGTGAATTCTTCTTCCGTAGGGGCACTCTTGATGTTTTACAAAAACACGCCTGCTATTGCTCTGCTGCATCCCCTCCCTCTTTCTACTGAGGCTCATTATATCAACACTGCCTCTAAATCACTTCTCGTGCGATTAAAACAAACGCCCGCAAACGGAGAGCTCGCTTCTTATCGGAAGCTCATGACATGGGTATTTACACATCATTTCAAGAAGTTGACATTTGACCAAAAGTTTGAATTGATCCGAAGAAGCAACATCACCCCCTGGGAACAAAGATCAACAAGTCAGAAACTTGAACTTCTTGGCAGAATGCAAGCTCGCACTTTTTGGGGTAAGGCAAAAATCAGCCTCCAACTCTTTTCATGGAAAGTTCAATTTGCTGCTGCATGGGCACTAGAGAATAATGTCATTAAATGGGCCATGCTTAGCACTGTTGGAGCCTTAGCTTTTGTAGGATTGTCACTTGGTATTGCGCGACGTTCCTCCTATGCCAAAGCCGCGATTTATCAAGTATTAAATGCTGGTTGTATAAAAGCTTTTGAATACTTTATCACTGCAGGTTTTGCATTATTGGGCGTATCTCTTGCTTTTATTGGCTTGGGGCTGGCTCTACAAATTTCCATTTTTCCGCAATCACTACGAGAAAAAGGAGCATGGCTTCAGTCATTGAGTTGGAACTGTCAGCTCATTGCTCTTAGCTTTCTTGGAGTCATTCTTATATCAAATAGCCGCGCTCTAAGTATCAGTAACTACAATAACCTTGTCTATGCCTCCAAAGAACTTCAAAAACTGCTCTTGCAATCGATCAATAAAGCCAATATCACCACCGAACAAGACGCCTTTGCCAACGCGCATCTTCCAGACCTGATCAATCATTGGCTGAACCTGATAATGCCTAATGATACAAACACTGGATCATTGCAGAGGCTGCAATGACTCTTAGCAGCTGAAACGGCTCGCTTAAGATATCGATGAGAAATGGCACCGACTCTAAACTCCCGACATGACCAATTGCTTCTAAGATCTGGATTTTGATCTCGCGCGACATTTTAGGATAAGCCTCTTGGAGGACTTTGACGGCTTCAGGATCGCTTCCCATCATTGCTAAAATGAAGGCAGCTTGAACCCGGATGTGAGGATCTTCATCTTTTAAAAGACCGCTGATCACCGTCATTGCCCCTTCATCGCCTTCTTCCAATAACACTGCGACTGCAGCTCCGGTAATCCCCCACGATTCGTTTTTAACGTAGCCTTTGACGGCTTCTTGGGCTTTAGGATGTTGCATGATGCACAAGATGTTGAGAAGATCTAGTCGGACCATCTGATCGATCACCTTGGGATAATTCGGGATCTGATCGATATGGCTGAGCTGGCTTTTGGCTAAAATTTTCATGTGAGAATCCCACATCAGAAGAGTTTCTTGCTCTAAGGTCTCGTAGATGACATCGGATGCTTTTTGAACTTCGACTCTTTGACCAATCAGTCCAATAGCTAAATTCGCTCGAACAAAAGGATCTTCACTTTTTTCCATTTTTTCTAAAGCAAGAGTAGTGCCTTTCTTGCCACAACTGCTGAGCGTTGATGCAGCCAAGAGCCTCCAGCGAGGATGAACATCATCGATCCATTTTCCAAGCTCTTCAATCCCCTCTTTCATGCCTTGGAGTGTTGCGACCCAGCAAGCCGTGATCGCCACCAGCGGAGAGGAATCTTCCATCAAGGCTTTCAATCTTTTCTCCCCGACTCTAGTCCGTAAAAGCCCAATCGTATGGAGCGCATGGCTGCGAACATCGGGAGAAGCGTCTTGTAAAAGTGGAACGAGATCTTTGACATTGCCGTGCAGGTCAAAATAGGCTACCAATTCACAAGCCAGCTGCCTTAAGCCAGCTCGATTACTGCTGATCAGATCTTTTAAGTCGCTCTCTCTGACACCATCGTACATCTGCACCAAAGCAATAATTGCTTCGGCTTTTTCTTCAACAAGCGTGTTTTTGTCCGCGATCATCTCTTTGAGTTCTTCGCGTAGCGATGTGATGCGAAGCTGACCGATGGCGCGGATCGCCTCTAGGCGGACAAACCAGACTTTTTCTTCCGTGAGCATCCGTTTAAGCTCTTCTTGTAAAGGGCCATCGCCATACTGGGCAGAAAATCTCACAGCAATCAAACGAAGCAGCGCATTACTTCCACGGAGGGCATTCACAAGCATCGGAACAGCTCTGACATCTCGCGTGAGCGATGCCCCAATCAGTGAACTTAAATGGATATTGAGCTGAGAAGAAAGATCTCCTTTTTTCAAGACGCCCCAAGCGAGAATCTCTAAAGCATACCGGTCTTTTTGGAGCTCTTCTTTCCGCTTTTCCCATTCTTGGAAAGCAGCGGTCTCATCGCCTTTTTCAGCCAAGGCTTGCAGATAGGCAAGCCTGAGCTCCTTTGAATCTGGATAAATCTTGAGAAATTTTTCAGCATCTTTGACAGCAGATCGAGGATCGTGGACAAAAAGATGGGCATGGATGCGGCGGATGTCTTCTTGCTCACCTGCAAACACCATAAGCGGAAGCAAAAGTGCCAGAAGATATCTTTTCATCCTAGATGAGTCAGCCTGCGCCCTCCGAGGAGATGGAAATGGAGATGGAAGATCGTCTGGCCGGCTTCTTCGCCGCTATTGGTCAATAACCGGTAGCCGTCTTCAATCTCAAACTCAATAGCTAGCTTTTGGGCCACTAAGATGATCTCGGAAATGAGCGGGAGATCTTCTGGCTGTAGAGCTTGGATGTTCGGGATCTCTTTTTTAGGCATGATCAGAATATGGACAGGAGCAGCAGGATACCGGTCCTTAATGGCGAGGATTCGTTCGTTTTCAAACACCTTTTCGCACGGCAGCTCGCCTTTAATAATCTTTCCAAAGATCGTCATCTCTTTTTCAATATCAGATTCAGGGCTTTCAATGCATCGTCCTTCGTTTCCCATACAGAAATAAACCTCCCTTTATGACAAAAAATGGCTCCGGGTATTCCAGTGACTTTTTTTAATTCTTCATCCATCAGTCCTGCCCATGCTTCAGGAAGAGGAACACGGACTTTCATCCGTTCTTTAGAATTAGGAGGAATCCCTCTGAGCTTCCAATGTGTTCCCGAAGGCATGATCACAAACTGCGCTGGATGCCTCTCTCCGTCCATATCAAAGAAGACATCGAGCCACGGCATTGCTTTTTCAAAGAAAAGGACATTGCTGTTAGCTTTCATCGCTTGAGAGACCACTTCACGGCACTCTTCGACATAATGGTATCTTTCCAAAAGCCGTTTGACGTGGCCATGCGCAAAATCCACCGCTTCAAAAAAGGCTCTTGTCATTTCTTCGGCGTCGACTTCATAGTCAGGAGGAACAAAATTCGAAATAACTTGAGAAAACGTACAGACACCAGGCTCTAGGGTCACTCTGCCGTTATCATGGGCATCAACGCCCCAGATGAACGACCGATTCATAAAATCGTAAAGTTTTTCATCGATCAACTTTTGATCTTTGAGATAGAGCAAGACCATACCAGCACTAGCGAGTTCGCCTTGATAGCCGACTTGATGGTGATCGAATCGTTTTGCTTTAGGTTCATAAATGCCTCCGACATCACAGACATATTCGCAGGTATCGAGAATGGCAAGATCACGTGTCCGGATAATTTTATCCCGATCAACGAGCTTAAAGGCTAGCAGTAGAGCACATGCCGTGACTTCATCGGCATGAAAACTCCCATCATGTGTTCCAAGAGATCTAGGTTTCATAAGTAGATGAGTATATCATAAATGGCATTAGATTTGACAAGTTGAGCTTTCTCCTCTAGGATAATGAGCATGGAGAGTTATCTTTTTTCTGACCACTTTGACCTTGTCACTCCCGATGGCAAGATCTCAACAATAAAAAATATTTCTTCGACAAAATCGAGTGCTGAAGTCGTCATCGAAAACATCTCCCCTGCTTTTGTCGGCTTTAAAATCGATCCCAAGCTCGTTATTTTTAATTTTAAAAGCACGCTGGCTCAACTGGGCCTCAATGCAACTCTTCAGTCGATGGAGCTCGATAGCAAAACCCACACTGCCCGCATCTCTCTTCATCTCGAAGCGATTGGATCGCTCGCTGCGCTCATGCTTCCTCTCATCACTCCAGGTGCCTATATCGGTAAATTATTTGCGGCAGACGATCGCAGGCGCGTCCGTGACCCCGAGTATCTCTCGAGAATGTTTGGACGTGCCGATCGAAATGGCTCCCCCCTGCTTTCCCTAGGAGGCCTTCAGGGAAGCAATGAGCTCATCTTAGAAAAAATCGAAGGAAGAACCGTTGCTTTTTTAAGCCTGCTCGATGGTGCTGTCTTCTACGATGAGAGCACAGCGGGGTTTCTTCCGCTCCTTGCAAAAACGCTCCATACACCGCACATCAAGACCCGCTTGCTTCTTCAGCTCCAGCAGATCTGGAAGCCTGGAGCTTCCCGCTTAGTTAAAAAAGATGAGATTCTCCTGGTGAGAACCCTTCCCCTACATATCCGCACCGTGTTTGGCCGTGTGGTCGAAGAGCTCCTTCCCGAAGGCGTCCACCATACGTCAGCTTCTGTTCTACAACCTGACACGAAGGCGTCTGGCAACATCTATGAGCTCTACGGTGAATCTAAAAAAGAACTCAGCGATATCCCTCTTGAATTCTACACGCTAGAGCCTCACCGCGAGCACGTCTTCTTTTCCGACCGCGATCAGCTTCAAAGCTGTCTAGAAAATCCCGAGGTGGTTTTTCAGGCCTTTGACACAGCTCCGGCACCTCTGCATCATCTTGCCGCTGTTTTTGTCGTTAAGGGCGAGCAGCTTTTAAAACTCCAACCGTCCGACTGGATCTCAAGGGAGCCTCGGATGAGCGAGTTTCCCGGCATTGTTAATCCAGACCGGCAAGCCGCTGCTGTCGAAAAATATATCCACCAGCAGCCGTCATATCCTTTCCTCAGAGCTATCGAAGATGGCCTCATTACCAGCGAAGGAATCCTGCTAACAAGATATTTCCCCTCTCCGCTTTTGAAGCAGATGCTGCTGAGCGATCAGATCCATCGAAATCTCAAAGGCATCTATTTTAGATACCCATCAAGAACTTACGGCGATTATTTTTCACATGAAGACCGTTCTGTTCTCTTAGATTTGGCTAAATTTGGAATTCCGACCTACTGGGTCGATCAAGCCAGCCGCAAGATTTTGCAGTACTTTCCAAAGCCTCACAAGGATTCAGGAATGTTCGTACCAAAGGAGTCTGTCGAAACATTTTTGAAGTCGACTCTCTTTGGCATCTATGGCTCCAATCTCACCGAAGGCTCTTTTGAAAAAGAGCTCACCGAACTTTTGCAAGGTCTGATCCAACTCTCCCACGAGATGCACCATCCCCTACTCAATAGCGATACTCCAATTGCTTTAGTCACAGGCGGAGGACCTGGCAGCATGGGTCTTGGCAACCGCGTCGCTAAAACCGTCGGCATCCTCTCGTGCGCTAACATCATGGATTTTCGCGGAGAAAAAGGCGCTGTTGTCAATGAACAAAAACAAAACCCATACATCGATGCGAAGATGACCTATCGTCTGGATAAACTTGTCGAAAGACAAGCCGAGTTCAATCTTGACTTCCCCATCTTCCTCATGGGCGGCATCGGAACTGATTTTGAATACTGTTTGGAAGAGGTCCGCCGAAAAATCGGTGCCGCAGCCCCAACCCCTGTGCTCCTTTTTGGAAATCCTGACTATTGGAAAAAGAAACTCTCTTCCAGATTTAGATGCAACTTAGAGACAGGAACAATCTCAGGATCAGAATGGGTCAGCAATTGCTTCTTTTGTGTGCAAAGCGCTGCACAAGGTATAAAAATCTACAAGCAGTTCTTCAGCGGAACGCTCAAGATCGGGATTAATGGTCCAATTTATGAAGATGGTTTTGTGATTTAAGTTCTTGTTCACAAGAGCGGAAATCGAGCTCATGATGGTGATAGCTCCATGTCCCCTCGATCAGAAACATGTGAGAATCTCTTTCTATAAAGCCATCTTGTGAAAAGTCGTACGTGAAGATCTCGTTCATTAGAAACCCCAGGAGAATCCAAGTTCTCCGTATCTGACACGCTGGTTAAAAAATTGCCCTTCGTAGGAATAGCCTTGATAGTATTGAATATAGAGGCGCATCTTACGGCCGACTCCTTGGAGTTTACTAAATTCATATCCAAGTTTAAGCGTTAAATTCAAGTTCCAATGCTGCTGCTGCCAGTTTTCCATATTCGCTGCAAAAAACGGCGTTCCAAAAAGTCGGTGATAATTGAGTTTTTGCCCAAAAAGCCTCACTTCCATCCCGTAGATCGCATACAGCCGCTTGAGTGGAAACGACCGATCGCTATGAAAGGCTACCCCAGGTCCTCCATAGAGTCTTAAAGCGCTGGAAAATTGATAAGACGTAATCACATCGATCGCTTCAAAGCTCGGGTTTCTTCGGTCTAATCTTAGCTTTTCTCTATTGCAAAGAACTTCATCACCTAAGTGCCCTGAGATGTGATAAATTCTAGCGCGGAACGACCATTTGTCAAACGCATAGGTCACCGGAATCCCGACTAAATAGTCGGTATTCATCAGCTCGCAAGAATTATCCTTCCGATTAGGGACATGGCTGAAATTAAACGTCGTCCAAATCCCCGTTTGGATGCCGATCTGCAAATCTCCGTGCCAGCAAAAAACATCATGCCATCTAAAAATTGGAAAATCATCGCCAAGCGAGATAGCGATAGCATTTTTTCCTATGACCCGATCTCCCACTCTCCAATTCACCTGATACATCGGTTCTCTAGGAGCTGCAATCAATGGCAAAAATAAAACCGTCGCCTGAGGAAACCAAACCCCAGAAACTCTCGGAGCTTCCGTATATCCTGTTCTAACTTTAGTCTCTTCTTTGGTCATGGCTTCTTTTGCCTCGACCGAAGTTACCCCTGGCAGATCTTGAACATAGGCGATAATACTCTTTGCAAGCAGGTCGTTCTTTGGAAGGTTATAAAGCGTAACTTTATGATCTTTAACAACAACGATCACGCTGTATTCATAATAATTCGCATCGATGAGAGCTTGGATATATCCTTCGAGATAAGGATCGGTCGCATGCTCGAAAGTATCCACTGGCAGGCTATCTCCCCGCTTAATAACAGACAGCTCCGGATCAAATCGAGCAATCACTTCGTCTTCGTCATCCTCATCAGGCACTTCTGCAGCCCAAAGACTTAAGGCACAAAGACTGGCAATAATAGCGAAGCTACGAGACATCTCTCTCCTTATGGGAAGGTCGCCCGCGCAGGGTCCCCCTTTACGTCTCTATAGCTGACTGGCTTATATAATCCAAAAAATTTTTTACATTGCCTCTTCTGCCCTACTTGAGTATACCGGAGTCGGTTGAGAGGTAAATATTTATGCGAAGATATTTTGGCGATCCAAGCGATGTGGAAGCCGAGGTTAAACTTGGGGAAGTTGGCGAGGCAAAGCATCGCTTCGATCGTCAAAAGATCGAGCAGAAATGTTTACAAATCAACCGAGTTCGGTATATGATTCTTTTTTCCACTGTGGGGCAGTAGCTCAGTGGTTAGAGCGGCGGACTCATAACCCGTTGGTCCCTGGTTCAATCCCAGGCTGCCCCATTTTTAACTCGCTTTATTGCGAGCATTTCTCGATGAATCATTTTTCTAGAGGGAAATGATTCATCGAAAAAATAAATTACCCCAAATGTCTCCTGGGAAATAAGCGTTTCAAATCAAAAATACGTGAAATTCACCCCACCACATAAAAAAATGCCCTCGGGTAACCGAGGGCAAAACTTTTCTCTATGATTCTCATGGAGAAAAATGAGCAGATCATGATATAAGTAATTCACCACAAATCACTTAAGCATGGAGGCTACTCGTGGCAATTATACAAAATCTGCATTTATTTTCATGGAAAACTTTTCAAAACGATCTGCTAACCCTCGGAGATCTCGAGAGATTCAAGCTCGTAATTGAAACAATGCCCGATGGGAAACTCATAGAAACTCTGGAAACTTTACGAGCTAACGGGAGAAATGACCATCCCGTTAAAGTTATTTGGAATTCGCTTTTGGCAGGCATTGTTTTTGAACACGCCAGCATCGAGAGTTTACGCAGAGAACTCAAGCGGAATGCCCAGCTCAGGGAAATGTGCGGCTTTGGCCCACTATTGGGGGCCGAAGCAGTTCCCAGTAAATCCGCTTATAACCGTTTTTTAACGACTCTTCTGGCTCGCGAACCACTGATCCGTGATATGTTTAACTCTCTTGTTAAAGAGCTCATGATTCTTTTCCCAAAATTTGGGGTTAATATCGCAGGTGACGGCAAAGCTATCCAAAGCTTGGGAAAACCCTCTAAAAAAAAGGATGGAGATAAACGACGAGAAAAAGATGCAGATTGGGGAGTGAAAAAATACTGCGGTGTTGATGAAAGTGGAAAAGCTTGGGAGAAAGTGAAATCCTGGTTTGGGTTTCGTTTACATCTGATTGCAGAAGCAGATGCTGAACTTCCGGTCGCTTATACAGTAACACCAGCTTCTACAGGAGAGCAGCCTGTTATGGACGAGTTATTCATCGAATTAGCTCAAGTGCATCCAGAATTGATCGAAAGATGCGATCACGCCATGTTTGATAAAGGCTACGATTCAAAAGATCGCATCTCTGTTCTATGGGAAAAATATGGGATCAAAGGAGTTATCGACATCCGCAATATGTGGAAAGACGGTGAAAAGACCAGGCAATTAAAAACCAAAAAAATACAAAACGTGACCTATGACTATAAAGGCACTGTTTTTTGTCATTGTCCAAAAACCGGAGAAATACGGCGTATGGCCTATGGAAGTTTTGAAAAAGAAAGAGAAGCACTGAAATATATCTGTCCGGCCTTGCACTACGGCATTGAATGCAAAGGAGCAGCTCAATGTCCTCTCTATGCCAAAAGCCTCCGCATTTCGCTTGAAGAAGACCGCCGAATTTTCACACCAGTGCCCCGGTCCAGCTACAAATGGGAAACTCTCTATGACAAAAGATCAAGCATAGAACGTGTCAATAGCCGTATTGACGTATCGTTTGGTTTTGAGAGGCATTACATCAGAGGACTCAAGAAAATGGAGCTCCGCTGCGGCTTGGCCTTGAGTGTCATGCTGGCAATCGCTGTAGGCCGGGCT
>JABDFE010000034.1:0-9842 GCA_013286675.1 Chlamydiota bacterium
GCTTACTGGCACTTCGCTAGCAGATAAAGAAGTTGTCTCCATGCCAAAAGAGCTTGAACGTGAGCCGTTCAATATGTTGATGCTCCAAGCCTGTCTGAACTTGATCCCCAGCCACGAAGCAATTGATGATCTGTTGGCTCCTCTTACTGAAGAGCTCTTTCAACAACCAACGAATAGCAAGGCAGCCTTGAAAATCGTTAATTTTTTGATCGAAAGAGGCATAGCGCCGGAAAAAATTGCAGCGGAGTTTTCCAAACTCAGCATTGATGTGCCATCTTCTGTCTATACAGATTGGGGGCTGTTGAATGCACTGGGCTACGAGAGTTATATGGGTTCGATTGTTTCCAATGTCAAAGCCATACGCTGCATAGGGACAGAGTGGATTTGCCATAATTGGACTGCTATTCTAGGGACTTGGGCCGTCATTGAAATGATCTCCCAAATACCCGCTGCGAATGCCTCATCATTGACCTGCGAAGCCCCTAGCGGATCGTATCAAGCAACTTGCGATGTCAAGATAGCCAGTCCTTACAACTCATCCGATCCGCACTTAAAGGATATCAAGTTTTGCGAATACACCATTGACTGCCACAAATTACAATGGGACCAAATCCAAAGGAACCAGAAAATCTTGACGCAAGAAGATAAACATTGTTTAGCTAAGATGGAAAACTGTAATGGCAAGCTCGTTATCCGCGAGGGAAATGATCTGCTATGCAAAGATGAAAAAATAGCTAAACAATACTCGGATGGTAAAACCGAGCTGTAAATTCTTGTCGATAATTCATTAAAGATATATTTTCGACTTTAATGATCGACCAGCAATTGTTTTTTCACTTACCTTTCTCACCTAGCACAGTCGCTAAGGGCGAAGCTCCTGCATTGCTTCTTCAATTTATTATCCGTGAGTTATTGCGATCTTCAGAATATTTGAACACCAGCGCTTCTCCCCAAATTGCTCCCTTTGATTGGGCCTGGAAGCAGGGATCGGCTCACAAAATGCGAGAATTTACAAGCCTTCTTCACATTGCCTTCCCAGAACTGGCTACAGAGGCTGCTCACTTTGCAAACCATCTCCACTCTCCTTGTGTGGAACTTTTCGCTCTTTTAGAGCCTTTTATCAAGGCTTCTCAAAAGAGCGAAAATTTACTTTATTTTTTAATGAAGCATCAAAAGTCTCCAACCATTAAATTGATGTTGGATCGAATTTGCCCGGAAGGCCTAACCCAAGTTAAAAAGGATATTGTCCTTCAATACCAAAAACGCGGCTTTCATCCCTCTAAATGGATAGACTGATACATCAAGCCATCGCACTTCTCAAAGAAGAGTCTCTTACCCAAGGCTCCGTTTTGGCTACACCTGAAGAAGCCGCTTATTTTTCCCCTCAGAAAAAACAACTTCCCCCCAAAGAAAAGAAGTCCGTCGAAATGGACACTGAAATGAAGCAGATGGTCACGAAGATCCTTCCTGAAGTGGCGCTCTCTTCTGGTATTCCAAGTGACGCTGCAGCAAAAAAAATGGCCCACCTCTACAAAGAACAACATCTGACAGCCAAAGTCCTGATCCTCTCTTTTGGCGAGACGGGCACAGCTCTAAACTTCTTGCAAAATGTCACAAAAGCTATCGATTCACTCCTAGCCCCTGCTAAACTGATCGAAATGAGAAAAATAGAAAGGGAAAACTCCTGGGAGCTTACACTCAATTCACCGTCGTTGCAGCTGATCTTGGCTCCTCCTTTTCAGATTTGGAAAAGCATTTCTCTTGCCCGCTTCTACCGAGAAAATCCTTCCGCAAAAAGCCATTTCTTGAAAGAGATTCCATTGGTGATGATGCAGCCGGTCGAAGCTTATCTCAAAAACCCTGACCTCAAACGAAATTTATGGCAAACGCTCTCTTCGCTGCTGTCTTTGTCGACGTAGCGCTGGATAAACCCCTCGACTATGCGGTCCCTGCTCACCTGATCGATCAAATCAGACCCGGCACTCGCGTAAAAATTCTCCTACAAAAAAGGAGCTGCACCGGCACGGTTATCGATTTAAAAAGCCAGACCGAGTCGAAAAAAACAATAGAGATCCAAGAACTTTTCCCTGACGCCATTCCTCCCGATCTTCTTCAGCTAGGCCTTTGGCTTGCAAAATACTACTGCGCTCCTTTTTTTAAAGTGATTAAACTGCTTCTTCCTCCACCTATCCGAAAAGGAATGGAAGAAAAACGGCAACTTTTTGTCCAATCATTACTCTCTCGTCCGCAGCTTGCTGAAGTTTGCGCAAAACAGCGGGGAGCTCAAGCCAAAATTTTAGAAGTCCTCTTAAAATATCCGCAAGGCATCTTGCTCACCGAGCTCCTAGAAAAAGCTGAAACGTCTCGCAGTCCTGTCACGACGCTTGCCGAGGCAAAAATTCTCTCACTTGAGCCGATTGCTATCGACCGGAGTATTTTGGCCGAGCACGATTTCTTCCAGACCAAACACAAAACTCTCAATTCTGAGCAACAAGAGGCTCTTGCAAAAATTCTCAAAACCATTAATGCAAGCCATTTTGAAACTCATCTCCTCTATGGAGTGACCGGCAGCGGAAAAACAGAAGTCTACCTCCAAGCCATTGATCGAACCCTAGAAATGGGAAAATCTGCGATTTTCCTTGTTCCAGAAATCGCTCTGACTTCGCAAACCGTCGAACGACTCCGGAGCCGGTTCCAAGAAAAAGTCGCCATCTTGCATCATCGCCTCAGCGATGGCGAGCGGCGAGACACCTGGCAAAAGATCCGGGAAGGCACTCTTTCCTTGGTTGTTGGCCCTCGCTCTGCACTTTTTAGCCCTGTGAAAAATCTCGGTCTCATCGTTGTCGATGAAGAACACGACTCTGCCTATAAACAGACCGATGATACGCCGTGCTACCATGCCCGTGATGCCGCTGTCGTACGAGGAAAATTTTCTAATGCGGCTGTCATTTTAGGAAGCGCAACTCCCAGCATTGAAAGCTATACGAATGCCCTTTCTGGAAAATACACTTTGAGTCCGCTGACGCTGCGAGCAGACCATGCCCATCTTCCCACTGTCCGGCTCATCGACATGAAAAGAGAATATGACAAAGCTAAAGGATTTACGCTTTTTTCAGACGCTCTTTTAGAAGCATTGAAAAAACGGATAGAGATTGGAGAGCAGTCTCTTGTCTTTCTCAACCGCCGAGGATTTCACACAGCGGCTGTCTGTGGCGTTTGCGCCCACGTACTCAATTGCCCCCACTGCTCGATCAGCCTGACCTTCCACAAAGGGAAAAACATCCTTTCATGCCACCTTTGCAACTATGAACTTTTCCCCGTTCCTGCTCAGTGCCCTGGCTGTAAGGCAGTCGATTGCTTCAAATTTAAGGGAGCTGGCACTGAACAAGTCGAGCGCGCTCTTCATGCGATTTTCCCTCAGATCCGTACGATCCGCCTCGATGCCGATACGACTAAGCACAAAGGAAGCCATGACAAACTCTTTAAACAATTCCGCGCAGGAAAAGCCGACGTTCTCATTGGAACGCAGATGATTGCCAAAGGCCTTCATTTCCCTTCCGTTACTCTCGTTGGCGTCCTCAATGCCGATGCCGCGCTCCAGATCCCCGATTTCCGCGCTGCGGAACATGTCTTTCAACTCATTACGCAAGTTTCAGGACGGTCTGGCAGAAGCAGCCTCAAAGGCGAAGTCCTCTTGCAAACGCAGCTTCCCAAACATCCAACAATAGAGCACGCAGCCCGTCTTGATTATCCGGCTTTTTTCCGTGAAGAAATTGAAGCACGAAAAATGTTCAACTTCCCTCCTACCTCTCATCTCGTAAAAATTACCTTTTCAAGTAAAAATGCAGAAGCTGCACTCAAATATGCATCTGAAATTCGATCGCTTCTGATCTCACAGCTTCCTCCAAATTTCGAACTCAATCCTGTGATCCCTTGCGGCTATGCTAAAATCAAAGACCACTACCGCTTCCAATGCTTGATCAAAGGCGAAACAACCCGTCCTATCACTGAGATCTTAAAACCTATCCCAAGAAATCCCCACGTCCAGCTTCTTGTCGATGTCGATCCGTTATCGACTTTTTTCTAAAAAAAGATTACGCTCTTTCTAATGAAAAAACTCTTCCTAATCCTACTCTGGTGCATTTGTCTATACAGCGATCGCTCAGATTTTGTCAATTTGGACTCAGCGAGACAAAGCCAAATCGAAGCGTCAGCGACCGACCGAGAAAGACCATTCCCAATAGGGAAGGCTGACGAGGAGGATCGATTTGGCAAAGTCGGAGCCAGTCCAAATTCACAAAACCTGAGCGATCGCTGTATATATGGGATTGAGACCGATTTCGATGATATCGTCGTGGGATCGAGCCCTTTTTCTCTTTTTGAAGCGATTTATAAACGATGCTTAGGCCGTAGAGTCCTTGTTGTCGAACAAGGCGCTGAATGTGGAGGAGCTTGGAAAAGCCTTACAATCTGCGGAGTCCCTCATGTCGATTTAGGCTGTCATGAATTTGGCCGCGATCATCGCCTTGTAGCGTTTTTAGAAGAGTATGCCGGGTGCAACATCGTCGACACCACACCTGCTCAAAATAAGCCGGTCCCCAACGGAGAATTTTATCTTTCCGAAGGGTGTTATGAACTGACCCGCAATTTAGAGCATCTAATGGATCATGTTGGAGTCACGCTCCTTCTCAATAGCAAACTAGAAAGCGTCTTCATCGACACCACGCGCGAAATCGCTGAAGTCAAGATTAACGGCATGCGTTTTACTACCTTCAAGCTCATCGTCACCAATAACAGCAACATCAGCATTGAAAATCCGGAGGTTCAAAGTAACCCGCACCGCCCTCACACTTACTATCATGTCGGCATGCTGATCGAAGATCCCACTCCTCCACGTTTTACCTATAAAAATCTCCGCACAGGCGGAGCTTCCCGTTCAACCAATTACACCTGTTACTCCAAAGAGCTCCAAGGAACAGGAAAGCAACTCATCACCGTGCAAGTGCATGGTGAGCAGAATTTAGCAAATGCGCCTAATTTTTTAGAGGAATTGCGAAAGCAAGGGCTGATCGATGCAAACGCCAAGCTCTTGCAAACAGAGAATTACATTTACCAACAGGTCGCATTCAATCAAAGCGCTCTTTCAAAACTAGGAGCAGCAGCCATCTTCGAGATCATCAACACAAGCCACATCACCAATCTTGCCAATTCCATAGACAAGTGGAAAACAGTTATGAAACCTTGGAAAGAAGTTATGGCTCCTTTGTCACAGGTAGAGTAAGTTCTGAAACGAAGTCTTTCATCTTTTGACGCAAATTCGGATCGAGGCATTGGTTCACTAATGTCGCAAAAACCACGTCATCAGCGTAACCCACATAGCACCTCACGAGAGACATTCCACCATCTTTGGCTTTTACATGATCAGCCACTTCTGGAAGCGACTGCATAAATAGTGGAAAAACATCTGTTTTTTGGACCTGCGATAAGATCGCAACAAACTGCTTGGATGTTACAAGATTTTTTCTAGAAAGCCCCGATCCATCAGCCATGTTAAAACCTTCTAAATTGATCTTCTTAGATCGCCAGAAATCAGTCACCGCTTTAATGCCAGCTTTCGTTGAGCCTTCATGAAAAACCACTTCTCCCATTTTTTTCAGCAAATGTTCAGCATAGAGATTGATACTCTTTTGATTGGCCCAATAGACAATCTCTTTAACCGACGGAGAATAGGTCGTATGAAAAACAATCCTTTTTCCACCCTCCATCTTCTGCTGCAAGATGGCGATCCCTTTTGTTTCCAGAGCTTTTAACAGCAGATGACGGCAGAAATTTGCAGGATCTGGGATGGCTCCTTTGATAGAAAATTCGCTAACTCCTGCAGGGACAGTTCCCCTGACAAACTGAACCATCGAATATTCAGACCCATAAATACAGGCTTGATCTCCCGATCCGATAGGCCCTGTTGTCACCTCATTTTCCACTTTCAATCCCGCAATAGGAGGATCTAGCCGTAAAATAGTTGTTTTTTCTCCCTCTTTTCCAGGCTTAAAGGACAACGTATAGAGATTCTCATGGAAGGTTAAGGCAGAGGCTCCTGCGCCGTAGTAGTTTCCGAGATCTTCCCAGATCCAGCTCGGCGGAGCTAAGGCTTTTTCCCATCGCGAGCTATCTCCAATGACTTCACCTTCGATGCATTTGATGCCGAGCTTTGCTACGACATCTACCCAACACACGATTTGTTTATCCCAAGCAAGAACTCCCTCGATCCGATCAGAGCCAAGACACGGATCCCCTCCGCCACGAATATAAAGATTTCCATGTAGTGTCCCTTCACTATCGATCGTGCCATCGTACTCTAAATCGGTTTGAAACCGCATCTCAGGCCCCAAGATCTGCAGCGCAGCAGCTGTTGTAATCGCCTTGACACAAGAAGCCGGCATCAAACTTTTATCGCTGTTTTCATCCATCACAACTTCACCTGTCTTCGTATTGACAGCGTAAGCGCTGACAGATGCGTGGTCCCACGAGGGATTTCCGAGAAATATCGTTGAAAGCAAAAGTGTTAATAGCATGCGCTGAACTATATCCTAAGAAAGTTTTCTTGAATAGAGAGCCACCATTCTTTAAAATTCTAGTTAAAATGGAGACAAATCATGATATCTCTCAATAGCTACAGTCAATATCGTACTTTCACGCATCTATACCTTTTTAAAGCAAAGCAAGACGACATCCGTCTAAAAATTTACAATTCATCTCAAAAAATGTGCATCGCTAAGTATCATTTTTCCTACTCTCAGTTAGAGATATCGCCTGAGAAATATTCCATGACAGATCCTTCTGCACTAGTCGAGCTACTCCACAGAAAAAATCTTATTTTTTCTGAAATTCCTTTAGTAGAAGAGAAGGAATATATTGCAGACATAGAACAGCTCATTTCACAAGTCAAACCTACCATTCTTTGTGATAATGAAAAACTGCAAGAGTTTTGCTGCCCCCTTACACTGCAAGTTTTTGAAGACCCCGTTATAGATGATCATGGAGACACCTTTGAAAGAAGCGCGATAGAAGAGCATATGAAAAAAAACGGTAAATTCAGTCCCCTCAATAGAAAACCCATCACTAACTTAAAACCCAATCGCGCCCTAAAAAACGGTATTGAAGAGCTGCAGAGGCAAGATCCCATTCCCACATTTGCACTTTTTAAAAAATCCAATCCACAGCTAGCAAACAACAGCTTAAAGCATGCTCAAGATTGTATTGAGGCCCAAGAGTATGAAGAGGCATTAGGTGCCTATGCCAAAGCCTTCCAATTCACTCGAGAATGGACTCATTACAAGGGTCTATCACTCCTCTTTGAAAAAATGGGGCAAAAAGATAAAGCGCTGCTAGCTACCCTCCATCTAGTTCTATACCAGCTTCAAAGTAGTGAGCATACTTTGGCCATTGAAACCATCGAGAAATGCAGAAAAGATCACCCTGAGTTCATTCAGATTTGCCTACTTCTCATTAAACTCTATCGTAGTGTACAAGAAGATAACAAAGCAAATATTTGCGCGTTGGAAATCGGAGAAGTCCTCTCTAAAAAACATCCTAAGGACGCTATCTTGTTATATAAAGATCTGATCGACCATAATCCAGATCAATGGGCAGCGTATTCTGCTCTAGCCTTTTTATCGCAAGACCCCAACGAAAAAGCTCACATTCTCCTCATGGGCGCCTGTCATGCGATTCGTGTCAGAGACTACGACATGGCGGCAGATTTTTGTTGCGAAGCTTCAAGATACTCAAAAGACATTTTTGCTGATCGGCTCATCACCTTAAATATCTTAACCCATCAAGGGAAACCTATTAAAGAGATTCTTCTTCACATTGGTACCACATCTAATAATCCCTCCTTAGAGATCAAAGCGTATCGTATGTTAGTGGGTTTAGAGAACGATCCTTCTTACTACAGCGAAATCATCTGGAATTATCTTAAAATTGACAAACCCCAAAAAGCCCTTCAATGGAGCCATGACATGCTAAGTCTACTTATTGAAAAAGCCGAGTGGAAACAAGCAGAAGAATTAACGCTCGGCTTACTCGATGCAACTTCAAATAAAGTATCTCTCTATGAGCAGTTAGAAAACATTTATACCCACTGGAATAACCATAAACTCGAAGATCTATGGTTAAAACTGGGCAAAGCCTACGTTGATAACCAGCAGCTGGCTCAAGCAGAAAAAGTTTACTCACAAGCTTTTAAGCAATTTGGCTCTTTTCAGCACGCCGTTAACCTCGCAGACATTTTCATCAGACAGGGTGAGAAAAAACAAGGAGTACAGCTGTATTATGAAGCGTCATCTATCGCTCTCTTGGATGGCCAACTAGATGGAGTAAGACTTTGTGTGACAGAAATTAAAAAGAACGATGCCAGAATGGAACTTTTAGACTTATCCCAAAGAATGATGCTCCTAACACAGAGCACCATGCTCGAATTGTCAAATGAACTCAAATCCACCCAACAAGAATTGTTAAAATTATCTGATGAAATAAAAGTCTTAAAGAAAATTTCCCCTGTCGAAGCTTCTAAAAATGCTCCTAAGCCCGCATTTGGATTCGGCCAAGGACCTGCTCATGAGTTTCAATCTCCCTCATTCGCCCCGTTCAATGCGTCTAAGCTACCTCCGCCCAGTTCGTTTTCATTTGCCCCACATCAACCTTCCTCATCTCAGTTCAATGCCAATAAACCCTTAACGATTCCAACATTTTCAATTCCCCAAGCTCAACCTTTCTCAACCCAGTTTCCTAATCCTAAGCCCACGACTCAGTCTAGTGTGTTTTCATTCAGTCGACCTAACCAAGCAGGGAGTTCTCATAAAAAATAGACAAAAAAAACCCTTCGGAAGAAATTTACTTGCCAGCTAACTTGCAGTTATGTTCCTAAAACAAAAAAAGACCATTTGGATTCTCTGTAGCATTCCACTTTGGTTTACTGATGATTGATATTACCCCTGCGAAAAAAATTGAAAAGTAGGCTCAAAAGAACCCTAAAATCGACGAACCCTGAGCTTCGAAAGAAGTCCATTTTGGGCTGCCTTATTTTTATTCCCCTCTTCGTGTGCCAACGTTTACGATTGCATAATAACTCAAATTCGCTTTAAATCTTTCTTCATTTTTGCCAGGTAACGGTTCATGAGTAATCCGATTTCAACTTCCCTTAGCAATTATTATGCCAAAGAAAGAGCGAGCCTCACCCAAGATGAAATTAACGATCTTCTAGATCGTGGAAAAAAGCTAGAGTCCGGAACCACCCTCACTCAAACTCTATCGGAAGGCGGCAGCGCACTGTTTCCCCATTCAAGCATCCGCTCTTGCGGCGACCAAACTGCAGCCGTGGTTTATGCCAGCTTGGCAGCCTGTCATCAAACAGGCAAAAATCAAATCTTGCTGATCGGCGTGCTCCATTCATTAACTGAGACTCTAAAGAAAGCTCTCCAAAAAGAAACTACAAATGAAGATCTTTCAGATGAGCCTTGCCGTGGAATTTTCGGCCCTGGCCTTCCTTTTGAAGAGATCTATAGTGAAGAATTCTCTTTAGACACCTATATGTTTCTCTTACACCAAGCGGCCAAAAGAGCCGGTGTCGACTTACCAAAAGTCATTATCCGATATGCTAATCTAGCTCAAGGACACCCTGAAACATTTCCTCGGATTGAAGAGATCACACGCATCGCTAGGGAATCGATTGTGATTGCAACTGCCGATCTATACCATCACGGTGTCTCCTATAAAATCTCCCCTAGAAGCGCTCTTGATATCTCCCCAAATGCTTTAGACTTTGCAAGGGAGAAAATCGAGAC
>JABDFE010000034.1:9872-10985 GCA_013286675.1 Chlamydiota bacterium
AACTCTTATCCAAATGCACCCCGCTGGAATACCGGGATTATGCCCTTGAAAGCCGCAGCGACTCTAAAGAGATCGGACAGCTTTTAATGCATCTTTTAGGACCATTAGAAAGTCAATTTAGAGATATCCGTCTAGTGGATGTCTCCGACTTGTTCGAAGGAACTCCTAAACCCAACTGGGTCGCAGCCTGCTTGGTTGAACTGATTCCGCTTAAAACTAAAGTTTGATAATTTGAGAAAAATTTGACTTTGCCCCCGCAAGTAGCTTAGAATATCCCTATGCAAACACCATCTTACCATCAGCACGAAGAATTTAAAAACCGTACAGCCAAACTCGCAGAGATCCGCGCTTTGGGGATCGACCCGTACCCGGCAAAGTTCACTCCTACCCAGACAGCCCATGCACTGCTGCATAAATACGAGTCCCGTGAGCTCGCAGGCAGCGAAGAGGCTGAAAGCTGTAAAACCGAGCATGTCACATTAGCCGGCAGGCTAGTTCTATTTCGTGCCATGGGAAAAAATGCCTTTGCCCACCTCCAAGATCCGACGGGCCGCATCCAGCTGATGTTCAACCGCGACCAAACTGAGGTTGAAGGTCTTGCTTCTTCTGAACTGACGTCAATCAAATTTATCGAAAAAAAAATTGACCTTGGCGACATCATCGGCGTGGAAGGACACCTTTTCCGCACTCACACTGGTGAACTCACCGTCTATGTCAAAAAACTCACACTCCTGTGCAAAACCCTCCTTCCACTTCCCGACAAACATGCCGGACTAACCGATAAAGGCGTCCGCTACCGCAAGCGATGGCTCGATTTGATCACCCACCAAGAAGTTGCTGACAGTTTTCGTCTCCGCAGCAAGATTCTGCATCTGATCCGCCATTACTGTGATAAAACGGGATTTATGGAAGTCGAGACTCCGATCTTACAAAACATCTACGGCGGAGCAGCGGCTCGTCCCTTCACAACCGAGCTTCATGCTCAGCATCAGAGTATGTTCCTCAGAATCTCCCTTGAGATCTCTCTGAAAAAACTTCTCGTTGGCGGCATGGAGAGAATCTACGAGATATCTAAAGTCTTCCGCAATGAAGGCATCGACCGTACGCACAATC
>JABDFE010000035.1 GCA_013286675.1 Chlamydiota bacterium
CCGCAATCGGCCACAACTGGGTCTATGACCGTCTCGTTAGTGATTGGACATTCGATGTGTTTTTCTATTTCAGCATACAATCTTTCTGCATACTTATATTCACTCAAGTTGTTAACAGGTCTCATTGAAATGCTCATTTTAACCCCCCCCCTATACAGATGGGAAAAATTCTAACAAACTTCTTTATTTTACCTATAAAAGAAAAAGATACCCGATTGACTAATATGACCTCTTTTAAGATCATGAGTTCGATAAAGGACATCTTTCCATGCTTAGCTGGGTATTTTTCTTACTTGCTTTGAGATCGTACGTCCTGGCCTGGCAGCCAAAAAAGTCTTCGCCCCTCCGCATCCTCGATGTCACTTTAGGAACTCTATCGCTAGCGCTTTTTTTCTTGCTCCCTAGACAATTTCACTTAGTACCCTTTTTGGCAATTGCTGCCTTAATCAGTTTTTTTATCTATCGCCGCTTTTCCCAAGGATATAAGTTCTCTTTGCAGTCAATGATCGGCTGGAGCTTTCTTTATGTTGTGGGAGCTTTTGCTGCTGCTATTTGCACATTTTTTACAACAGATCAGAAAGTGGGGAAGATCGTGCTGACGGGTAATACTCAATCCGAATGGGTCGCCTGGAAAAATCCACGGTCTGATATGGAAGGCGCCTGGCTAGAAAGTTATGAAGTGATCGTTGAAGATGTAAAAGGAAAAGAACTCTCTCGGCAATACCTCTACGGAGACCTAGTCGGTCTCCGCGCTCAAGTCCTCACCATCCACTGGCCTTTTCACCTGCTGGGATTTTCAAACCTCTGCCATTTAGAAGCCCTGCATAATGGCTACAGAACCTCTAGCCGGCATAATCTCTTTCCTCACCTAGCTTCAGCTCTTCCCTTCTCATTTCCTGCTTTGCAAAAGCTCTGGTCCAAGCTTTATCAAGGCCAGTGGAAAATCCCTGGCATCAAAAGTGCAACCTTAGAATCGATATATCTGCCTTTAATTACAGCTGAACTCCAGCCAAATCAAGGCTCCTACTGGCTCATTGTGGGAAATTCTGGACTCACCAGCATCGCTGCTGATGAATAAATTAATAATCACAAATGAATTACCTGACTAAGAGTTTGAGCAATAAAAGCATTAAGACTAACACCCATAGACTTTGCCTGGAGGGCAAGCCTAGCATGAAGATCGGGTGGAATTCTAAGATTAAAAGTACCTGAAAAAGTTTTTTCAGGTTTTTCCTTTCTTTTCTTACACCATGCCAGATAATCCTCGACTGAATCCTTAAAAGCATGCTCTAATTCCTCAACAGAACTTCCTTGAAAGGTAATAATATCTTTCAAGCCAACGACTTCACCATGAAAAATCTTAGCCTCATCATCGTATTCAACATGACCTATATATCCTTTATATTTCATCATGGTTTTTTCTCCTTTGGTGTTATTCCTGCATTGTCTAAAAAATTTCTCAGAGATCTTAGCGCACCCTTATCAATTTCCTTCCTGGGATGCGGACGGTGAAAGACAGCCCTAACTCCCTTCAAAATAATTCGAACTCTGGATCCTTCACCTTCACTAATTTGAGCACCAAGATAAATGAGAAGCTTCTCACAATCTTTCCATTCGACATTTGACTGCACTGGCGTCTTAAATATCGCCTCAAGAGTGCGTTGATGTTTGTTACTCATCCTTTTCCCCTCACAGTACCAAAATTCGGTACTACATACAATTTAAAAGAATAAGTCACTAATAATCAATATTTTTCTAACCAACATGGATCGGCAAATCTGAATGATCAAAGCTTTCCCACTTTTCCAAGATATCAAGTCTCCTATTAGCTCATTGTGGGAAATTCTGGTCTCACCAGCATCGCTGCTGAGGAATAACGTTTTATTTTTGATTTTCCATGTCTACTGATTTTACCATCTGATCAGACAGCTCAGGGCCTGTGTAGCATTCTTTAAAGAAGGTCGCTATTTGTTTTTTTGTTGCTTTACTATCAGCTGTACTGACAACTAGCTCTTCCAGAATATCCATTTGCTCGTTGGTGAATTTGATATGTACTTGGTTTTGTCTTAAAAAAGTTAATGCCGTCATGGTTCCGGTTCGTTTATTCCCATCCAAAAATGGATGGTTGCAGATAATATGAAATAAGTATGCCGCAGCCTTGTCGAAAACGGTTGGATGAAGAAATTCTCCAAACATCATGGCTTTTGGCATTTCAATAGCTGAAATCAATAACCCGATATCTCTAATCCCATCTAAACCGCCATACATGCGGATAATTTCAGCGTGATCATCAATGACTTCTTGAACGGTTATAAAAATCATCTCTTTGAAAGCCTTTTCATGAGTGCATCATTTTCTTTCAGAACTTCTCTAAACGCTTTGTTGTGCAAATCTTCATTCACAGCCTTTACCGACTGTATGACAATCCCCCCATTTGGATCTACTGAGATTTGGAATAAGGCTGTATCTTCATCAAGCCCTGCAGCCTGTAAAATAGCCTTATCAATAACAAGCGCTCTGCTATTTCCATGATGAATCAGTTGTTTAATCATAAAATATTCCCTTTCTGTATATCCATATGTTACAACATTTATAATTGACCGTCAATACAAAGCATATCAAAGATGCAACTTATTCATTATAAATATGTTAAGAATTTAGATAGCCACCTAATCACAGCTGAACTCCAGCCCCAACCATATTTTGGGAAATTCCGGACTCCAGGCATCGCTGCTCAAGATTAAAAACCTCAGTTTTGGGTTGATTTTATGGAGGATTGCCCCAGATTTCGAGGTGATTTTTAAAGATTTTTCGGGCACTAATAGCCGGAAGGTGCCTATAGTGCCCGAAAAATCTTTAAAAAGCGCCCGAAAGGTGGGGTAAGACTCTATGAAAGCAACCCAAAACTGAGGTTAAAACACTTCTGCGCTGGTTATGACCCTTTAACCAGCGTAAATTCGTGTTTTTTGGCCTTTTGCGCTGATTATACACCTTTAGCCAGCGCAAATTTGACTTTTCTCCTCATTTGCGCTGGATATAGACATATAACCAGCGTGGAAAACATTTTATTAGGTTTTTGAGATAAGGTTATGGGCGAAAAACGAACATAGATGTTCAAAAATATGCCCATCTTTCAGCCATTCATGCTTAAAAATCTAATATACTTCGCAACAACTTATAAAAAACCAGTAGGCAAAATTAAGATTTTGAACTGCTCATAGATAGCCTTTTGTGAAGATCATTGACAAATTAGTGTAAAAAGGTTTTTTTAGGGAAAAAGACCAGGCCGCGCAAAAAAATTCGAAACCTGTTAGCATAGACCCTCATGGCTAAAAAATACGACGAAAGTACAGTCCTTTCTTTAGACGCCTTGGCTCATATCCGATTGCGGCCTGGGATGTACATTGGCCGTCTGGGCGATGGATCGCATGCAGATGATGGGATCTACATCATGATCAAAGAAGTCATTGACAACTCAGTCGATGAGTTCATCATGCATCATGGCAGCAAGATTGAGATCAAGCTCGATGATAAGACAGTCTCCGTTAGAGACTGGGGTCGCGGCATCCCGCTAGGCAAAGTCATCGAATGCGTTAGCCAGATCAACACGGGCGCCAAATACAACGACGATGTCTTTCAATTTTCTGTCGGGTTAAACGGCGTCGGAACCAAAGCCGTTAATGCGCTCTCTTCCCATTTTATCGTTCGGAGTATGCGCGATGGCGAGTTCGTCGAAGCCCGCTTTGTCAAAGGCGTCCTGAAGGATAAAAAAAAGGGAAAAACTAAAGAAGCCGACGGCACCTACATCGAGTTTACTCCCGATCCCGAGATCTTCAAAAAGTATGCCTTCCGGAAAGAATTCATCAACAAACGGCTCTGGCACTATGCCTATCTCAATACAGGCCTGACACTTCTATTTAACGGCGAAACCATCTTCTCCGAACATGGCCTTCTTGATCTTTTAAATTCGGAAGTCAAAGAAGACAGGCTCTATGAGCCGCTTCACTGGAAAGGCAAGAACGTCGAGTTCGCTTTCTTACACACCTCCAGCTACGGAGAGACTTATTTTTCTTTCGTCAACGGACAATATACCCAAGATGGCGGAACACATCTTTCAGCCTTCCGGGAAGGAATCTTAAAAGGTGTTAACGACTTTGCGAAAAAGAATTTCCAAGGCGTCGATGTCCGGGAAGGAATCGTCGGGACCATCCTCATCAAAGTCAAAGATCCCGTCTTTGAGTCCCAGACCAAAAACAAGCTCTCCAATAGCGATATCCGCGGTCCAATTGTCCAAGAAGTCAAAGATGCCGTTCAAGATCTGCTCTATAAATATCCTGAAACCGGCAAGAAAATTGTTGAGCGGATCCTCTTCAATGAAAAACTCCGTAAAGAACTCGCTGCAGTCAAGAAAGAAGCGAAAGACAAACAGAAAAAAATCTCGTTTAAAATACCCAAATTAAGAGACTCCAAATACCATTACGGTGACGGCTCGAAAGAAGGTGAAGAGTCGATGATCTTTCTAACAGAGGGAGAATCAGCCTCTGCTTCGATTGTCATGACAAGAGATCCTTTAGCCCAAGCAGTGTTTTCTCTCCGAGGCAAACCGCTGAACGTCCATGGCATGAAGCTCGATCAGCTCTATAAGAACGAAGAGATGTTCAACCTCATGTCAGCGCTCAATATCGAAGACGACATCGCTAACCTTCGCTACAATAAAGTGATTCTAGCAACCGATGCCGATGTCGACGGAATGCACATCCGCAACCTGCTCATTACCTTCTTTTTGACCTACTTTGAAGGACTTGTATCGAGCGGCCACCTCTTCATCTTGCAAACTCCCCTCTTTAAAGTCCGGAACAAAGAAAAAACGATCTACTGCTATTCGATCGAAGAAAAAGACGACGCGGCAAAAGAACTCAAGAAAGGCCTCGAGATCACCCGCTTTAAAGGCCTTGGAGAGATCTCCCCCGATGAATTTAAGCAATTCATCGCAAAAGATATCCGCCTGGTACCGATCACCATTGAAAACCTATCCGATATTAAGCCGACACTCGAGTTTTACATGGGGAAAAATACCCCTGAGAGAAAATCATTTATCATGCAAAACCTGGTAAACGAAGATGAATCTATCCCTTAATGCTAAAAGTTTGCTTTTTGCATCTTTTTCCGCATCTTCTAAAGCCGCTTCTTGGCCTACTTCCCTAAGTATGTCCTACGAAGCGGCTTTAAAATCTGCGAAAAAATACATCAAAAATCAAAATTTTTATCATTAAGGGATAGATTCATGGATGACCTCAAACATCAGATGAAGGACCACTTCATCCAATACGCCTCTTACGTCATTCTTGATCGGGCTATCCCGAATGTCACCGATGGACTCAAACCCGTGCAAAGACGAATTTTAGAGACCCTATGGCGCCTCAACGATGATAAACTCCATAAAGTTGCCAACGTCGTCGGGCAAACCATGCAGCTCCATCCCCATGGCGATGCTGCGATCTACGAGGCTTTAGTCAACTTAGCCAATAAAGACTTTGTCTTAGACAAACAAGGAAACTTCGGCAATATCTTCACAGGCGACCCTTCTGCCGCTTCCCGCTATATTGAAACCAGACTTTCACCGCTTGCTCGTGAAACGCTTTTCAACCCCGATATTACAGATAAAATCCTCTCCTACGACAGCCGGAACATGGAGCCAGTCACACTCCCTGCAAAAATCCCACTTCTTCTCATGCAAGGCGCCGATGGAATCGCAGTCGGGATGTCGACTCATATTCTGCCGCATAACTTTTCTGAGCTTCTTGAAGCTGAAATCTCCTACCTCGAGGGAAAAGATTTTAGGATTTATCCAGACTTTCCGACCGGCGGAATTATGGATCGAAGCCAGTATGACAAAGGGCAAGGTAAAATTAAAATCCGCGCAAAAATCGAAATCAAAGACGCCAAAACCCTTGTCATCCGAGAAATCTGCTATGGAACGACCACAGAAACGCTCATCCGCTCCATCGAAGAAGCCGCCAAAAAAGGCAAGATCAAGATCGAATCGATCAACGACTACACCTCCAGACATGTCGAAATCGAGATTAAACTTCCCCGCGGACAATACGCTGAAGAGCTCATCGATGCCCTCTATGGATTTACCGAATGCGAGGTTTCTCTGACCTCACAAGTCATCGTCATCAAAGACGGCCATCCTTGGGAGACCGATGTTCATGAGATTCTCAAGTACAACGCCGATCAACTCGTTGAATTCCTAAAAAAAGAACTCCAAATCGAAAGAGACCGCCTTCTTGAGAAGATCTTCTATAAGACCCTCGAGAGACTCTTCATTGAAAATCGGATCTACAAAAAGATCGAAACCGTTAAAACCTTAGAAGGAATCCATCAAGCCCTCGAAACCTCTTTCAAAGCCTTCA
The DNA here is from genome assembly GCA_013286675.1 of Chlamydiota bacterium. Classification (GTDB taxonomy): domain Bacteria; phylum Chlamydiota; class Chlamydiia; order Chlamydiales; family Rhabdochlamydiaceae; genus PALSA-1444. Next base: position 6,417 of record JABDFE010000035.1, read on the forward strand.
TCAAACAACTCCTCCGAGAGCCCAAACACGAAGACCGAGAAAAACTTCTCCAAATCCCCATCCGCCGGATTTCTCAATTTGATATCGATAAGAACAAAGAAGAGATTGCGCTTTTAGAAGAGAATCTGCGTGAAGTCGAAAAAAACCTCAAAAACGTCAAGAAATTCACCATTGATTACCTCAAGAGGCTCATCGACAAATACGGCAAAGACTATCCTCGAAAAACCCGCATCAAAGCCATCGAAGAGATCGACAAGCGCGCTATCGAAACCAAAAAAATTAAAATCGGCTTTGACCCTGCAACAGGATTCTTTGGAACCAAAGTTTCTGGACCTGTTAAACTCGAGTGCACTAACTTTGATAAAGTGATCCTCTTCTACAAAAACGGCACCTACCAAGTCGTCAATATCCCTGAAAAACAATACGCCGAAAAAGTTGCCTGGGTTGCAATCGCCGATAAGAAAACCATCATGAATGTCCTCTATAGGAACAAAGAGACCGGCCAAGCATGGGCTAAACGGTTTATCGTTGAACAGTTCATCCTAGAAAAAAGCTACCACTACATTGACGATCTAGGAGAGCTGCTCTACATCTCCGATGATCCCAAAGCCACCGTCGAGGTTCAATTCGTCCCTCAAGCCAATCAGAAGCTGAAAAAGATCCTCTATCCTTTCAAAGATACTCTTGTAAAAGGGGCTCAGGCTCGCGGCATCCGCGTAGCTAACCAGAAGGTTAAAAAGGTCACCGAATCAGATCAGCTGTTGCTAGTTTAAGAGAAAATCCGTAAACTGTCTTCCATGATTACCTACGATGATTTCATCAAAGTCGATATTCGAGCTGGAACGATTGTTCAGGTCGATAGCTTCCCTGAAGCTCGGAAGCCTGCTTATAAGCTGACCATCGACTTTGGCCCTGAGATTGGGATAAAAAAATCTTCTGCTCAAATCACTGAGCATTATCCCGACAAAGATGCCTTAGTCGGCAAGCAAGTGATTGCTGTCGTCAATTTTCCCCCTAAACAGATCGGGCCCTTCATTTCAGAAGTGCTAACACTCGGTCTTCCAGATCCTAGCGGAAAAGTCATCTTAGTCAATCCAGGAAAACCAGTTCCCAATGGCGCCCGGCTTTTTTAAAGGCATTCTTTTTGTTCTAGCCGCCTGTCTAATCTGGGGGCTTATTTTCGTTGTCCCCCATTTCATGGAAGGGTTTAGTTCCATTGAGATCGCTACAGGCCGTTATTTCTTCTATGGAATTGTCTCGTTATGTCTATTTTTCAAAAGTAAGAGTTTCCCTATTCATGCTTGGGCAAAATCTCTACTTTACTCATTAATTTACGCTATCGGCTACTACCCTTGCGTCATCTTAGGCCTCCGTTATGCGACGCCTCCTATCTGCGCACTGATTATGGGGATTGGCCCGATTACGATTGCTCTTTATGGGAATTGGAAAGAAAAAGAATGCTCCTATCGGAGCCTTGTGCTGCCTTCGCTTTTAATATTCCTTGGGCTTGCGATCATTAATGGACCTGCTCTCTTTGCAAGCCAAACTCCCTCAACATATTTGCTGGGCCTAGCAACCTGCTTCATCGCTCTTTTTACCTTTAGCTGGTACGTCGTTATCAATGCTCGGTTTTTAAAAAACAATAGAGACATCAGCTCGAGCGGATGGTCTACGCTAAACGGCGTCACTACCCTGTTTTGGGTGATTCTCTTTGTGCTGGGAACAGGACTATTTTTTAAAGAGAGCCTCGATATCGGAAAATATCTCACCATGACCTCGCAACTGGGCGGATTCTTGGCAGGTTGCGCAATCCTCGGCGTTGTCTGTTCTTGGCTAGGGATTTATCTTTGGAATCTGGCGACACTTCATTTGCCAGTCTCATTTGCTGGGCAATTGACCATCTTTGAAACGATCTTCGGTCTGCTCTTTATTTATCTCTTAGAGCAGCGTCTTCCAACCCTTTTGGAATGCGCAGGAATCACTCTTTTCTTAATCGCCATCGGCGAAGGGATACGGCAATCGTCTAAATTAAGCCCATCTCATTCTTAGGTTATCATCTGCGAAAGAAGGACCGGCGGCCTTTCATCTCCGATTCATACTCATCATTGCCGACAATGTCAAAACCTTCTTCAATTTCTTGCTCATCAATATCTACGATATCAAAATCGTCTTCAAATTCAGGTTCTTGCTCATCATTTTCTGCGATATCAAACTCTAATTCAGGGCTATCAATAGCAGATCCCTTGGATTCAACGGGCACTGAACTCGTATTTTTACAAGACCCACTGTCCTTTGCATGGATCTCAAAAACTCCCAGATGTTTAAATGCGACAAACAATATAATAACAGTACTCAGCAAGATGCCGACTGTTTTCATTAATTTCTGCTTTGATTTTTGATGCACTTAACCTCCTAGAGCCTCGAAAAAGAGGGTTCCCATTATTGTGACATTAGTCAATGGAAGATTAATGTGTCAAGATGGATGCTTTGAGGAGTCGGTCCATTAAAGCATCATTGAGACATATTTCAGGAGAACAGTAGAGGACGATTTCTTCGTATTTTTCCTCATCTGCCTGACGAAGCACCGCATATAGATTAGCTAATGTGATTTTTGGATTGATGAGGCGCCGCAAACTCGGATGATCCTGAAGATACGCTTCCATATCGTGCTGACTCTCAAAAAGCTTGATACGGGCTCGTGGAGCATAATGCCGGTAACGAGTTCCAGGTGATGAAAGCAGACTTGTATGCGTTGCTTCTTCTAAAGGCACCCCTAAAACTTGTTCAATTTGTGTTTTTGGAACTGCCCCTAATCGAAGAAGACATGGCTTAGCTACTAAACTAATCACCGTCGATTCGATGCCATACTCTGTAGGTCCCCCATCGATCACAGCCCGAATTTTACCCTCAAAATCGTTTATCACATGCTCAGCCGTGGTACTGCTAGGCTTGCCAGAGAGGTTTGCAGAAGGGGCAACAATGGGCTGCCCCACGGCCTCTATCAGCTGCTTAGCGATAAGATGGCTAGGCATCCTGACCGCAATGGTGTCCAGACCCCCTGAAACGATGCTAGGGACTGAAGGGTGCTTTTTTAGAACCACCGTCAAAGGACCTGGAAAGAAAACCTTGGCAAGCAGGAAAAACTCGGGAGGGATCTCTCGAGCAATTTGATGGATTTGGTCTAAAGAGGAAATATGCGCAATTAAAGGATTATCAGACGGACGGCCTTTTGCCAGGTAGATTTTAGCACATGCCTCAGGATTGAAAATAGGAGCTCCCAGACCATAGACTGTCTCTGTCGGAAATGCCACAAGCTCCCCTTTTTGGAGATACTCAGCAGCTAAGGCAATTTGGTCAGGACTTAAGATAGCGCCCATAAGAACCCAAGGGCAAGAGCGATCTTGGCACCGACAGCGTAAACGAACCGATGAAAATGTTTATCCACAAAGGACTTGATTTGCACACCCCAGCGGTGGACGGCTTTTGCAATCAGGAAGAACCGAGCCATACGGGCTAGCCCGACTGCGATAATAAAAGGTAATAGAGCCAATTCACAAACACCGGCTGTTAGAGTGACGGCTTTAAAAGGAACCGGCAAGAAAGAGCCTAAAAAAACAGCCCAATGCTGGTAGTCTAAATAGTGGCCGTGGATACGTTCAAAAAAGGACGTAGAAATCAGATGGTCTAACACATAGGGATTCACAAAGTCCCAGGCGGCAAGGCCAATATAATACCCGACAAAGGCACTAGCAATAGAAGCGGCTCCAGCGACAGAAGCATAGGTATAGCGCCTCTTAGAATTTTCCAAGCAAAACAGCAAAAGAATAGCGTCCATGGGAAGGATAAAAAAGAGTTCAAGAAAAAAGATGACACCTAGCCAAAGAGAGGCAAAACGGGAGTTTGCCTTACTCGAAGCCCAAGCGTAGATCTTTTTAGCAAAACCAAACATATAACCTCAATTTTGGGTTGCTTTCATTGAGTCTTGCCCCCTCTTTCAGGCGCTTTTCCAAGATTTTTCGGGCACTATAGAAACCTTTCGGCTATGAGCACCCAAAAAATCTTGAAAAATCACCTCGAAAATCTGGGGCAATCATCAACAAAATCAACCCAAAATTGAGGTTATACCGGATTCGGTTGAAAAGTAAAGTTTTGGCTGCGTCGAACAGCCACTGACTTTGAGACCCGCCTGCATCGCTAGAGCTTATTCAAGTTGAGCTGCTTCGGCGCCGGCTGCGCCTGGCTCAAATTCAGGGCGTCTCCTTGCCAAATTCTTTA
>JABDFE010000036.1 GCA_013286675.1 Chlamydiota bacterium
CTTCAGATCAAAAGCCAAATAATCCTCCGTCAGATGATTCTCCAAAACAGCGACCCTATCATTTGGGCATGAAACGACAGCTCTTACCAGAGGAAATGATAACTTCTCGAGAGACAAGAAGAACAGAAATCTGCCCCCGATGTCGTTCTGCAATGGAGTTCACAGGAGAGGTTACCAGCTGGCAACAAGTAGAACTTCCTTCCATAAAACCTCTTGTGCATCAAATTGACCTACAGACATGTCGATGTCCTAATTGTCGTCTTATCGATATTCCAGAACTCTCACAAAGCGAGATCTTTTTATTGGGGCCTCGATTGGAGGGGTTGGCCAATCTGTTAATGACACAATTTAGACAGGGCCATCAACCCGTACGCCAATTTTTCTCGTTATTGATCCCTGGCCTGTTCTTAAGCCAGGGACTGATCTCAAAGATCAAGAAGAGGGCTGCCAATGCTTTTGACCATGTAAATGGCCTATTACGAGAGGCTATTTTGCAAGGAGAAGAACCCGTTCATGGAGACGCAACAGGATGGAGACATCAAGGGAAAAACCATCACGCCTTGATTCTACGATCAGGTTCCCTCATTCAATACTCAATTGTATCGCATCAAAATGCCACCACAATTGGGCAACTTTTCTACAGTAGCAAGCCGATTCATTTAGTTTGTGATCGCGGGCTTGCTATAAAAAAAGTGGCACTGCGTGCTCTACAATACTGTCTTGCCCATCTTTTGAGAAATCTGGAGGGAGCTGCAGAGCATTCCTCTACGACAGCCGAGGAAGCCCAGCTTTTAGGAGAAGTGCATGAGATGTTGCAGGGGCTTTTTCACGATAAACATCGTCATGAAACTGGGGAATTGGGCCGATCGACATGGCTGAGATATAGTTATAGCCAATGGCAAGTGATGCGAGAAATAATAGATACCTTATTGGAACGAGGCTCGCACAAGGCATTAAGGCGATTTTGCAAAAAACTCTTGCGTGATTGGAAACACTTTATGGTGTACTTAAGTACTGGTGGACCCATGACAAATAATCCAGCAGAAGAGGCTCTTAGAAATCTTGTGATTGTAAGAAAGCTATGCTTTGGAAGTCGATCAGAATATGGCCGTCGATGGCGAGAAACAGTACAGAGCTGTGTAGAAACGTTGAGGCGGCAAAAGCAATCAGTCCTAGACTTTCTTACTGAAACGATACGGGCATCACGCGAAGGCACCCCTTATCCCAGTTTTGTGTAATCTTATTCACATGTTAGGCGCATGCCTCCCGTACCCCGTGACCGGTTACGCAATATCAAGAATAGGATGATCCACCATAATCCATGAAATATCCATTTTCTACCCTTTTGTCTAGCTAATTTCTCTGTAGACAAACCTGATGGGATATTTCTGGTCTTCTTTTAGATAAGGCCTCCAAAAGATTGCGGGCGGCCGAACAAGAAATGTCTTTTTTTACGGGTTCTCTTAAAAGGTACTATTTAGACACCTACATCTTGAGATCCTAGCTCTGATGCATATTGGAACCTTGCAACAGCGATTCCATTACACAGCACTCCCTTGAGGATGACTGCATATACGAATAGAGCTGAATTTTTATCCCCGATAAAAACGCATATAATTTGAGTAAAAACAGCTAACGCAAACGCTGCATTTTTCGATAGATAAATGCGCGATAAAAAAACTTGAATAGGGGCTGAAAGAAATTTACACCCAAGAAGGACAAGGAAAAAACTTAAAGGGTTCCAATCGAATCTTATGGCTAAAAATAGGAATATGCCATCAAATAAAATTTCCGACACATAAGCCCATAAAACATAACCAGGTGTGCGCGGGTGAAGCGCACTATTTACCCAATCAAAAAAAGGCATATTTGGAAACATTCTTTTGGAAAAAAAATATTCTCCTAAAAAGATCGAAGCGAGGTAGGTTGCGATCAAAAATGCTAAAGGAGCATGCATTCTTCCTAAAAAAAGAAGCAGAAGAAAGACTAGATGAGGCGCAAGGCCTAATGAGGAAAATAGGCCACTTAAAGCCGCAACATTGGATTTAGGTTGATACATAAAATTTTTCCCTGGCCTGATCAGTTACTGGCCGAACCACAGTTAATACAGTCCTCTGCAGACTTGCATTTGTGTTGGAGTGTATCAAATGTGAGAATGTACATCAAACTAGAAAGTAGTGACCTGCTCCGTTGCCAAAACCCCTTACTTTTCTTAGTTCAAAAGGGGATATTTTAACTTTGATGGAAGGTGACAATACAATGTTGGTATCACAGATTGTTAAAATATGTTGACATCCAATGAGAAGAGCGTTATCCAAGTAAACAGAGGATGGAATGATTTTACATGTTCCAAACGGGGCATTTTTTCCATAAAAAGCCATCGTACTTGTGCTAGCTCTCAGACTTTAGGCACCTGAGGAGATAGGGTTAATCTAAATGTTAAGCGGAAGACCGCAAAATTAGTAAGCTGATTTCAGCATATAGGCCTGGGGTATATACCCAGTTAGAAGGGCATATACCGACATTGAGCAGTACTTTTTTTGAAGGCGAAGAATATTTATGAAAGTGATCTGGAAGGAAAGGGTGAGCATCAAGAAAATTTCTGAGTTTTTTTGGCAGATCTTTGGCCACTACAGTTGGATTCCTCTCCTAGCTATTTTCGTGCATGGTCTGCATCAAATCTATTTTCTTATCCGCTTAAAAAATGCGCCAGTTAATGTTGTTTATGTTTCCGCTATTTGGGTTGCTCTCCAATGCATATTTGCCACGCTTTTTGGTCTTATTTCTGACAAATACTGTAGAAAAAAAACGCTTGTTTTTACCCTGGGCTGCTCGATGCTTTCGCTCCCCCTCCTCGAGGCTGGATGGTTTTGGCCCGCCATAGTAATCAGCGGAATGTTGGGCAATATCGCCCCTATTGCTCGAGCTGCCTATTGCGATGTTCAATTGAAACGGAATCAGGAGCCTAATATTATTAACACTTTTCTTGTGCTACCACTCCCTTTTATCGTTCTTTCATTTAATCTTCACTTATTTGAGAGATATTCATCCTATTTTATTCATTTCGTAGAATTGGTTACCTTTCTTGCCTGTGTATTTTTGTTTACTGATCAGAGAGATAAGAGCCATAGAGATATTTCCTCGCATTTTTTCAAAACTCTTTTGAAAAAATTCTCTAACGGACCTTCCATTCGACTTCTTTTTTCTTTTTATATCTTGAATAGCGGATGGTGGTTGTTGACCTACCTCGTAGAAGCACACTCAAGTGAAGCGAAACTTTTGAACTACTTTTTCCTTGTAATAGGCCTTTCCTTTTTGGCCGGGGCGATCTTCTGTCGAATTTACTCGTTTTCTCCTGCACGAGCCCTGCCGCTCCTCACTTTAGTGATCGCAGTCTTGTTCGTTTTTGACTGGCTCTATTCCGTTATTTTTGGGAACATTGCTATTGCTACCTCATTTATGCATTTTACCCTTATCGGAGGAGTCGTCCTGCCTCTCTGGTATGTCTTTTTTAGTCAGCAAGCCAAGACCCATGAACAGGGGACTGTTTTTGGGTTTTTGGAATCTTTAAGATCGTTGACAGAATTGACTGGTCCACTGATTCTAATTTTTATTAGTATTAACAATATTTACTATTTACTAATACCTCAAAGCATTGTAGGATTGTTGCTCGTTCTTTCGTTAAAAAGAGGTAAAAATGAATCAGTCTGATACATTTGAAGAAATGAAAGATTATTTGGATCATTTTATTGCCGAACGTAACTGGGATCGCTATCGCACACCTAAAAACCTTGTGATGGCCCTTTCGGCAGAGGTAGGGGAGCTAACAGAGTGTTTTCAATGGCTTTCGGAGCAGGAATCAATGACAGTCAAAAATGATTTGACAAAACGAAAGGCCATTGAGGAAGAGATGGCTGACGTATTGTCCTATCTTGTACAGTTAGCGGGAAAATTAGAGATCGATTTGCAATCTGCTTTTTGGGACAAAACGAAGAAGAACGAAATAAAGCATAAAGTATGAGATGAATGCAAACATCATTGCACAAGAGATAGTTAGAGCAGAGCAAGGCTTAGGCCCTTCCTTGATGTCTGTAGCGATTTTTGGTTCGGGTGCGGACGATGTGATGAATCCCTACTATATTAAGGCACATGAGCTGGCTCTGCATTTATCCTCCGCAGGAATTGCTATCATCACTGGAGGTGGTGGTGGAATCATGGAGGCTGCCAATAGGGGGGCTTTTCAAGGAACCGGGGCTTCTATTGGTTTGTGTCTTAAAATTCCCAATTATGAGAAGAAAAACGAGTTTGTCCGTACAGATCACGCCTTTTATTTTTCTAGCTTTTTTTCGCGAAAGGCGACTTTTTTGAATTACGCAAAAGCCTACGTATATTTCCCTGGTGGCGTAGGAACGCTCGATGAACTTTTTGAGGTGATAATTGCAATGAGAGCGGGAATGATCCCCTGCCTGCCTCTCTATCTGATTGGGGTGGAATTTTGGGAAGGACTGATCAAGTGGTTACAACACTCTATATTTGATCAAAATCTCTCTCCCAAAGAATTAGTCGATCTTATCAGAGTTACAGACAATATTGCAGAAGTTTCAGCTAATTTGATCGAGCATTTCCGCAGGACTGGGATGGTGAATTAAGTACTCGTTAATTCCCTCAATGTACTTTCCTGGCAAGGTTTGTACAACTTTAAACCCTAGCTTGAGCATCAGGCGAAGCACTTCCGGTCTTTGAGCTGAAACAGTAGCAAAAAGGCAAGAGCCTTTTATTTTAACCGCATAACGAAATGCTCTACCCACCAAACACTTAAATATTGTTCCTGCGGTTTTCGCGTTCTTATCAACTAAAAAAACAGTTTTGATTTCGATCCCTTTTGCAATCCCATCTTCAAGGAATTCATCACTAAGATGGTTTTTATAAACCACCATTCCGGCCATTTTTCCTGAATAAAAGCAGAACTCACAGATTCGGTCCATTCCTTCTTTAATTTTCCTCAAAGGCTCTCTTTGGTCTCCGTAAAGAGGTTGAACTATTTCAAAAAAATAGGTTTCGAGCAATCGAGCTAGCACTTCATCGTTTTTGTGAAAGGTTGTAAAAGTAATATTTTTTTTAATAAGGGAATTTTTTTTTCTAGATTCCTGCATCAAACTGGTCATAATATCACCTCAAATGGTTCCTGACATAAGGCAAATATAACAATAAAAGTTATAAAAAGCTACATTCAGCAGCTCCAACAAGCATTTTTAGGATAGCCCTTGAGCTAGCCATCATTCCTTTTATACAAGTTATTGTTATTTAATATCGTTTTTAATGCAAAATAATTTTTGTGTTTATTATTATTTTTATAATTGGACCAAAAAATGAACAAAAGCTAATATTATTACCAATTAACAACAAAACGATATTTTATTATGACACAAAATATTGGAAAACTAGATTTAAACTATGTTCCTTCACCAAACTTTACTATTGTACTGACAAGCTCTGAATATCGTTCTCCTGAGACTGGGATACAAAATATTGATTGGGACTGGATGAAATTCCATTCAAATGGCTTCATATGCGGAGAAGATTCTGATTCATTTAAGCAACAATTTAACAGTTATTTGGAGGAAGGCAGTAGGCTTGTTAAAACTGGCGAGATCTCTGCAAGAATGGATGTTGTACCAGCATCGCTTCTGGCTAAAGTAGAAATACGCGTTCACGGGAGTATAGGGGCTAGCATTAAAATCTTTAATAGTGTACATTCATTCGTCCATGGAAGACGAATCGCAGATCAACTGGAAAAAGCTTTACTTCGAGCTGCTTAAGGAAGTCGAAGCTCTCAGAGCTGAAATCAAATCACTAAGAGAACAACTCAAGACCAATTCTAAGAATAGTTCTAAACTGCCATCACAAGATCCTTTTCACCAAAAAAGAGACTCTACGCCCTCAAGCCGAAAACAAGGTGGCCAGCCAGGTCATCCTGGGCATAGCAGAGCTTTTGTACCACCTGACCAAGTGGCTCAAATGATCGACTTATTGAACTCCAAAAAGCCGTGGAAAATCATATTCAGAATATCAATGATGCTCTCACCGTCGGAGCAGGCGCAGAACAAATAGGAAGTAAAAGCCAAGCTCTATGCTGTGGTTTACTAGACAGATTTGCAACTCTATGGACCTTTTTAGAGCAAGAAGGGGTCGAGCCGACAAACAATCTTGCTGAAAGAGGACTTCGTCCTTTTGTTATTGCAAGAAAGCTCTCTAATGGGAGCCAATCTGAATGGGGTATCAAATACAGTGAACGAATCATGACAGTAGTTTGTACTCTTAAGCAGCGAGCTGGAAATGTCTTTGAGTATCTAACACGGGTGTTTTACTCTCGTCTTGAAAAAGGACCTGCCCCACCTGTTTTTGTGTGAGTATCAAGCGGCTTCTAAAAATACCCCCCTATACCCCCGTGAACGCGTACAAATTTTTTAACGCAAAACATTTCCATCTATCATTAATTTACTGCTCTTCGAAATGGAAGAAGTCTTTTTCTTTGGCTGCATAGAATATAAGACCGTGGTTTTCCTCCATCGCAAGAAGGTTGCTTTATGGTTTTTAAAGACTGGGTAGAGTAATATTAGGGACATCATAAAATACGAACAAAATACGGCCAGAAAAGCTCCAAAAGCCAAATCTCCTGGCTGAAAGTACTTCAGTTTTTTAAAAAACCTAGCTAAAAGAAACCAGATGGCACTTCCAGAAGCATAAACAAATACAACTCTTGCCAGAAACTCAAAACTTATGCAGCACATCTTTTTTGTAAGTGGCTTTAGCTTACGCCATATTGACAAAATGAACGCAATAATAACACCTCCATTGAGCCATAATGTATGACAGCTTTCATCCAGATTCATGATGAAATCTTTGTCAGCAAGCAGAGAGGTGAACAATCCTGCTATAGCTAAACTGATTGCCATAGACATCTTTCTTTCAATGAAAAACCTTTTAAAATTCCTAATTTTGTCTAAGCTCATGAATTTCTTATTCACCATATCAATTCTCCTATTTGTGTTTGGTGTTGTTGTTCTTTTTTGTGCGGCTGTAACACCTGAAACTCCGCAACTGTCCAATTCTTGTATTCCATAAAATCTTTTTCGAACAACGAGATTTAATTGACTTCTTTTGCTGTCTGATTAGAATCCCTAAGACAAATGGAAGTTTGCATGTAGAAAATATAAAGACCGCGCCTAGATAGGATGGGCCAGATGACAGCCGATCCTATTCGTCAAAATCTGAAGTCATCTTACAAAGCGAGTTTATATGAGAACCAGCCGTTTTCTCCAGTTCTGGATCCTCTTTCCTATTTTGATATTTGCAAATCCAAACACCCAGTCCTCCCCTCCCCTTTCTTCAGAAGATCTTGCTGCTCGTGAAAAGCTGAGAAGGGAACTCTTTTATAAGAGCGATTTAAGATTAAATCCCAATATCTTTATCCAAGGTCTTTTGCAGAAAGAGCCTCGCCCATTTGCTGCTCCATTAGACAGCCAATCTGGGAAAGAGGATAAAGATTTCACCCTCTATTTAGGCCAATTCTACCGATTTTTAGTTCAAAGCGACGAAATCCCTTCTCATCTCATTGTTCAGGTTTTCGAAGAAGGCAAGACTGTTTATGAGGAAAAAATTGAACTTCCTCAGAAAAAAACTCCGGCTTGGGAAAGCTATGTAATGAAAGATGGAATGCTTCTAGTTCCAGAAACCAAGCTGACAACCCAATTTGGACTACATCTATATCTTACAGTTGCCCCTGATCCGAGTTGCCCATTCTCAATGGTCATTGCACAAAAAGGAACAAACTCAAAGTTTCAGTTCAATATCTCTTTAGATGGAGGTGATTCTCTTTATAAAAGCCAATTCACGGAGCCCCCTCCTTGGCAGTTGAGAGAACTCTCCAAGCCCGGTTTTTCTGCTATCGATAGGGCATTTACTAAGTTTCCTCGTAAAATTGCTCCTTTTATTAAAGAAGAAACTTTGCCATCTGACTTTGGGCAGCAAGTTGAACGTTTTCCAAAGCTAGATCAATTTGTCGAAGAACTGAAAAAAGATCCCTTGGCCCTTGCACAATTTGTCTATAACGAAATAAATCTCATTGACCCATTTCTATCCTATGATAATGGAATGTTGGCTGCGCCTAAAATTCACAGAACCGCATTCTCGACTTTTTTAGAAAAACAAGGCTCGGCTTGGGAGCAATGCTCCCTGCTGATCTATTTATTAAGACAAGCAGGCTATAAAGCAGTCTATGCCTTTGGAGGGCCTGTTTCTCTCCCAAAGGCTTTTGTAGAAAAAATGTTATTCACACAATTCCCAGGAGAAGAAGACGTTTTACTTCAATATCCTTGGGTAGTCTTTTTCAATGGAGAAAAGTGGATCTCATTATTCCCTTGGATGAAAGAAGTTCAAATTACAGAAGGCCACGATTTATACAGTCTTCTGCCAAAGGACTATGCAAGCGCTGATCGATGGGTTTTACGTTATCTCAAGAACGATAAAAAAATCTTAGATCGGATCGGAGCAGATGGAGATGATACTGCTGGGGTATTGTTTATTCGCTTTGTAGAAGAAGAGCTGAAAAAACAGGGCCTATTTTTGACGGATGTCGGCATACATCGAACCCTTATCAAAAAACAGTTTTCTTCGTGGGAAGACTTTCCACGTCCTCTTGTTACTAAAGAGCCTACTTTCATCACAAAACTAAGCAGCAATAAGGCTTTATTTGCTCAGGTAAGTATTCGCATTTCTGAAAAAGGGAATCCACAAAATCAAAATTTCTTCAGTCCGTTTGTGGCTGCCCTTAACAACACACCTTATTTCATGCGGTTTACAAGAAGCAACGCTGGTAGCTATTTTATGCTTTTTGGAAATAACCCCGAAAGCGGTATCACTCTGGATCTTCCAGCTCCAGAGGTTTTAACATTCGATGGTTGTTATTTTAATTTAGGGCCGTATTCTGCAAATTCTGTCGTTGATATTAAAGTTCTTTATGATTCGCAACATCAACAAACATTCTCAATTACCAAAGGAGTGACTGCAGCTCTTTGTTTTCATTGTGGTGGAGCTAGCTCGGAAACCACTTCTTTATTTTACAAGAAATTGATGGAACAAGATGCTGCGGAAGGGCGATCGTGGGCCCTTCTTGCCTATATCGCAGCTTCTTATTTTGAAAAATGTTGTCGTGCGGAACAAACTCTAGTAAATCTGCACAAAGTCAAACCGATCACCATTTTTGCAGCAGGTCTTGCCAAGTTTTCACCTGATACCAAAGGAACCTCCAATTTACTGTTTCCTCAGGTCGACATGGCATGGATCGGTCAGCCGCTATCTCCAAATCTCTACCCTATTGTTTGGAACCAGGAAATGCGTACTGCTGTTAGACAATTTGCAGTGTTGAATATGGCCAATCAATCTTCTTATGAGCATCAAATTTTAAAAGAGATTTTTGAGGATCCATATGCCATTTCTACAGTCAAACTTCTTCAATTAGCACATCAGGAACATCAGAAGAACCTGCTGCCAGGAACCGGATTCCTTGAATTTAGTAGTGTAGGCTTTGCTGAGGCAGATAAAAAACCTGATGCAGTGCAGCTCATGCATCGTGCCCAGCTTAAAGGACTTGATTATCGTGATGTAAAAGCAGCTTCACCTGGACAATGGGAAACAACCAAAAACATCCTAAAATTTGAAAATAGCTTAAGCGATTTTGCCTATGCTTTTATGACCCCTGGCTTTACTTCGAGCCAAAAACCCAATGGACAAGGCACACCCACCTATTCAGAAATGGGCACCCTCATTTCTCACCCAGATGTATTTGCCAGTCTCATCTCCAATGGCAGCATAGTGCTTCAGGGCGGAAGTGGATCTTCTTTATCACCAAGCTATTTCTATTCAAATAATCTCCAAGGACAACTAGTTCCTAGTCTCAATGGATATGCTTTTATGCCAGTTCCTCAAACGGCTCTCTATAATAGCTTTATACCATTGCAAGTTTCAAATCAGCAGAAAGCCGATGTTAGACCTTGGTACAAAACTAAATTAGACTCTGTTGCAGACCCTGTCGATATAGTCTCAGGAGCTTTTTACATCGATGAAGTCGATCTCACATTGCCAGGCCCTTTTCCTTTAGAAATACGCCGAAACTATAACAGCCAAAATCCCCTCCAAGGAGACCTCGGTTGCGGCTGGAAACTCAGCCTAAATCCCTATCTCATTGAACAAGACGGCAAACGTTACGTCGCTGAGCAGGATGGAACTGTCATCGTCTATCGTTTTAATC
>JABDFE010000037.1 GCA_013286675.1 Chlamydiota bacterium
CGATCAAATCATTTCCCTTCCGAGGATCCAATGAGATCGGCTCCATCTTAATGGTAACTCTTAAGTTTTGATCTTTCTTACTCATCGCTCTTTCCATTTTACTGCAAGAGAGGAATAAAGATACAAGTACAGCAATAAAAAAGACTGAATTTTTCGTTTTAAACATAGAGCAAGATCATACTCTTTCATGAATATTTAGGTGAACCCTTGAGGAATATTTTTACTCTTTGTAGAATGTAGGCCGTGTTTTTTAAACCTATTTCAATTTGAGGAATGTTATGAACATGATTGCGAAAACTGCTTTTTTGGCTTGTGTATGCGTTGCTTCATTTCTGAATGCCAATGGAAGTGAACTGAAAGAAGTTAAGTTTAGTGGAAGATTTCTCTGCCCTGCGTGCAAGGAATTACAAGAACTTGAAGCCGTTGTTCCTCCAACCGGCGCACAAAGCAATAGCTACGAAGAATGGGCAGCAACATTTGTTGCAAGCATGGAAAAAATGATTGAGCTTGTTAAAAGCGGCAAAGTTGGCAATGGGAAATTTGCAGTAGATATTAAAGCCGCTGAGTAAGCTGATTTAGAGGAAAAGGCCCTAATTAGGGCCTTTCTAAATTACTCGCGGTTTCGATGTTCTTGCTTTGCAAGAGCTGTATTTTCGAGGATTGCTAGTTGAGCAGTTTCGACATTGGATGTTCGTGTGTCAATCTCAATGGCTTGAGATCCAAAGCAGCGGAAGCCGATATCAATCATGTTGTCTCTTGCAAAAGAAAGCAGTCGGAGCCCTAATTTCTTTGAGAGGCCTAGAGCTGTATGGACGGTAAAAGAAGTTCCTTTTTGAAACTCAACTGAGGCTGTTTCAAAATTCACTTTTCCATGGATTTCTTTTGGAAGAGTAATCACACGGTTTCTAGTGATCCAGCTGACGAATTTTCTGAGCATATTTTGAAAGAATCCGCCTTTTTTCAGCTTTACCGACTTGATAGCAAGCTTCTGCTGCTGAAGGAATTTGAGGCTAAATTCTTTAGTTGCTCCATTCCAATTGAAATTGAAAGTCTGATTTAATAACGGTTCGAAATCCGCAGCAAACTGAGATCCAAGGATCTCGGTTAGTTTCGTGCGCAGAATATCTCTTTCCTGCACATCTAATTCGAGTTTTAAGACCATTCCGCCTGGGAGGGTAATGACTAATTGTGCAAGACCCATACCGCCTTCCCACATCACATACATATCTTGGTTCGGCATCCTCAGAGCTAGATCGATAAGGTTAGTCAATAACGTCGTTTCTTCTAAAGGCTTAAGTTCTTGAGTCAAAAGCTTAGCAAGCTGGCTATCAATTGTTGGATGTAGTTTAACAGGCATTGCCTCAGCTTCTGCTTGGACTTGTGTCGGAATTGAGAGAGATGCCTTGCCACTAATGCCGAGTCTCGGAATATTTAAATTGTTCACAGAAACGGTGAGATTGTCTTCAATGCCAACGCTAACATCGATCTTCGTTTGATCCGCTAAACAGATATCGAGTACAGGTTTTAAAGCTTCAGGAATCTTGATTATTTGTTTGAGGCTTTCAAACACGGAAACGGTTTCTTTTTGAGTTTTTGCAACTGGAACCTCTGGAATTGGGGTATTTTTTTTAGTATCAATAGGAATGCACTCAAATTTAACGATGTTAGGTCTCTCCACAGCATCTTTCTCAAGAGGCTTTTCTTTCATATCGAATTCCATATCTTTTAAGAAGGTATCTGGAATCAACGGGTGTTTGAGGGTCAAAAACATCTTTTCAGTGTCAGGGTTGTATGAGATGCGGTCTATTGTGATATCAGGAGCTCTCTTTCCAATGAAAGTCGTCCCTTCATCGAATTGGATCGAAGGGTTTTTGAAATCGATTTTTCCTCGGATAGTTGAAGGAATGATAATCGTCGAGTCGATATTAAATCCTTCAACGATTTTTCTAATCCAACCATTAGAGATATTTAAGCTGATATTTTTGATATGGATAGCCAATTGCTGAGGGAATCGAATCTCAAATCGAGAAGTCGATCCATCCCAATTGAAAATCATATCTTTATTGAGCAAAGTCTCGATGCTTGCATAGTTCTCTTTAAGAATAGACTTCAGGAAAGTTCTTACCACATCAGGGGTTTGGGCTGATTCTTCTGATGTTGGTATTTTAAGTTTTAAATTCAGGGTAGCGCCATTGGGTAGAGTAACACCGATACCAGCATATCCGTTCGACCAGACGAAGCTCATCATTTCGGAAGGGAGAGTTGAAATCAGTTTAATAAGATCTTGCTCTTCTGCTACTAAAGGATTTAGCGCTTTACTGAGTAGTCCAGTGATAGCAGGATGAAGCTCGGTCACGGACTCTTTTTTGGATTGTGCGGTCATTGGCACGCTGAGTATTGCTGTGAATTTAGTGCCTTGACCTGGCATTTTGAGCTCTGCTGTCAGGTTAAAGGAGTTATTTTCAATGCTAACTTCAACACCAGCTTTTGTTTTCTTAGAAAAAAACATGTTGATAATGGGGGCAAGGGAGTCGGGGATCGGGAGAAGGCTTTTCAATTTATCAAATGTTGAGCGTGAGGTGTCTTTGAGTAAATTTTGTACCCGGATGGTTGTGATTGAATCGATGAGTTCGACAGGAGCTTCAGATTGAGCAAGGAGATTAATGGGAAGCAGCTCACCCCGTTCATTCTGCAGTGACTCGGGTTGATTTTCAGCAGGTTTAGGGACATCTGAAAATGTTTTAATGCTTTTAAATAGTGAATCTGGCGTTTTATTTACCGACATGTTATTACCTTGTTAAAATTTATAATAATATTATAAACAAAATTGTAGTAATTATCAATTTATATTATGATTAAATTTATTTATACTATACCGAATCCGGTATAATTGGCTTTTTAACTGATTAAAAATCAAAGGGGAGATTTGTCAAGTTTTTCTTTGAGAAAACGGCCTGTGACGGAATGCTTATTTTTGACGAGTTCTTCGGGGGTGCCCTGGGCGACTAAATACCCCCCTTTTTCACCAGCCCCAGGTCCTAGGTCAAAGATCATATCGGCATTGGAAATGACGTCCAGATTGTGCTCGATAAGGACGAGGGTATTTCCACGACTTACCAGCTCATGAAAGATGGTCAGGAGTTTGACGATATCGTCGCTATGGAGGCCTATGGTGGGCTCATCCAGCAGATAGAGGGTCTTGCCAGTCGACCGTTTAGCCAGCTCCCTGGATAGCCTTATACGCTGTTGTTCCCCTCCAGAGAGGGTAGCGATCTCCTGGCCTAACTGGAGGTAATCTAGGCCGACTGCAATGAGGGTATCGAGGATCTTGACGATCTTAGGGAAAGCATCTAGAAACTCCCTAGCCTCTTTCACGGTCATTTGGAGGATCTGCCCCATGTGCTTGCCTTTGAAGTAAATGCTTAAGCTTAAGGGGTTTAGTCGGTAGCCTTGGCAAGCTTCGCAGGTCATTTTCACCGCTGGAAGGAACTGAAGCTGAATGGCTTTGGTGCCAATCCCATAACAAGAGGGGCACATCCCACGGCGGTGGTTAAAACTAAAATGCTTGGCCTGGAGTCCTTTTGTCTTAGCTTCTGGGATAGTGGCAAACAGCTGTCTCAAGGGCGAAAGCAGCTCGACATAGGTCGAGACGTCAGATCGGTTGGTTTGGCCAAGCGGATTTTGGCTTAAGACGATCAGTTTGTTAAATGGGGTCGCTTCGATATTTTTTTCAATAGCGGGTTTTAAGATGTCGTGCAAAAGGGTCGATTTTCCGCTGCCAGAAACGCCAGTAATACAGGAAAATAGGGCGATGGGGATATCGATATCAAAATTTTTCAGATTGTGGAGCTGGCAGTGCTTTAGGGTGAAAAAAGTTTTGGGCTTTCTGCGGGATTTTGGCACGGGAACTTGTTTTCTGCCGCTTAAATAAGCCCCTGTTAGCGAATGGGGATTTTTCAAAATTTCTGGAAGGGTTCCTTGGGCTGTAATCTTACCGCCTTCTTTGCCGGCTTTGGGGCCAAAGTCTAAAATATAGTCGGAAATCCCAATCGTGAGTGGATCGTGCTCAACCAGCACAAGGGTGTTATTCATATCCCGGAGTTTCAGTAGTGCTTGATTTAGCAGCTCATTATCTAGGGGATGAAGCCCAATGGTCGGTTCATCGAGGACATAGAGGCATCCTGTCAGGCCGCTGCCGAGCTGCCTGCTAAGGCGGATCCGCTGGGTTTCTCCACCGCTCAAGGTGGGAGCGCTTCTCTCTAACGAAAGATACCCAAGGCCAATGGCCTCTAAAAAGTGGAGACGGTGATGGAGTTGCCGGTGGGTCTCTTCAAGAAATTCAGGCGCGGACAATTTACCCAGAAACTCAAGAGCTTCATCGATCGGGAGTTTGCAGAAGTCTGCAACAGAACAATTTTCGATTTTTACATGGCGGGCCAGGTTATTGAGCCTTGAGCCTTGGCAAGAAAGGCAAGTTGTCTCTGTTAAAAGAGGCGAGAGGTAGTCCCGGAGGTCTGCACGGATTTTAGCGGCTTTTCCGAGCACGAGATTCAGTCCCAGCCATTGATATCCTTTCCATTCCATCGGGCCCTGCAAAAAGAGCTGCAAGTGTTCGGGAGGGAGCTTTTTTAGAGGCTCATATGGGTCGATATCGTATTTATCTAGCATAGCTTGCACAAATCGGATCGCTTCAGGTGTCGACGTGTCTTGCCATAGAGCGCGCATCAGGCCTGTAATCGAAAGCGTTGCCAGTTCGCGGTTACGCAGCAGATCGATCCCGTATTGGAATCCTAGCCCCAAACAATCGGGGCACATCCCTTGTTCGGTATTGAAAGAAAACGTGTGCGGTGTGATCGATGGATACGATTTTCCCGTGGTGGGATCGGCAAAACTCAAGTTAAAGAAAAGATCTTTTCCTGCCGCATCGACATAGAGGCTGCCATTCGATTGAGAAGCATGCTCGATTGCTTCTAATAAACGTTTGCGGCTATCAGGGCCTACAACACACCTATCAACAACGAGAAAAAGGGCATTTTTGCGATTGTTATCGAACGGGATAGTTTCATCGAGCTCGTAATAGGTGCCATTGAGACGGATGCGCAGGTAGCCTTGCTTTTGCAGCCGGTCTTTCAGCTGTTCAAAGGTCTCTTTTTTCAGTTGAAGCGGTGAAAGAATTTGAAGGCGGGTTTTTTCCGGAAGCTCTAACAATTTTTCAACAACGTACTCTTTGCTGATCGCCACGATTTTTGCGCCTGTATCTGGAGAATAAGGAATCCCTAAATACGCATAGAGGATTCGAATGAAGTCGTACGCCTCGGTCATCGTCCCGACTGTACTGCGGGGATTGCCAGCATGGCTTTTTTGTTCGATAGCAATGGCAGGAGAGAGGCCATCGATGTATTCGACTTTGGGTTTCGACATCTGCTTGATGAACTGCCTTGCAAACGGCGACATCGAATCGACATACCGCCTTTGGCCTTCTGCGTAGATGGTTTCAAAGGCAAATGAGCTTTTTCCAGAACCAGACGGTCCTGTGCAAAGGGTGATTTCTCCCCGAGGGATTTGAACGGAAACGTCTTTCAGATTATTTTGACAGGCGCCTTCAACGATAATATGTTCTAGCGGTTTGACGGCTGTTTTGCCCACAGTCGGAGCTTCGAACAGCTCATTCAGAGCAGTAGCTGTTGCCGTTTTTCCCTGAGCAATTTTCTCAGGAGAGCCCTCTGCAACGAGTTTTCCTCCGCCAGGTCCTCCCTCAGGTCCGAGCTCGATGATCCAATCGGTTGTTTTGACAAGATCCATGTTGTGCTCGATCACAAGGACGGTGTTGCCGCGACTGACCAGCGATTGCAAGATTTCAATCAGCTTGCCAATGTCATGGAAATGAAGACCGGTTGTCGGCTCATCGAGAATATAAAAGGTTTTTCCAGTGGATGGCCGGGAGAGCTCTTTGGCAAGCTTGATCCGCTGGGCTTCACCGCCAGAGAGTGTCGGAGACGGCTGCCCCAGGCGAAGATAATCAAGACCGACGCGGAGCAGTGTTTCGAGTTTGACTTTGATATGCGGCATTGCGGAGAAAAACTCTGCCGCCTCCACCACGCTCATCTCGAGCACATCGTGGATACTTTTTCCTTTGTAGAGAACAGAAAGTGTTTTTTCATCAAACCGCTTTCCTTTGCAGTGGGTACAGGTGACCCACTCGTCTTCTAAAAAATCCATGTCGATTTTGATCATGCCCATGCCGCTGCAATGAGGACAGGAGCCTTTTTTCACATTGAAGCTAAATCGACCTGGTTTAAATCCATTTGCAATACTCTCCGGAAGCTGGCTGAAAAGATCTCTGATATCGTCAAACAATTTGATATAAGTGGAAGGATTCGAGCGGGGAGTTCTTCCAATCGGGGTTTGATCAATCGCGATCACTTTGTCAATGAGGTCGAGTCCTTCAATTTTTTGGTGTTTCCCCACAGGTAAACGAGAACTATGCAAGTGATTAGAAAGAGCCGGATATAACAGATCAGAAATCAGAGACGATTTTCCAGATCCCGAGACTCCCGTCACAGCAATAAAAACTCCGAGAGGAAAATCGACATCGATTTTTTGCAGATTATGGTGCGCAGCTTTTTTGATGGAGATTTTATTCTTAGAGGGTTTGCGTCTTTCTTTCGGGATCGGGATTTTGAGTTTGCCGGAAAGATAACCTCCAGTTAGAGAGCTGGGGCATTTTAATAACCCTTTTACAGGCCCTGAATAGAGAATTTCTCCTCCTTTTTCTCCAGCGAGCGGTCCGATATCGACAATCCAATCGGCTCCAAAAAGCGTCTCGGCATCGTGTTCAACCACAATGACAGTATTGCCTTTATCCCGCAGTGTCTTGAGCGTCAGAAGCAATTTCGCATTGTCAATCGGATGAAGACCAATGGAAGGCTCATCGAGCACATACGTAGTGCTGACAAGGCCTGATCCGATCTGAGAAGCTAAACGGACCCGCTGAGATTCTCCTCCAGATAAAGTTGGTGAAGACCTCTCTAGCGTAATGTAGCTCAGGCCGACCCCGAGTAAAAAGCGGAGCCTCTCAACGATTTCCTTCAAAAGTTCTTCGGAGATTTTCGTGCGGATGACATCTTTAAAAAACTCGGCGGCTTCATCGATCGAAAGAGCAGTGATTTCTGCAATCGTTTTCCCTTTAAGCTTGGCTGCAGAAGCGTACGGTTTTAAACGGCTCCCTTTGCAAGAGGGGCAGACCGATTGCTCCATCAGTTCGTGCATATTTTCGCGATAGGTTTCACTTGTCGCTGCTTGGTATCTGTCAAACGCTTCATTCAGTACCCCGCGCCATTTGACATATTCCATCCAGCGAGATTTTTTATGCGGATGGACGAAGTTCATCCGGACCCATTTGTCAGGCAGGCCATAGAGGAAAGCGTGCTTTGCCTCATCAGATAGCTTTTTCCACGGAGTTTTGATATCGAACTTTAAAATTCTTGCCAGATTGTTATAGATATTGCCATACCGCACCGTGGTATACGAGGGAGCCACCGAGCAGCAGTCATCGGCGATGCTAAACTCAGGCTTGATGATTAAATCTAGATTAAATGTCCGTGTCACGCCAAGCCCCTGACAAGATGGACACATGCCAAGCGGATGGTTAAATGAAAAGTCATGCGGCTCTAGAGGTGGATACGAAAGACCTGATTTAAAGGCATAGGCGTGCTGAGAAAACAGCGTCTCTTCTTTGGTGTCAGGGTTGAAAATACTCATGATCCCTTTCCCAAAATCGAGTGCCTGAGTCACTGCCTCTTTAATCCGGTCATTATCAGGAAGAGCAATTCTATCGATCACAATATCGATATCATGAGGTTTTTGTTTATCAACGCGAATTTCCTCAGTCAGCTCAACAACAGTGCCATCTAAGCGAATCCGAGTAAAACCCCTTCGTAAAAGCTCTGCAAAATCGTCTTTAAATTCTCCCTTTTTAGCTTTCGCAAACGGACTTAAAATCAACAGACGCGTTCCTTTTGGAAGTGCTTCTATTGCTTCCATGATTTGCAGCGTGCTTTGCGGGGCAACGACTTCTCCGCTGATAGGGCAGTGAGCCACAGCCGCCCTAGCAAACAGTACCCTTAAAAAATCATAAATCCCGGTCATCGTGCCAACCGTTGACCTTGGGCTCCGACCAGCCGTTTTCTGCTCAATCGCAATCGTGGGAGAAATCCCCGAGATCAATTCAGCATTCGGCTTGGGAAAATCACCAAGATGTCTTCTTGCATAAGCAGACAGCGATTCGACATACCGCCTTTGCCCTTCGACATAAATCGTATCGAAGGCAAGCGAAGACTTGCCCGATCCCGAGACTCCAGAAAAGACAATGAACTGATTGGGCTCGAGCTCCAGATCGACATCTTTGAGATTGTGGACACGAACTTTTTTCAACACAATTTTCATACCTTCTCATTATAGGTGGGAGCTCATTAAAAGTTATAAGAAGAATATTTTTTATTCTGAGCAAAACTAAAATAGTACTTGAAGAGGTGCTGGACGGGAGGATATAACATATCTGCCTGTTAAGATCATATTTACTTATATGAACATTTGTGTGAATAATCAAGCTTACAAAGGAAGTGAATATGACTGCGCATACAGCAAAAACCACCAGGATGTCAATTGATGTTGGATTAAAGGATCACAAGCGAATAAAGATGTTAGCGGCTGCCGAGGGTGTTTCCATTCGGGAGTTTGTGATGGAATGTATTGCTGAAAAGATCTATCCCGAAAAAGTAAAAAAACCCAATAAAACTACGCGAAAAGCAATGGAAAGCGCAAGAAAGGGGAAGAGTATCAAAGCCAAAGATTTTGATGAAATCTGCAAAAAAATTGGAATCTAATGCTCGATTTTCACTAGATGTGGAGTTGTCTTGCCGCAACTATTTCCAAGATGGAAACAGTTCATCGGTTGACTAAAATACTACGATTGTAGTAATCTCTGGCGTTATGACAAAAAAACGGATATTTGGCGAACTCGAACTTGCGATTCTTGCACTTTTTAAAACGCATGAGCAGCTCACTGTGAAAGAGGTTTTAAAAATGATGG
>JABDFE010000038.1 GCA_013286675.1 Chlamydiota bacterium
ACCGAGCACCTCGAGTCTAATTTCCAAAGCCTTTTTTTGGCACTCCATTGCTTGGTCATAATCGCAGCGGCGGTTTCGATAGACTAAGCCAAGGTTGTTGTAGCTTGCGGCGACATCGGGATGTTTTTTTCCCAGAACTTCGAGTCGAATATCCAAAGCCTTTCGATGATGCTTTAGCGCTTTTGTAACACTCCCGAGACTGTCATGCACTCCGCCGATATTGCTGTGGATCGCTGCTACATTGGGGTGTTTGTCTCCCAGCACCTCAGATCCAATCATCAAACTCTTTTTGAAATAGTCAAGCGCTTCGTTGTGATATCCGAGATTTCTAGAGACAGCGCCAATATTGTTGTAAGTTGTGACTACGTCGGGATGTTTATCGCCGAGAACCTCGCGTCTGATCTCCAAAACCATTTTGTGGTATTTTAGAGCTGACTCGTAATCCCTGAGACCGTTATAGGCATTGCCGATGTAATTGTAGCTTGTGGCGACATCGGGATGCTTGTCGCCCAGCGCTGTGTGCTTAATTTGCAAAGCTTTTTGGTGGGATACGAGCGCTTTGTCGTATTTCCCAGAGCTGTTATGGACAAGGCCGATAGCGTCGTAGGTGGCGGCCAAAATGGGATGGTTTTCCCCATAGGCCTGGATCTGAAGTTTTAATATTTTTTGGAGAAATTCGAGTGCTTTGACAGAATCGTTTTCAAGAAGAATCCCTTTTTCAGTAGACAAGGTGCGCCAAAAAGGGGCATGGGTAAGCTCTATTCCTGCGAGTTGGAGTGGACTATGTTTGTATTCTAGTTTTTGTAGACAAGGAGCATCCAGCTTCAATAGACGAAGCTCACTACAATGGCTCAGATCACAATGCTCCAGTTTTGGGAATTTTAATAAACGGGAAATGCCATAAGATGTACCACTGATCTCCGTTAATCTTGTACAGCCAGAAAGGAGGAGAATTTTTAAGTGAGGGCATTTTTTTTCGATATGGCGAAGGGCGCTATTTCCAATCTGCGTGCAATACCGAAGATCTAGCACCTCTAATCCTTCGAAAAGAAAGGGCTCTAAGAGGGTTGAGGTGAGCAGGTGGCTATGATGAATGATCAGGCTGCGGATGTTTTTTGAAGAAGCCTTGGCTTGTTCTAATAGGGCCCGCAGCACTAGCGTTTGTCTTGAGTAATTTTGATTTAAATCCTTAAAATTGGCTTGGATGGCCGTGCCTTGATTTTTCACAGTAACGAACAAAGAGTTTTTTTCGAAAATAGTGCATAAAAACTCTTTACGTGCTTCTTCAATGGAAAAAAGCTTAGCCTGCTCTATCTCTTTAATCGAAGGGATTTTTCCTAAGCAGGCTTCATGGTATTGGATCGATGTCATCGATTTTTCTTGAACCCTTGAAGTTGCTTTTTGCAACTTTTTTTCCGGTGATTCGAATGTGTTCAGGTAGGATTTATACACATAAGGTCCAATCGACTCTTCTCTTAGGCTAATGAGCTCTTTGAGGAGATCGCCTATTGTCAGAGGTTTCTCTTTTTCTAGAGAAAGGCTAATGATCTGTTGGAGACGTAAAAACTGGAAGTGTAGGGTGGCGATTGTCCCTTCTCGAAATAAAATAGTGGGAATAAAGGCATTGTTGGGGTCTTCTTCGTAAAGTCTTTTTCGCTCGTCTTCGGTGAATAAATCGATATACTCTTGCTCTTTCTGGATGAGGTCGTCTATCCATCCTTCAATGATCGCATAAGGATCTAAATTAGAAAATTCTTGCAGCACCCCACGATTGAGGGGTGCTTCTAGAGGAAAAAGACAAAAAAGGACGCAGCAGAAATAGACTGTGCGGGATAAAAACGAAGAGACGACAGGCTCTACGAACGAAAGGTCGTTGTCGATGCAATGGATGTTTTGATAGTCATCGAGAATATAGTTGGATAGCCTGCCATCTCCTGGCCTTGTGAGGATAGAACATAGAAGTGTCCAGGTGAAGCGAGAATTAGGTAAAACGCGTTGCCATGCTTCTTTTAAATTTTGCCCGGCGATTGTTTGCGCAATAAGGACGGGGTAGCTTTTCTTTTTTCCTTTCGTAGAGACATCGAAACGGACAAGGATGGAAGATGGGGTGAGCTCACCTGCTATGCGCGATGTCAAGCTATGAATGGCATACTCCATGAGAGGATTGGAAGGTTTTTGTTTGAGGTGAAGGTTGTGGATAAAACAGACATTGTGGGCGCTGTTGTCATATAACGATTTAATATCTTGACCGTTCATGAGCTGCTGGACGTGGCCAGGTTCTAAATAGCGTGGGGTTAAAAAATGATGAGCGGTGATTAAAACTTCTGTTTTACCTAAGATCTGCGTGCTGGAAGGTTCGGTGATTTCATAGAGTTTTTCCTGAAGTTTCTGATAATTCTTAAGAAAAATAGGGCGCAGTCCTGCTCGATTGGGAATGTGGAGAAGCTTCTGAAAAGCGGTAAAGTTGTTTTCTTCTACGATTTTAAGATAGCTTTCTCTTAATAAGTCGCATTCTTTAGAAAGCATTGTAAAATACTTCACATGCTTTTCGACAGGAGCTTTGATAGAGCACAAATATGAAGCAATTCGTTTGATGAGGGGATCAGATTGTGGGGTAAAATTTTCTTGAAAGGCGATTTCAATTAGATCGACTTCATGAAATACCTCTTTAAAGTCTCCTCGCTTACAAAATGTTGAGGTTCCTTCCTTCCAAGGATCTACAACGTTGTGTAAGTGAATATAGAGGGGACGGAGTACGAGCCAGTAACATTTTTCTAAAGCAGCGACTTCCTGTGGTGTGAGTGAGGCAAATGAGGGGTTAAAAAGGCAGGAAGCCTCTTCCTTCTGCTCTTTATAATGCAAGTGCAAGCGGATCCGGATTTTATAGATGGCGGCGACGCTTTCTTTGAGGAGAACTCCACTTTCTGGGGTGAAAATCTTTTGGGCAACCAGCGCATCGACAATATCTAGTGTATTGGTTTCCGTCATCGCACAAAAGAGGGCCATGTCGCCGAGGAGATGGTTAAGCACCTCAACGTATTGCTTTTTAATATGGATGATATCTGTGTGGGAGGTAAAGGGTTGATGCCAATGCTTTTGGTAATCGGCATACCGCAGGGCAAAGAATTTATAGGCTCTTTCTTCTCGACAAGTATTAAGAGGAGTCTGCAAAGCTTCTTGGTAGTCGGTAAAAAGAGAGCTGTCGCTTTGGTAGAGGCTGATCGTTTTAAGGACAGTATTTTCAATGGTCTGAGGGTCATCGACAGGGTTATTTTGGAGCTTAGCCATGTTAGAGGGGGTTTGGATAAGATCTGAATGGAGCGCAGGGTTGCCCCCTGAATCGATATGAAAGCCGGAAGGGTTTTTGGTATGGATGCAGGTAAATACGGGATTATCTGTTGAGGTTTCACCCAAAGAGGCGATCTGGATCTCGAGAATTTGAACAACCATCTTGAAAAAGGGGATGGCATCTTCCCTTTCAACGAGGATTAGAAATTCAAGATCAGAATAGGGGCAGACTTCTTCCCTGGCAAGAGAGCCCATCGCACGAATATCAAAGCGGCAGGGGGGGCTATATTTCATTTTGACGTAGGTAGAGGGTGGAGGTCCTACAATCACAAGCGCATCTTCGATGAGAATCTTAAAAAGCTCCTTAAATGCGAGTGTGACATTTTTCTGATACTCTCTAGTCTCACCCATATTTAGAAAGCTATCGCGAAACGCCAAGAGCGCTTCCCAATACTTTTCAGTGACTGCTTTTTTTGTGGGAAAATATGGTTCATTTAGCCCTACGAAGACCTGCTTTGAACATGCGTCGTATTTTCCTTGCACACTTTTGAGAACACTTGTAGCTTGTTCATAGAGAGATAAGATCACTTGATAGTCGTTTTCCTCATAGCAAAACCGTTTTAAATGTGCTATTTGCTCAATGTGAGCCTCGAATTTCGAGAAAGCATAGTGGTCATCTTGAGAAACTTTTGTCAGAGGAAGAAGGGTTTGTTTAAATGTATTTGCATGAATATGCCAAACAATGGGCATAAATAGCTGAGAAGCAAACCGGTGGGTATCCTTCAATGCGCTGCAATAATTGCCGATTTGGATGGCTTTTGCAAAGAAATGCATGGCTTGCAAGGAAAAGGCAAAGAAGTTTTGCGAAGTAACGTGCTTACTAAACCAAAAAGCGAGTTGAAGGCTCAAAGTTTGCTGTTGCTCCGGAGAAGTATAGGGTAATAAAGAAGGGAGGCAACTTTTTTCAGGTTGCAGAAAATCGTTAAGTTGCTGCTCGCTTAATCTGGGGAAGACTTGAAAAAGAAGGGCGCATACTTTTTCCGCATCCTCGCTGCTTTGCACGTGCTTACACTGAAACATAATGGGATCGATAACGGCGTCATCCCCATTATCAACCCTCTGTTGGAGTCTACTCAAATAGGCTTCGCTTGGCGAAGAACTAATACCACCTAAAGAAGTCATAAAAATAACATGTGCGGTTTATATAGAGGCTTTAATGATACTCGAAGGCAAACAATTAAATCGAGAAGTCAAAGACCTGACCCTTACACACATCTTCCGTTTCCATAGGGGGCTGCGGCTTTGCCATATGGATCTTCTGTCTCACCCATAGCTGCTTTCAGCTATGGGTTTCACCATTCGGATTGCCCCTAATTTCATTGGGGCTTCCATCTGGCTTTGCCTCGCTTCCCTCTCGAAACAGAACTTGTGTGTAAGAATCAGGTTAAAAACTCGAGTTGGTAGAAAATCATCCGTTTGTTATATCCCAAAATAGGAGTCTGTCAGCATGATTAGGTGGATCAAATCGTGTATTTTTGCTCTCATTTTAGTTGTATCGTTCACATCGTGCGTTAATAATAAAAACATCTCGATCATTCTACATCCTCAAAAAACAGGCATTGCAACCATTCGCTTTTACGATGAGTCTCGAGATAGACCAATGATCACTGAAGTCTGGTATCCCATTGCAGACCACATCCCTGCAGAGAAAGTCAATGGACTTTGGCAGCGCTGCCCTGAAGCCCGCGATGCGCCTCTTAAACAAAGCTCCAAAAAATATCCCCTGATCGTCATGTCTCATGGAAATGGAGGAGACCGCACCAACAACGCCTGGATAGCCGAAATCCTAGCTGCCAATGGATACATTGTTGCTTCGGTTGACCACCATGGTAATACTTGGAATAACAAAATCGCAGAAAACTTCATCAAGATTTGGGAAAGACCGCAAGATGTGAGCTATGTTGTCGATCAGATTCTGGAACATCAAGAGTTTGGTAGCAGTATTAACCGTAAGAAAATTGGCTTTATCGGTTATTCCTTAGGAGGTCATACCGGCATTTGGATCGCCGGAGGTCAAATTGATAAATTTGATAAAGAGATGGTCGCCAACATTCCCAAAGATCATCTTCCCTCATCGGTTAATGATGATCTCATTAGTTCCATCGACTATTCTCCAGCTAAAAAATCTTACCGAGATCCGCGGATTTCTGCTGTCTTTGTCATGGCTCCAGCCCTTGGTCACCTCTTTGAAAATGCAAGTCTTCAGAAGATCTCGATTCCCGTTCATATCGTCGCCTCAGAAGGAGACAACATCACACCCATTGCTGAAAGCGCCAACATTCTGGCAAAAAAGATCAAAAAGGCAGCCTTTACGCTCATCCCAGGCAGCGCCAATCACTATGTCTACCTCAATGAAGTGACAAAGGGCGGTAAGGTGATGCTCGATAAGCATCTAGCCTTTGATCCACCTGGCATTGACAGAAGCCAGATCCACGAAGAGATCGGTCATTCAGCCGTAAAATTCTTCAATTATCATCTGAAATAATTTTCTCCATTTTTTTCTTCTGGCTTTTTTTTCTTGAATATCGGTATCATATGATACTATATTAAGGGGATGGACATGCACTACGACAGACCATCAGGCCGAGAGCTGGATAAAAGATTGGGGGAAGCCAAAGCATGTCTGAAAGACCAAAAAGGGCTATTTGCCAATCCAGCCAAGGCTGTGGGAGAGCTCTACCATCTAGCAATGAATGATGCTGGAGAAATTTGGAAGTTGATTTACGAGCTCTTGGAAGAAATTGACCCCTCAGATTATGCGGGTACTAGGCCTCCGCAAAAATCATACGAGAAGGCAATCGATAACCGAGAGCTCTTTGCCTTCACGTGGATGAGCCCGAAGATGGGAAAAGAAATGTACATAAAATTTGCCTTAAGAGAAGGCCTCTATTATTACGTCTCTCTGCATGAGAGTCGAAAAGTCGAGAAAGGAGAAAAAAATGAAATGCCTGCAATGCGGGGGAGAGCGCTTCGACAAGAAGAAAATGCGCTTTGCTCCTGAGATTAAAGGAGAACATGTCGCTGTTTCAGTACTGACTCATGTTTGTCATGAATGCAGCGCACCTTTAATGGATAGCGAGCAAATGAACCATTTAAGGCGTGTTGCAGCCGACCAGTACCGTCGGATGCACAAGCTGCTCACATCCGATGAGATCATTAAGTTTCGGCAAGCTTTAGGCATGTCGCAGATTGCTTTTGCAAACTATTTAAAAGTCGGCGAAGCCAGCGTAAAAAGATGGGAAACTTACTTTGTACAAGATCTCGTACAAGACGAAAATATTCGGCTGAAATGCGATGAGGCTTATGCCGAATCGAATGCTTTAGAAGTCCATTGGAAAACCCATCCCGCCGATATTTATAGCGGCAAACGCCGCTTTAACTGGGAGCTCTTTAAACAAGCGGTTTGTTATTTAGTTGAGCTGACACGCAGTCCGCTATTTTTAAACAAAGCGTTATTTTACTTAGACTTTATCCACTATAAACGGCATGGCATTAGTGTGACTGGATCACGATACGTCCATTTAGAATACGGCCCCTGTCCAGACCAGTACCAGAACTTGTTTGACATACTACTCCAAGAAGGCACACTGACAGCGATCAGCCATCATGAGCTCAAAAACTCAGTTAAAGCCGATTTATCCGTGTTTGACGACGACCAAAAAGAGACACTGAAATATGTTACTGACCTAGTGAAAAACGACCAAGGTAAAAAGCTTTTAGAACAGTCCCATGAAGAGCTCGCATTTAAAAAGACGCATTCGATGCAGATCATTAGCTACGAGCTTGCGAAACAATTAAAAAAATGATGACATATTGCATCCTTAATCTAGATGACAACTTGAATTCTAGAAACCTTCGTTATGTTAAGAAAGCTTGTTCGTCTTGATTTTTAATTCGTTTTTCAAGCTTCTTCACATCCTCTTCAGGAGGCAGTTCTTCTGGATAAATATTACTCTTTATAAGCACTTGGCGAACACCCTGATTGTTTTTTACATGTTCTTCTGTAATTTGAGTTTCTCCTTGCAGATTTTCCTTTTGGACATTGAAGTTTGTGATCTCTCCCGCAAAGTCTTTGGCTTTAACTGAAATTGTGGGTAAAAAATCCGCTAGAGCCCTTTTTTCAGGAACTCCCAATTTCTTCTTCATCTCGTTTGTTGTTTTTCCACCAAAAAGAGCCTGGTCTCCTTTACTTCGAATACGACCGAATCCTTGGTCATCTACTCCATGTTGGTAAAGGGTTGAAGACAAAGCTTTTTCAGTCTGTGAAAGTTTATTACGCATCTGCAACCGCTCAACACTTGCAATATGTTTTTCCAGAAGCTCTTGTTTTCTCGTCTGCAAGGCAAAGTAGCTCTGCGCAAAAGCGATCGATTCTTTACGTGGATCTCCATTTTGAGCAACCAGGTAACATGCATATCGCGAGAGTTTATAATCGGGGATTTCTCTCTGAGCTCCCTTAGCGGCAATTATCAATTTCGTGACGTCACGGAAATGATCGTACTTTGATCGTTTCGAGTTTTGGCATGCCATTTTTGCTTTCTCAATGACATTTACAAAATTATCCCAGTCAGCATACTCAAAAAGAATCTGAAGATCTCGTGCTGTCCAATATTCTACACTACCTTCCATGCGCATAGCCTCTTCAAAGCTTTGCGTTAATCTGACAATAATTTCCTTTTTCAAGCTATTTTCCTCCAAAATTTCCCTATGAGTTTAAAAACTTAAAAAGATCTTTTCAAGAAATATACGTGTTTTTGCTTAGGACCAATATATTGAGGCCGGTTCGTTCGAGCCCTGACAAGAGCCACATCGGTGGCTCTTTCCAGGGCAAAAAAAAAGGAGGTTTACGCCTCTTTGTGTTTTGCCCTTCACCGATCTTACATCGAACCAATTTATGGACGCCTGAGTGATTGAATAAGAGTAAACTTCCCTGCACAGCAAGTTCCCTTGAGATAAACAATGATCGGTATTTTTGAATCTACGTTAGAGGGTATTGAGTAAGCTGATGAAGAAATAAAAACAACGGCAACAATCACAAAAAAACGAAAAAACATCTTGACCTTTTTCTTGGTAAAGTTTTTATTAGATTTTTTCATAACAGATCTTCTTGATTGTTTTCTTGAAAATCACTAATTTTTATAGGGGTAATCA
>JABDFE010000039.1 GCA_013286675.1 Chlamydiota bacterium
ACAGTCGTTGTGACTGAGTCTATCACTGTTGTAAATTGACAGAAATTTCTGTTTAATTCCCATAAGAGCAAAGGATCTCTCCTTTGCCCTTTAGTGCTTTCAAATAAGCAAGAGTTGCTTCTTCGAGAAACTTCCACTTCTCTTTTTCCATTTTTTGACCCATGCGGTCGAGCGCCCGTTTTGATGAACCCAAGACAAGCTGATAGGCAATCTCTGTCTCCAGATCGGTTTGATAAAGGACTGATTTTCCACTTTCGGGCTCTTCTTGCTGTAAGAGTTTAAAGTATTCCAGACATCTCTCTAAACTTTGAGAAAGAGACGCGAAGATTTGGTCGATTTCATCAGCTGATTTTTGAATTTTCGTCTGTTGGAAAAGCTGGCGGATTTTTTCATCGTAATTGCAGCTGGCTTGACCCATTTCCAAAAGAGGCTTATGGGGGATATGCTTAAATCCAAGTCCTCCAGGGCTAGCATTGAGAAAAGTGGTCTCAGGATGATTTTTAGCATACCTGTCGATCGTATCCCTTTCCATGATCCACTTAATGAGTGTTGAGACCATATGCCCTTCTGCACCCTTGCGCCTAATCATCTGATCGCTGCTGCGCTTCTCTTTAGTATTGAGCTGAGCGTTAACCGGTACGCCATCAGCATAATGTTTTTCTTTAGAGGCCGTTGTAAAACTTTCCACCACGGCAAAATCGCCCTTTTGAGCCATTTTGTCGCCCCACTGCGGGGCCCTACTCTCCTGAGTATGTGCCCCGCAGTGGAGTTCAGGCCGCATAGCAGCCTCGGCAAACTGACTCAAAATCATCGATTTTTCCGTGGCAGAAAGTTTTACAACGGCCTCTTTAGCATACGCCATGTCAACACCTGCAAAGATGATCTGATTGCAGCCCCAAAAATGGGCAAGCGAAAGAGCTAGGGTCGTGACTGAAAGGGCCTCTCTTCCCAAGTCGTAGCCAAGGTAAGGCTCATTGAGGCCAAGCTCTTGTTCTACATGGCTCTCTAAAGATCCGCCAGTTCCTGAGCGGATATAGCCGTAAGGCCCATCGAACAGTTCAAAAACCCTCGGATAGAGCCTGCTTCCAAAAAGCAGAGGTAGATCGCGGTAGCCGCAGCCGCTCAGACAATGGAGCTCGCGTTCATTGGGATCGATTGCAATCCCTAAATGCGGCCGGATTTTCAAATGAGACAGTGCAGAGAGTGCAGAGCCGCAGGCGATAATCACGGCATGGTCTCTTGCTTTACGTAAATCTTCAGCGATGAGTTTTAAAGAAGGTCCAGCACCGCAGATGATGATGGGGACTCCCTTTAAGGCATCTTTCCACTGGTTAATGTAGGAACACTCCGGAATACGTCGCAAGTTTGGAATAATATTATCATGGAGCTGATGGCTTAAAATCGTCTCAGTTGTCAGAGCGTTCCAAAGGACTGTTTTCCTCAGCAGGCTTAACTTGATTTTCTTAAAACGATCACTCTTTTTTAACGCGGAGACTTCGATCTTATCGAAGGAAAATTCAGCAGCACACTCTTCCAAAAGCATGTCCCAAGGCTTTGTAGCAAATCGAAGATGGATTTGAGGATGATCGAGAATTTCTTTTGCCTGAGGCAGTTTAGAAAACGCATCCAAAGCCGCTAGATCGTCTTCTAAGAAAATCAAATGGCGGCCGGGGTCTTCTTTTAGCCAATCGAGGAGAAGGGTTGCATGATTCCCAAGGCCATAGACATAGAGAGCCTGGATTTGATCTAGAGCGAGCGTTGATTTCCACTGATGAGCTTCTTGCATATCTTCAGAGATACTTTTCTTCTCAAATGGAGTAAATTGCATATGAAGAAAGAGATCAGGATATCGTGTGCTAAAGGGCATGGACTTTCTCGCAAAGAGATTGGAAAAAGAGGATGCGGTTTAAATAGAGGCCAAACTCCCCTGAGGTATTGTGCCGGCTGATCACATGGCGCCAATAGAGCCAAAGTGGATCGAGGACTTGGCTGTAGGCCAATTCTTGAGTCAGATCGTGTTCTAGCAGCGTACATTCGGCATTCTCTGCTGGATGTTTGGGGAAGATCTTTTCCATTCCCTGGAGAATTTTAGTGCAGAGACCTAAGCAACGAAGAAAACTCGATTCGATCTCTTTCCAGACATCGTGGCCATGAATCAAAGGCATTTCTAGAGCCTGTGTAACAAGAGCAGAAATTCCAGAACCTGTTGTAATTTCTTCTAATGTTGTCAGAGGAATCGAAGGAATCTCCAACCCTTTGCGGGAGATTGTTCCCCATTTTTGATCAGGATGTGCTTGAGCATAGGAATCGAGCCACTGGGCTGCTAAGACCCAATCGGCACGGCTTAAAACCGATTCTCCGTCTCGATTTTTCATCGGAAGAAACTGATCAGCAGTCGAGGTTGTTTTGACACCCGGTGCATAGAGCTGGCCTTTAGAAGTCGCAAGATCAATCCCTGCCAAAGTGATCGAACTGCATCCTAAATGAAGTGCTAACGCTGCACCAAAAGTTCCAACAGTCCAGCCTCCATCAAAAATAGGTTCCAAGTCCCATTTTTTCTGCACCCAGGTCTCTAAGGGAAAATTTCCGGTTCCTGAGACTAGAAGATGGCGGCCTTTATATTTTTTGACGATATCCGCTGCTGTGCGAAGCTGATAAAAGACTGGAACCTCTGTTGATGTGAACTTATGGAGCGGCGCAGGATCGACATGGGCTGCAAAATGAGGCTTAATCCCCATTTTAAGTAGCGCTTCAACTCCAGCTCCACAACCAATGATCAAAGCGGTATCTTGCAGCCGTTTGAGCTCTGCTTGGCAAGAAGCCAGCGATGGCCCTCCGCCGCAGATGATCGCAGGGATATTTTGAAATTTTCCATAGAGGTCTTTAGCTAAGCCCGCATGCAAAGAAAGATTGCTCTTAAAGTTCTCTAAAAGCTGCAGACCCTGATCGGCATAATCAAACGCACGGAACCCAATTTCAGAATGGATAGAGGCCATTTGCTGCAAAATAGGGTGAGTAGGATTTTCATAAGAAAACGGCAAGTAGAGAAATTCCCATGCTAAATTTTCCAAAATCTCCTGAGAAGATAAAGAAACACACCGGATTCTCGGATGAGGAGTTTGTAAAATCACAGATTGAGGATCGTCTTCTAAAAAAAGAACATATCTTTGATCGTTTGATTTGACCCAAGACTCAAACTGCTTAGCTTTTTTCTCATCCCATTTGTAAAGACAATGAACTTCACCCATTCACAGCCTCCATTAAGTCATTAAAATTTGGAAGATGCCCGATCTCGCATTTCGAACACGCTAAGTTATATTTAAGACGGATTTGATCTTGATTGACAATCGCCACGTAATACGCCTGCACGAAGGTGTTATAAGCCAGTGCTTGATCTAGAGCTTGCTGAGAAAGTAGCTCGTCTTTGCATTCGATCAAAAGTAAAGGAAAGATCTCGGTAGCACCCTTGCCAAAGCTCAAGAGATCAACACGCCTGTTTGGCAGCGGATGGGGATGTTCTTTTAAATGTGGAAGCATTTTGAGTTCTCTTTCGATCACGAGAAGTTCCTTAGGAAATCCCAGCTCTCGCACCATCTTTTGGATCCACCGCTGCCTGACAATTTCCTCAGGCGTTGCAGCGACCCACTGCTGACGGATATTGTCATAGACCTGTTTCATTCAGGCAGAATCATACCGTAGTTGCCATCATTTCTTCTGTAGATGACTTTCAACTTGCGGTCTTCTTCTCCTCGGAAAATCATGAAAGAATCGTCGGAGAGTTCCATCTTCATGACTGCTTCTTCAGCTGTAAGAAACTTCAAAGAACGTTTATCATTGCCGATGATTTTAGGAGGACGGTACTCGTCCATGAGTTCTTGTTTGTTTTCGCTTTCAATCTCTTCATTGAACTCTTCAACGGTTTCAAAAGGCCGTCTGAGGACATTGACTTCCATGTCGACGACTTTTAATCCTTTTTTGTGATGGTCTTGGATGCGGCTTTTCCAGCGAGTAATTTTGGATTTGAGTTTATCAACCGCCTTATCGATCGAAGCATACATATCGCTGCTGCTGCAAGCAACTTTGACTTTGAAATGATCGAACTTCAAAACGATCGTGCATGTATGCTCGAGTTTTTGGATGTCGAGTGTCACATGAAGGTCTATTACATGATTATGGAAATGATCCAGTTTGGAGAGTTTGTCAATCGCATGATTTTTCATGGCCTCAGTGACAAAAACACCCCGTCCATTAATCGTGATCCGATTTCCTAGTGCTTGTTCCTGTGCATCAAACTTTGATTTGTCAACCATAACGACTTCCTTTGTGTAGCAAACAGCAGTTTTTTACTTTTTTTGCACATTATATGCCATTGCCGATTTTCGGTAGATAAAATAGACACCGACTGCTCCGCAAAGCTGCATAAGAGTCAGGCCGCTAATCATCTGATCGGTCAAACTAAAAATTTGCCCATCCACCATTTCAACCAGCTTGGCTAAGACATAAAAGATGACAAGGCCATAGATATACTTGTCGCCTTTCATAGGGAAACAGAAGCAAAGAAGGGGTAGTGCGATGATCGAAAAATATTGGATCAACCAATAAAACCGGAGATCTCCCGCCCATGCCCAATAAAAAATACTGCCGATGCCAGCTAAGATCAAAAGAGGAGCTATTGTCTTGGCCAGATTTAAAGAGATTCTTTCAGTGACAACGCCTGCTAAGAGCGCCATTAAGGCTGTGGAAATTGAAAGCCGATCCCAAAACAACCTCTGATCGGAGGGATCTAGGTGGTAATAGCCTGAACCTAATCCGATGCCGATACTCGCTATGAAGAATACCATCCAGATCGATCTTAAAAATGTTTTGCTCATCGTCCAAAGCATCCAAAGACCCATCAGGCCAAAAATAACAAATAGAACTCCTGGTATAACTAAGAAAAAACTAGAAATTCCAAAAAACGTCCGTTCATCGGCATAGATATTCACATCAATAGGGTCATAAATTGGAGAGAGGGAAAGAAAAAAAACTAGACTAAAGAGCGCAAGAGCGATGAAGATCCAGCCTTTTCTATCCATTTCTTCCGTATATCTTTATTCCCCAGTTGACCGCAAGCGGCCATTATGCCGCGTCCTTTATGACGACGCAGGAGGACTTGATATCCTTTTTCAAAAATCCTCTTCGCAAAGGCCTCTTGGATTTCTTCTTCCGGTGGCTGGAGCCGGCTTTTTCTTTGAGAATTGTACGGAATTAAATTCACTTTGACTTTGAGGCCCTCTAGATAGGCGGCAAGCTGATCAGCGCATTCCAACGAATCATTGAGGTCCTTTAGCAGCACATACTCGATTAAAATCTCTCTGCGGGGATGTTTGCAATATTCAATGAGTGCTTTTTTCAGAGCTTCGAGATTCCATTTGTGATTGACTGGCATGATCTTGTCTCTTATCTGATCTGACGGTGCATTAATGGAAACTGCTAGGTTCAATGCCGGATCTGCATCGTTGATAAACCGGTAAATCTCATCGAGGCATCCGCTGGTCGAGACCGTGATCCTGCTTGGGCCAAATCCAAAACCTGCAGGATCGGTCAGTACCCGGATCGCTTGCATCACATGATCGTAGTTGTCAAAAGGCTCGCCCATTCCCATGAAAACAATATTCCTGACGGGAGAATTGAGAATAAACCGCGCTGTAAAAACCTGGGCGACGATTTCACTGACTGTGAGAGATCGCAACAGTCCCATCCTTCCAGTCTCGCAAAAGGTACATCCCATTTTACAACCAACCTGAGAAGAAATACAAAGCGTTACGCCTGCTTGCATCGGAATCAAAACAGATTCCGTTTCAAGGCCATCTGATAATTTTAATAAAAATTTGGTGGTATGGCCGTCATGCTGCTCTGAGACAATTGGAAGCAGCGATTGATCGACAAGATGGAGCATCTCTTCAATGAGCCCAAGAGCTTGAGGTTCTGCCCAGTGAGATGGATCCATCTTACCCGTTTTGAACCACTCCGAATATAGCAATGCAGCATGCCGCTTGCCTTTTCCTAAACGGTCGTAAATGAATTGGACGAATTCTGATTGCGTGTAGCAGAGCATCGCACCGAACAGGACTTGAACCTGTAACCACCCGGTTCGAAGCCGGGTACTCTATCCGATTGAGCTATCGGTGCAAAGGTGTAGGATATTAGCAAAACAGGTGCTTAAAAGGAAGTAGAGCCTTATTCTTAAGCTTATGGCAGAAGAAAGAGTTGAAGGCATCGTCCTCAGAAGCACAATCTATAAAGAGACCCACCGGATCGTGACGCTGTTTACCTCTGAGGCTGGACTCATCAGCTTGATGGTCAAAGGTGTAAAGACACCAGAGAGGATGGTTCTGCTAACTCCTTTTTCTCAAATTGAAGTCTTTTTTCGGAAAAAGCTCTCAGACCTCTATCTCCTAAAGGACGGCTCACTCATCAGTGATAATTTATTTTTAAGAGAAAAATGGGACTATTTAGAAACAGCGGGAAAGATGGGGCAAATGATCCTGCATTCTCAGATGCCAGGCAAGCCTGCTCCCCTGCTCTATGCCCTATTTTTGGCATGCCTAAAGCAGATGCCTAAGTTTGAAGAGCCAGCACCTTTATTATTACTTTTTTATTTGAAACTGATGACACATGAAGGAATCTTATCTCTAGATGATAGGGCTGCTTTTCCTATCCCCCTGTCTTCGGAAGATTGGAACATGATGATGGAGATGGCCCAAAGTAAATCGTTTAAAGGATTGCACAAGAGAAAGGGATTAACCCCTCTCTTGCAACAGCTCGAAAAAAACTTCAAAGATATCGTATAAGATTTGCGAGAGGTGGGACTTGAACCCACATTGAGTTTCCTCACTACCACCTCAAGGTAGCGCGTCTGCCAATTTCGCCACTCCCGCAAAATGAGGACTATACCGAAATTGTCTCAACCTTTGGCTTTTGGACACAGCTAGCGCCTCAGCTTTGCAGCAGGCCCAGCCGGTGCGGAAGCAGGCCATGTTCAAGAACATGGCCGATGGACGCAGCTGCGAAGATGAGGATGCTAGCGCAGTCCAAATCCAAAGGTTGAGACAATTTCGGTATAGATCTTAATGGGTCGGAAAAAAGAAATCAACATGAGAAGTCGAGTTAAAGATTTCCTTGTCGCTCCACTCCTTCCCTTTAAACGGCCTCTAGGCTATAGTCGGCCTTAAGATGCGATGTACCACTTACTGCACAGCCGCGGCTTATGATATTCCCCGGCTTTTCCAGTCTTTACAGAAATTCGGCTCAGCTCAGGTATTCCGTGATTGCGCGCATATTCTGATCAAAGAAGACCGGAAACCCAAAGGCGATATCTTCTATTTTTCCTATGGCTGCGTCGTTTTATGGGGATTTACGGATGAAGAAGAGCACGCCATTTTAGGGTCTTTGAAAGAATTCGAAAGAAATTCTATTCCCAAAGCTGAAATGGACGAGTTCACCTTCGGCTACGGCGACAATATGCGAATCGAAGAAGATGAGATCACTCTTCAAACCAAAAATACCCTGACCAAATTAGCGATCTCTTATGGCCTTGCTCAGTCGGTGAAATTGACGACCTTCGAAGAGACAATCCAAAAGACCATTGACAATACGAAATATCTTCCTGAAGACTTGGCAACGAAAGGGAAAATCGTCTTATCGAGAAAAGAAATCTCCCGAAAAATGGGCGAGCTGTTTATCGAAAGAAACTTCATCAGCTTGCATTCTGAAATCTTGGATACGCCAGAGTTTTTCTGGAACTATCCTGAACTTGAGCCTTTCTACCGCCGGACTTCTCATTATCTAGATGTCGCCAAAAGAGTCGAGGTCCTCAATAAGAGACTCGGAGTGGTGCATGAACTTTTTGAGATCTTAAGCAACGAGCTGAACCATCAACACTCATCCCGGCTTGAGTGGACCATCATCATTTTGATCTTCATCGAGATCATGATCGTGG
>JABDFE010000040.1 GCA_013286675.1 Chlamydiota bacterium
TCTCCAAAGCATGAGCAATGGTGTGCCCGACATTTAAGACCCGCCGGAGACCTTGTTCTGTTAGATCTTTAGAGATAATGCGCCGTTTGATTTCGATGGCCCTTTCGATTGATTCATCGATCGGAATTTCTGAGAAACGGTGAAAATAATCACCATCGGCAATCAGACCTGCTTTGAGCATCTCCACTGCCCCATTAAACCATTCATCTTCCGGAAGCGTCTTCAAAAACTCCGGACAAATATAGAGCTTTTTCGGATCATACAACGAACCGATCATGTTTTTGCCATGCTCGGTATTTACACCATTCTTTCCACCAATTGCTGCATCGACCATGCCCATCAATGTCGTAGGAATTAAAATGAGCTTAACTCCCCTGCAAAATGTCGCAGCTAAAAAACCAACAAGGTCAGTGACCACTCCCCCGCCTAGAGCGATAATGGTGGTATCTCGATTAAACCCTTCGGATAAAAGTGCATCTTCGAGCTTTTCCTTCGTCGCTCGTGTCTTAGATGATTCTCCTGCTGGGAAAGAAAAAAGCTGGATGTCAAAACCAAGAGAACTTAAATGGTTACAAAAAGCCTGTCCGTAGAGCTTTTCTACATTATGATCTGTGATTACCGCATATCTCATATACGAGCGCACCGGTTAAGAAGAATCGCATCGACAAGCACTAAAGCTACCATCGCTTCAACTACCGGCACCGCACGGATAGCCACGCACGGATCGTGTCGTGATCCCTCAGGAAGCGCTAGTGTTGCCGTCTGGCCGTCGAGTGTTACGGTTGGTTGTTGCTTGGCTATACTCGAGGCTGGCTTGAACGCT
This sequence comes from Chlamydiota bacterium, assembly GCA_013286675.1. Taxonomy (GTDB): domain Bacteria; phylum Chlamydiota; class Chlamydiia; order Chlamydiales; family Rhabdochlamydiaceae; genus PALSA-1444. Next base: position 824 of record JABDFE010000040.1, read on the forward strand.
ACACGCCCAATTAGAGGCATTCCTGTTGAAATTCCACCCAAGATGCCGCCTGCATAATTCGTTTGAGTGCAAATAGTGCCATTTTGATTTTCATACAGGTCGTTGTGGGAAGAGCCTTGCATCGCAGCTCCATCAAATCCACTCCCCATCTCAAAACCCTTGGTCGCTGGAAGCGTGAGCATCGCCTTGGCAAGATTCGCTTCGAGTTTTTCGTAGACAGGATCTCCGAGCCCTGCAGGAAGTCCTGTTGCGACAAATTCGACAATACCTCCAAGGGAATCTCCCTCTAACCGGACACGCTCCAGCTCGTGAACCATTTGCTTAGAAGCTTTATCATCTGGACAGTAGACAGCATTGGTCAATGCAGAGTTTAGCTCTAGCTCGGTTGCTTCGACAGTTCCAATTTGTTTGATATAGGCCAAAATAGTGATATTCATCTGCTGAAGAAACTTTTTCGCAACACTGCCAGCTGCAACGCGGCAGGCTGTTTCTCTGCCTGAAGCTCTACCACCTCCTCGATGGTCAAAGATGCCGTATTTAGCCAGATAAGTGTAATTTGCGTGGCCAGGACGAAGGAGGTTTTCTATAGAGCGATAGGCTTGAGATTTAGCGTCTTGATTTGGGATCAAGATAGAGATCGGAGCGCCGGTCGTTCTGCCTTCAAAGACTCCCGAGAGGATTTGAGGAGTGTCGGGCTCTTTGCGAGCAGATGTATGGGGATTAGAACCTGGCGCACGTCTTTGTAGATCAGGAAGAAGATCTTGCTCAGAGAGTTCTAAGCCTGCAGGACAGCCATCGATAACGACACCGATCGCAGGACCGTGAGACTCGCCCCAGGTGGTGATCCGAAAAATATTGCCAAACGAATTACTGCCCAATTTGCACCTCTTTGATAATTATATATCAGATTATTTCTTTAGAGTGGGACCTAATGCATTCAAAAAATTGCTATCGCAGAAGTTTTAGCCCTGATCGTTACCCACAAGTTCCGCTTCAAGAGGGAGGCGAGGCAAAGCCAGATGGAAGCCCAGATGAAAATCTGGGCGGTCCGAATGATGAAACCCATAGCTGAAAGCAGCTATGGGCAAGGCAGAGGATCCATATGGCAAAGCCGTAGCTCCCTATGGAAACGGAAGATGTGGGTAACGATTAGCTCCTTAAGACCATGCCCATCCTGAAATTTCTCAGGATGGGCCGTTTCTCAAGAAAAAATTGTCACTTTCTATGACAAAGAATAACTTTACTTTAGGTTTTTAAGGTCCGTTTCTGCTATTATTTGGGAGATTTTAAAGTCTTATCACTTGATTTCACTTTAAATAGAACAAATTAAAAGAAGAAAACAAAAACATGTCATTCAAAGATTTAATAGAAGAACCGGGGATTTTAAAAGCCATTGAAGATTTAGGCTATGAGACACCTACCCCGATCCAAAAACAAGCCATTCCTCTCATCCTGACGGGATGCGATCTACGTGGCTCCGCACAGACGGGTACTGGTAAAACAGCTGCTTTTATTCTCCCTGCTCTCTGTAAATTAGCGAAACCTTCCAAACTTCCAGGCCGCGGTCCCCGCGTTCTGATTTTGGTCCCAACCCGCGAACTCGCGATTCAAGTCGCTGAAGAAGCTTCCAAATACTGCAAATACCTCGATCGTGTAAAGACCGTCTGTATTTACGGCGGAGCTCCTTATCCGATCCAAAACCGCCAATTAGCTCGTCCTTATGAGATCCTCGTTGCGACTCCTGGCCGCCTCATGGACCACATGAACCGTGGAAAGATTAACTTCTCACGCGTAGAGATGTTCATCCTCGATGAAGCTGACAGGATGCTCGATATGGGATTCATTGGACCTGTTGAAGAAATCGCAGAAGCCATCCCGGAATCGCGCCAAACGTTGATGTTCTCAGCTACCCTTAAAGGCAGCGTGATGAAACTCTCTGAACGTCTCTTGAAGAACCCGAAAGAGATCACGGTTGCGCATGACCCAGCAACGCATGAAAATATCAATCAGCGGCTGCACCATGTCGACAATATCGAACACAAATACAAACTCCTCGACCATATCCTCAACGGCAAAGACATCACACAAGCGATTGTCTTTACCCGGACTAAGCACCATGCCGACCAACTCGTCGACAAGCTGATTAAGAAAGGATATAGCGCTGGAGCCCTCCACGGCAACATGAATCAACGTCAACGGACGAAGACCATCATGAGACTCCGTCAAGGTGAAATCCGTATTCTCGTCGCAACCGATGTCGCCGCACGCGGAATCGACATCCCAGCAATCAGCCACGTCATTAACTTTGATCTGCCTGAGAACGAAGAAGACTACGTTCACCGGATTGGAAGAACAGGCCGCGCCGGTGCAACCGGTATTGCCTTGTCATTTGCCACTTCGAAAGAGATGGGCTTTGTCCGTCAAATTGAGAAGTTCACCCACCAAAAAATGATTCCTCATACAGTTCCAGGAATGGAACCTAGAACCAAAACGCACTCTTCTTCAACACCTGGCTTTGTTTCTCAAGGAAACTTCCGGCCAAAACAGAAGAAAAGCAACTTTAGACGTTTTTCTAGAAGATAGGGAATTTCTCACGGCTGACGACGTCAGCCGTGAGCTTAATGACTGTAAGGTACACCTTACACTTTTATGTGTTTTTTGTCTTGTATACCTTACAGTTAGCAATTCCTTCTCACATCTTGTCATCTAAACTGCCCTTTCCTATAATCGCTCCACTTAAAAAATGAGGTTGGTATGGTAAGGTTCATCAATGGTGTTGTGTGCGGTAACACTGTAAGCGTGACAACGGGAAAGCCTTTGGCCGACAGTTTATCTAAGCTGCCTGATCTCGTTACTGCTTTATCCGAAGCAGTGATCGATAAAGCTTATCTGACTTGGGTAAATGTCGATGAACTGATGGCAGCTTTTCCAGAGCGTGTCAAAATGCTGGGCGACAACGTGATATTCAAAGGCCCAGTTGCGATCATCTCTTCCGTGAATCCTACACATCGTCTTTTCGCAAAGTGCATGCTAGGCCTTGCCACTGGTGCTTTAACTTATCTGCTTTTCTGGGCAAGTGCTCCAAAGAAAATAAATCATATCCCGAGTTCTTCCGCTTCTATTTCCGCTAAAACTAAAAGGTACATCAAAATCAGCCGAATCTTCTCTCTTCTATCAGTTGGAGTCGGATTCTATCTTGCAGGCCGCTGTCTTCCTACGCAAGCAGGCGTCTACTTTTTAAGACTGCCTCCTTTTCATGAGCAGTTATACGCTTAGTCAACTTCAGGAATGATAGGAACGAACTGCGTCACATCGGGTTGTTTGAAATCGGATGGGAAATCTTCTTGAGAAGCCGGAACCCATGTTTGGTTTCTGCCAAAACATAAAAGCTTTCCACGGACGATGAGATTGCCATCTTCAACCCAGAGTTCTGCGCGGTAGATATTGCCTTTTTCAGGATCGACGATTTTCCCTTTGCAATGAGAACCTTTCTTTAGATCCCAGATGAAGTCTAAGCCGCAGTAGTGAGGCTCTCCGATGATCCCTGGGGCGCGATCTTGAGGAGCCTCGATGGTTTCATTCATGACACCTTCTTTATTGTAGGTGCCGATAATACGTCCGTAATATTTGTCTTGGTATTCGTAGATAGCAACAAGGCACCGTGGCTGCCCAGTCTTTTCATCGACAGACTTCCAAAATCCTTGAATGCTCTCTGCCATCAGTCCAGAACAGAAAAGGAGCAAACTTGAGGCAGTTGCAAAACTACTGTGCCTCAGAAAATCGATGATTTTGACGCCTGTTCTTAGGGCCAGCTTGCTGGCCCGTGCTGCGCAGACGAGACCATGCCCGAATGGGCAGGCGAGGAAGCGCGGCAAGAAATGGCGCCAAAAGGGCGATTTTATGGGGCGCACGAGTTTTGCAATTGCCTCAATTAAGTAGATAATCTTCATAAGATCCTCTACTTTCCTTTTTTACCTCCTTTGAAAATTTGTCAACCCCTTTTCAAGAAATGGAAGAGCAAACTGCATGAAAGAATCGGGATCTGTGAATTGAGACGTTAAGATCGATTGGCGCATTTCTAAAAGCGCGCTATTGCCTTTGAAGAAAAAGCCCATCAGCTGTTTGAGTTTATTCACGCGTGTTTTGTCAGGGATTTCCGCGGGCACTTCACTACGATAGACTTGAAAATACTTCATCAGATCATCCCACTGAGGAACATAAGGGACTTTAGCATAATGGGCTTTGATTTGATGAAAGATAAAAGGATTAATAATGCTTCCCCTGCCGATCATGAGTGCATCGCAGCCTGTGTGTGCGAGCATCCTGAGGGCATCATCGACGGTAAGAATGTCGCCATTGCCAACGACAGGGATTCTCAGTAGAGATTTAGCCTCTGCAATCAAATCCCAATTAGCTGGAGGGCCGTATCCATCGGCCTTGGTTCGGGGATGAAGCGTGAGATACCGAATTCCACTTTCCTGTGCAGCAAATAAGTTTTCACGAAAGAGTGAGGTGTCGTCAAAGCCAGACCGCATCTTCAATGTGACAGGAATCGAAACAGCCTGCACGATGGATTTAGCGACGCTGTGGAGAAAATCGGGCTCTTTAAGCAAGCTTGACCCAGCGCCCTTGCCGGTCACTGTATTCGAAGGACACCCACAATTCAAATCAATGCGGGGAGCTCCCTTTCTTTCCATCTCGCGGGCCATCGCAGCCATGAGATCGAGCTCAGATCCCATGAGCTGAGCCGCAAGCGGAATCGGGGCAATTTCATCAGGAGTATATCCCTTAGCTAAACTTTCGATGTGGGCCTGACGGGGAACCCTAAGAAAATCTCTGACAGCTTCATCAAATCCCCCGATCGAAGCCATCGCTTTCCGAAATGACCGATCACCGACTCCTTCCATCGGAGCAAGTTGTAGGTATGGACAGCCGTTAGAGTCTTTCGGAAGAAGCGTCATTTTACAAGTTGATCGACTTCTTCTTGGAGCTTCTTACTCAGCTCAGGATCGACTAGCTTGCCATCTGCAAACGCTTTGTAGGCTTCAGGAACAGACACCTCTGTCTTAATGACATCTCCACTCACAGCCTGCAGAATCTCACGCAAATGAACAAGCGCCCTGGCACCGCCGCCTTTTGAAGGAGAAGCGCTCATGATGCCGATTTTCTTATTCTTGTACGGCTCGGTTGAAAACTTACCTTTCTCATCGTGGGATGTCCAATCGATCACATTTTTTAATACCCCTGGGATTGAACCGTTATATTGAGGCGACGCGATCATCATCACGTCATTTTGAAGCATCAGATCGCGGAGTTTTTTTGCATTCGCTGGAAGCCCTTGTTTTGCCTCAAGATCAGCATCATAAAATGGGATTGGATAGTCGGCAATGTCAATGACGGTGACCTTTGCGCCTTTTTGACGAGCCATCTCCGCAGCGATCCCAATCAACTTCTTATTATAAGAATCTTTACGTGTGCTGCCTGCAAATGTCAGGACTTTGACTTCAGCAACAAGCGGCATGATAAAGACTAAACAAGACAATACGAGTTTCTTGAACATACAAGCTCCAATTTTATTGAGAAGTATACCAGAAGCCATCCCCCTGGACATCTTAAAAATTATTTTAACCTGAAACCTGCTAAAATGGTCCCATGACCCTACTTCTCAACTGCCAGTCACTGTCAAAATCTTTTGGAAGCCGCACCCTTTTCGAAGACCTCTGCTTTAGCATTTTCACAGGGCAGAGGGTCGGTCTGATTGGGCCCAATGGAGCTGGCAAGTCGACTTTGCTTAAAATCCTTGCTGGAAGTGAAAAACCAACCAAAGGAATCGTCTCAGCAAGGCGCGGACTCAAAATCGGCTATGTGCCACAATCGTGTGAATTTCCAGATATTACCCCAGAAGCAGTCCTCTATGAAGCGCTTAAAGCAGATGAAAGGCCTGATTACGAAAAAGAAGTCCTGGTCCAAACCCTGCTCAGCAAGTTAGGATTTAAGGGAGAACCTTCTGCTGCCCGGCTCTCCGGAGGATGGAAAAAACGGTTAAGCATTGCTGAGGCTTTGATTCTCTCTCCTGAGCTTTTGCTCTTGGATGAGCCGACCAACCATCTTGATCTCGAAGGGATCTTCTGGCTGGAAAAATTTCTCTCTAGAGAAGCGCCTTCTTATATTTTGGTCAGCCATGACCGGTATTTTCTACAAAATATGGTTAACAGGATCGTCGAGATCAACCCTGTCTATCCTCAAGGCCTCTTTTCCATTGAAGGAGACTACCAGAACTTTCTCGAGAAAAAAGAAGAGTTCTTACTCGGTCAAATTGAACAGGAAAGATCGCTCGCATCCAAAGCTCGCAGGGAAGTCGAATGGCTCAGCAGGTCACCAAAAGCCCGGACTTCTAAATCAAAAGCCCGCGTGGGAGATGCCCATGAACTTTTAGGCGAGCTGTCTGAAGTCAAAGGAAGAAACCGGCAGAAAAAAAGCGAAATTGATTTTGCTGCGACAATGCGTGAGACACAAAAACTACTCACTGCAAAAAATCTTTCCAAAGAGATCAGCGGACGGATGCTTTTTCAACACTTGGACTTTGTCCTCTCCCCTGGCACCCGAATCGGCCTGATGGGCCCAAATGGCTCTGGCAAGACAACACTACTCAAGATCATCGCCGGAGAACTTACTCCTGATCAGGGAACGATCAAACAAGCCGATGGCCTCAAAATTGTCTACTTCGATCAACACCGACTGCAGCTTCCTGGAAATATCACACTGCGTGAGGCTCTTTCTCCCGATGGAGACTTTGTGAACTTCCGAGGGCAAAAAATCCACATCAACGGCTGGTGCCAGCGGTTTCTTTTTTCAACGGACATTTTAGAGATGCCTTTAGAAAAGCTCTCCGGTGGAGAAAGAGCTCGGATCTCGATTGCTCATTTG
>JABDFE010000041.1 GCA_013286675.1 Chlamydiota bacterium
AACCAAAGGAGTTCTATGCCAATAGCTTCAACAGATGAACAAAAACGTCGGTGGGAAGAACGAGTACGCCAGCAGAGCGAGAGCGAACAAAGCTTATCAAAATGGTGCCGGGAGAATCAGGTAAACTATGACTCCATGCTCTACTGGAGAAAAAAGCTCGGAGTGGTCCAACCCAGATCCCTTCATCGATGCTCATTCAAAGAGCTTCCTGTTTCCATAGAAGATGCAGGAGTTAACATCGAATACCAACGCATCCAAGTGCATTTCTCTAAAAATTTAGATCCCCTGATTTTGATGAAATACCTTCGAGCGCTTAAGGGAGAACCATGATAACAGTGCCGGGCAGCGCCCGGCTCTTTCTCTGTCAAAAACCCATGAGCATGAGAAAAAGCTTCGAAGGTTTAAGCAAGGAAGTTGAACAACTTTTCCCAGGAGAGCTTTTATCCGGAGCCTGTTTTATTTTTCTCAACCGATATCGTGATCATATGAAAGTCCTCTTCTGGGATGGAGATGGTTTTGTCATCTGGTACAAGCGGCTAGAAAAAGGAACTTTCTCCGGTGCATGGGGATCGGAAATGTCGTTGGATCGAAGAAGTTTTCTTATGCTTCTAGAAGGCATCACTCCAAAAAGATTACAACCCAGGTTCTCTCTATGAAAAAATCTATTTTTTTCTTTTTTATGAAATCTATTTTTTAGTATAATTTTCTTTATGACAGCAGTGCAAAAACTCGATCCAGAAATCCTGCAAAGTGAGAATGTAAAGCTGCGGCAGACAATCATCTCTCTCGAAGAGCAGTTAAACTGGTTCAAACGACAACTTTTTGGACAGAAGTCAGAAAGAGATCTCTCTCATGTCGACTCCCATCAGCTCGAGCTTGAAGGTTTCGAAGCCCTAGATAAAACAGATCCACAAACAAAAACCGTTGCAGCCCACACAAGAAGAAAGCCTGAAAATAAAGGAAAAGAATCGATCATTCTTCCCAAAGACCTTCCCGTAGAGACCATTGTCATCGATCTTCCTGAAGAGCAAAAAGTCTGCCAAGAGACAGGAGCTCCTCTTGTTAAGATCGGAGAAGAAACCACCTACAAGCTTGCATATAAGCCAGGAAGCTTCTATCTCAAAGAGATCATCCGGCCTAAATACGCCCACCCTACTAGGGAAGAAAAAGGGATCCTCACAACAGAGCTGCCAGAGACGCTCCTTCCAAAATGCCGAGCTGATGAGAGTTTTTTAGCCTTCATTTTAACCAAGAAGTTTGCTGATCATCTGCCCCTTTATCGGATCTGCGAAGGCCTCCAAAGGCATGGCATCACGATCAGCCGCAAACTCCTATCTCAATGGGTCATTCGCTGTGGCATAGCTCTGATGCCTCTCTATGAAGAGATGAAAAAGCACATTTTACAAAGCGAAAGCGTTTATATCGATGAGACTCCAGTCGACATTTTAGAAAAAGTGAAATGTAAAACTGGATACATGTGGGTGATCGTTGGAGGCAATGGAGCCGACCCTCCTTACCGCATTTATGATTTTAGAGATAATCGATGCCACCACAATGTGCCTGATATCCTCGCAAACTACCAAGGGAATCTGCACTCGGATAAGTATGGGGGTTATGAAAAGCTAGGTCAGCAAAAGCTGTTGAACTGGTGTCCGTGTTTTGCACATATCAGGAGGAAGTTTTTTGAAGCTGAAACCGGCGATCAGATCTTCCGTCAGTGGGTGCTTAGAAAGATCAAGCACCTGTTCATGTTCGAGAAGGTAGCTTGGAACCGCTCCGCAGAAGAAAGGCTACTGATCCGGCAGGAGAAAGAAATACCGATCATTGATGAGCTCATCACAAATATCAAAGAAAAACTATCCGACAGAAGAATACTGCCAAAGTCAAAAATGCGAGGAGCGATGGGCTACTTCTGTGGGCTGATCCCATATCTTAAGAACTATACGAAAAGCGCCTCAGCAAGACTCGATAACAATGTGGCTGAAAGAGCAATCCGGCCGATCGCGATCGGCCGGAAGAACTGGATGTTCTTTGGGAGTGTGGAAGGAGGGGAAGCAGGAGGTGTGATCTTGTCACTTGTGCAGACATGTCGAGGGCTGGTGATCAATCCTGAGGAATATCTGGAAGACGTGATGAGAAGGATCATGGGACATAGCGCTCAGAAACTCTCTGAACTTCTCCCCGATGAATGGAAGAAAGCCCGAGGGCAAAAAAACCCGTCATGCTGTAGCGGCCGCGCTCAAGAAGCTAATCAGCAGAAAGAAGCGGCCGCCGCAGATGACGGGGGCTCAACTGAGGCAAGGGAGCCTGCGACCGAAGCCGAGGGCGAGAGGGACTTGAAATCCACAAGCTGAGAACAACAAAAACTCAAGATGGGTTAAATAGACGGTTACCATCATAGGCGTGATGCAGAGTTGATCTACCAAGTAAAAAGTTGAAAACCGTCAGAGCAGCAATGCACCGAGGGGCTTTACGCGTATAGATGACGTGGATGAGACCCATCTCTATTATTTTGCCTCAGGAAATGTATTTTTTCGCGCAAAATTGATCATAAACATTTCTTTGTCGATTTAATCTCAAAAACTTGGAAACTCTTTTAGCGGGAATGGCTCTTAGATTAAAAAACTTGTAAGATAGTGCTTTATAGTTCATACTATCTGACTGTGTAAGGTTTTCAAACCTCAAAATAACAAGAAACGGCTTACAATCGAGCTTGGAAATTCTATTTGAGAAGAGATAAGCTCCATGGCAAGGCAATCCCGTTCCAACAGAGAAAAATAGATTATGACTCCCATACAACCCCTACAAATTAGTTTAAATGCGGCGATCTGCGATAACGTAGATATTTTGCGACATTTTTTTTGTATCTTGAAAGACCCCAATCAGTCACTTGTGTGTCGTTTCTGGCACGAAGTCAATAGTAACGCGGAGACTTATAGGCTGATCCTGGTAGTGTACAATCAGCAAAAGTTTATGACGCGCTTCACCACCGAACTTCCCCTTCAATCTGCCGAGGAGTACTTCAGCCGAGTGAAACAGATTTTTTTTGATGTTCAGGCACTTGTGCAAGTAGCGGGAATCGAAGATGACGTGAAGCAAGCACGTGAGAAGGGCCTGGTCTCTTTAGATTTATATCCAGTCATGAAAATGCTTGAAGAAGCAGCGCTTATCGTGCTTTTCAAGAACTTAAAGCAAATCCCAGAAGTAAAAGAGTTACTAAACAGTAACGATTTTTCTTTAGATGCCAAAACCATCCGTCAATGGATGCAGGATAATCTAGAAAAATTACTTACAGTGAAGAACCTAGACCTTAGCAGGCTTAGCATAGTCGTTCTTCCTCCAGAAATTAGCCTGCTGACCAATTTGCAAACCCTGGGTCTGCATAGCAACAAACTCAGTGAGATTCCGCCAGATATTTACCGACTGAGCAATTTGATAGAGCTTGATATCTCTAGCAACCCATTCAAAGAGCTGCCACCAGATGTTTGCCTACTGAGCACTTTGCAAAAGCTTGACCTCAATAACATCCAACTCACAGAGCTGCCATCTCAAATCGGCAATCTGACTCATTTGGAATGGCTTTGCATCACTGGAAATAGCCTTACAAAGTTGCCTCCAGAAATTGGCCAGCTGGTCAAATTGAAAGAACTTTACCTCCTTCACAACCAACTCACCGTGCTACCACCAGAAATTGGCCAACTGACTAATTTACAATGGCTTTACCTCTGTTACAATCAACTCACAAAGCTGGCTTCAACAGTTGGCCTGTTGAATAATTTGATAGAGCTTGGAATTTCTAACAACCAACTCACAGAGCTGCCATCAGAAATTGGCAACCTGATCTCTGTGGAATGGATTAATCTTTCTTACAACCAACTTACAGCGCTGCCACCAGATATTATCCAGCAAATCAATTTGGAAAACTTTAAGTTCCTCAATCTAAAAAATAACAAGCTTACGAAGCTTCCATTAGACCTGCAAACTCTATCTGAGAGGGGAAAGCTCAAGTGTGAAGGCAACCCCGTGTGTGATTTGCCCAAAGAGGAATGGTTCATCGATGCAGAATTGCCTGTTTAAATTCTGCGGGCATTGACTGCCCAATACCAAACATCATTGGCAAGATGAAGAGTTGATCTGCCCATTAGAAAATTGAAAACAGTTAAAGCTGCAATGTTCCGAGGAACTTTACGCGTGTAAACGACTTGGATTAGAGCCATGGCTGCAGTGATATTGACTGAGATATTAAAAAGATGACGTGGGTGCCACGGATTGATCTCAAAGATTGCATTTTCGCCAAAGATCTTCGTTAGGGTTTCTGGAGTGGCGATTTGGTGCAAAGCCCATTCACAGATGGCAAGCCCTGGACGACTTGCAATTCCATTTAAAATGATGGACGTTTGTAAAAAAAGATGCGTTTTATCTGCGCTTTTTGTCATTTCATAGAGCGTATAGAGTCCTCCCGAAAAAGAGATAGCTCCGATGGCATATTTGATTCCATTTTTTACTGGCGGGGAATTGAGAAAATGAACGGTCATGTTGTTGCTGGTTCTTTCTCTGTTCGATAAAGAGTTTCCCACATGAGTCGGAATTGATCGCAGCTTTGGAGAAGCTCAGACTTGGAGCCTTCTGCGATCTTCTCACCACGGTCGATGTAGATGATCCGATCGGCATGTTCGATGGTACCAAGGCGGTGGGCGATGATCACCTGCGTGACTTGTCCATGGAGGGAAGCAACTGCAGAGTGGATCTTGCTTTCACTGATTGCATCGAGAGAAGAGGTCGCTTCGTCCAGAACAAGAACTGGAGCGTTTTTAACAAGAGCTCTCGCAATAGCCAGGCGCTGCTGCTGGCCGCCGGAAAGATTTTGACCCGCTTCAGCAAGCATCGAATCGTACTTTTGCGGCTGGCGGATAATAAACTCGTCGGCATGGGCCCGTTTGGCTGCTGTATAGATGTCTTCACGGGAAAAGTTGCGGCCAAAGGCGATATTGGCAGCAATCGTGTCGTAGAAAAGGAAAGGTTTTTGAGAAACAAAGGCGATCTGGTCGCGGAGTGATCTTTGCGTGTATGCATTGACCGGTTTTCCATCGATCCGGATCTCGCCTTGCTGGACTTCATAAAGACGAGGAAGCAGCTGAACAATAGTCGATTTTCCAGAGCCCGTTGGACCCACAATAGCGACGGTCTCTCCTTTCAGAATGGTGAAACTGACATCCTTGAGGATCCATTCGTCTTGATAGCGGAACCAAACGTGGTCGAATTCAATTTTCTCTTTAAATCCAGTGAGCTGGATCGCATCTTTTTTGTCTTCAATTTCAGGCCTTAAATTAAGAACATCGAACATCCTCTCTGCTGCGACAACACCTCGTTGGATATTGGCATTTTCATCGGCAAACTTCTTAATGGCTTCATAAGAGAGCTGTAAAAGACCACAGAAAACGATGAGCTCTGAGACGGTCAATTTTAAAGTTAAAAGTCCATAGAGGACGACGCTGGCTAAGCAAAGCGTTGTCATCATATGCAAGATCGGACGAGTTAAAAGGCCGTATTTAGCGGCTTTGCTCTCGAGGACTGCCATCCGGTCATTTTGCTCTTTATATTTTTTGAAAGAGAATGTCTCCATGGCAAAGATCTTCACAGTCTGGATGCCGGCTAAAAAGTCGATTAAAACAGAGGCAAATTTCTCTTGATTGGACTGGAGTTGGCGGGAAGCTCTTTTCACTCTTTTGGCTAAGAATGTAATCGGCAGGACAATCATTGGAATTCCAAAAAAGATCACCATAGAGAGCTGCCACGAGATATAGAAGCAGAGAATGAGCGTGAGGATGATGGTAAACGGTGTATGGAGGTAGTTCGTTAGGATCGAATTGATCGATGTGGCGATTTGCCCGGCATCTCCCACAACGCGTGAGGAAAGGCTTCCAATGTTGTGTTTTTGATAAAAACTCATGGGGAGCGTTTGGATATGCTCAAAATACTGCAGGCGCAAATCCCGGCTGACGCGGATTGCCATCAGCTGAGTCATAAAACGGCTCCAGAAAAGGCAGATCGCTTTAAAGACCGCAACGCTGACTAAAATTCCGATGAGAACGCGCAGACTTGAGACATTGACCATTTGCTGTTGGACTCGTTCGATGATCCACTGAAGAGGGTTGGTCGTTTTATGCGAACCAATAAGCTCTAAAGTCGGAGCTTCTAAAGGCTGTCCTGACATCAGCTGGCTGAGCGTCTCGGCATTGATTAAAACACCTAGAGCAGAAATTTCCAGAGCATTGGAGATGGTGAGCAATCCCAAAGCTAAAAAGCTAAATAAAAGTAGAGAAAGATGTTTACGGTTGCGTAAAGCGGCTTTTAAAAGAAGGAACATGCGGCTATTCTAATGAATATCCGGCTTCTCTTCTACATTAAATTTGCCCATTTTACGAAATTTTTGATACCGCTGTTCAACCAGCGTTTCAAGAGGAATGCTTTTTAATACACTCCACTGAGAAAGAATATATTTCTTAACTCTGTCATAGACCACTTGAGGATCGTGGTGAGCCCCGCCGAGAGGTTCTTCGATCACATCATCGATGATCTCCATTTCCAGGAGGTCTTCGGCTTGCATTTTAAGAGCCTCTGCAGCCAGCTCGCTCTTACCGGCATCTTTCCAAAGGATCGAAGCGCATCCTTCAGGAGAAATCACGGAATAATAGGCGTGCTGGAGCATCGCGACGATGTCACCCACACCAATACCGAGCGCTCCACCAGAACACCCTTCGCCAATTAAAACAATCAAAATAGGCGTAGGAAGCCGGGCCATTTCAAAAAGATTTTCAGCAATCGCCCACCCTTGACCACGTTCTTCTGCAGCAAGGCCAGGATAAGCTCCTGGAGTATCGATTAGGGAAAGAACTGGCAATTTAAATTTAGCGGCCATTTTCATACAGCGTAGCGCCTTGCGATAGCCTTCCGGATGAGGCATCCCAAAATTTCTCTTTAATCGAGATTCGGTATCGCACCCTTTTTCCTGAGCAATCACCATGAATTTCACTCCGCCAATCTTAGCTAGTCCGCAGATGATTGCAGGATCATCGCGAAATAGCCGGTCGCCGGCAACTTCATGGAATTCTTCACAAAGGTGCTTGATATAGTCAACAGCTCGAGGACGCTGCGGATGGCGGCTGATTGCGACTCTTTCCGAGGGAGAGAGGTTCGAATAGACTTTCTTCTTAAGCTGAGCGAGTTTCTTTTCGAGTTTGACGAGCTCAGCATCAGACAGCAGAGGATTATTTTGGTTCTGCTCTTTGAACTTAGCGATCGTCTCTTCGTACTCTTGAATCTGCTTTTCGTGCGTCAGCATGCTTTCCTCAGTAAATTGACTTCAACTCCAGGGAGTTTGGCATCTTTCATATTTTTCACAATTTCCACCACTGTCGGTTTTGTAATGATGATGGAAAAAAGCTCTTCGATATCTTCATGATTAAGACGAATACAGCCGTCGCTTTCATACTGCCCTGTCACTTGGCGCAGCTCTGTCCAGCGTCCTTCTTGCTTAGCAGGACTCCATGGAGCGCCATGGATGCCGTAACCTTTGCTATTAGCTGTACACTCCCCCAATTCTTTTCCAAAAGGGAGCCAGCGGGTTC
>JABDFE010000042.1 GCA_013286675.1 Chlamydiota bacterium
AACGTTCTATGATGATATAAAGAATTTCCCGGCTATCACCTGAAAATCCTCCCTTGCCATGCATGACTGTCAGTCCAAGTCCCAGTTCGTCCATGATGATGGTGGCTATCTCTTTAGGTTTGGATGAGATGATCAAGACCGATTTAAGCTCATCAATACCCATAATGACCAGGTCGATCATTTTAAAGGCAACGATGTACAAGATCATTGACTGAAGGGCAAAGTGCCAGTTGTTGAAGATCCAGCCGTAAGCTCCGAAAATGAAGATGTTGATAAACAAGACGACTTGTCCAACGGTAAACCCTTTCTTACGGTTGATCAAAATTGCTAAAATTTCGGTTCCATCTGTGCAGCCGCCATGGCGGATAATCAATCCAACGCCGACTCCCAAAAGCGCACCACCAACGACAATCACTTCAATCGGATCGCCACGGAAAGGAGGGAAGTGGGAAGTCACCATCAAAAATCCCGCGAACAAAACAACCGCAACCGACATGTAAATCACGAAACTGCGCCGGATATGCCGGAAGGCCAAATAAACAAACGGCAGGTTTAAAATGACTAAGAGGTAAGGTAAATAAGATTCTCCAAAAAGTTTAGAGAAAATCAAAGCAATACCAACGATGCCTCCGTCAATCAGAGAGTTCGGAAGCAGGAAGACCTCGATGGAAAAGGCTGCTAAAAAAGCCCCAATAGCAATCCACATGTACATGGAAAAGTGGTGCTTGGCTGTTTTATGTGTTGCGGGCATAAATCCTACTATTTAGTACTTTCTTTTACTGGTAAGCCTTCACTATTCCAGAGTTTTAATTGTTCGACAAGAGGTTCCGTGCAACCGTTGCCATTTAGGCGATTTTGACAACAGGCAAGGCCGTTTCTTTCCAGGCTGTCGATATAGGGGTTGAGCTGTCGAAAAGTTCGGATTTTTTGAAAAAATCCCGGTACGGTATCTGCGACGATTTGTTCGACTAAGTATCTCAACTCCTTCGCGACTTTTCTAACTCTCTGGCGGCAATTATAGGCAGAGAGTTGCTCTTCTTCAGTTGTTATTGCAGGGGGAAGATTTTGCTCTTCTTCACGGCAAGAGCCGCACGCTAGTTTTTGTAGATGCTCGGCTGCGATTTCATGTTTTCCTAAAGCGATGAGGCAGATGGCTTCTCCAAAAAGAGCTGCAGAGTTTCCGGATTTAGCTGCAAGGTGGAAATGTCTCGAAGCTTGGACATAGTCCTTTTGATTGATTAATTTGATTCCTTCTTCAAACTCATCTCCTTGAAGAGAGGATAAAAAAAGGAAGAAACAAATAAAATATTTCATTCCTTAGATGTAGTGTGTTGAAGATTAAAAATCAAAGAAACTCGCGGGAGACGGGGCTCGAACCCGCAACCTCTGCCGTGACAGGGCAGCGCTCTAACCAATTGAACTACTCCCGCGTAGGAGTGCTTGGGCGCAACAGGACTCGAACCTATGACCACCTGTGTGTAAGACAGGCGCTCTACCAACTGAGCTATGCGCCCTTAAAAGAACTGATAAAAGTTATCTCAAACAGGGATAATAGGCAAAGGTTTTTCGAGATCTCTGTTTTCCTTTTCTAAAAGTTCTTTGCTTGCAAAGGTCACAACCGTGCCATGATCTAGTTTTTCTAAAAGCTCTTTTTTGACAGCCAGCCGTATCTCTTGAGACGTCAATGAGAGGAGCTTATCGCGGTAATGCTGTCTTTGCTTGGGGGTTTTGCCCTCTCGCATCCAGGCATAAGCAGTGGCTCCGCGGTTTCCAGGGGAAATCGGGACATCCATTTGCTGGATGGTTTCTAGCTTGGCCTCTTCGAGATCGGAGTCTTGGAAATGGCCCTCTGCAATCGTCTCTACGGCTTCTCTAAAAATTTTTAATGTCGAAGCAATTTTCGGATCTCGATACGAAAAAAGCGTAAAATGACCCGTCATGGGAGAATAGGTCGCTCCGCAGCCGTAAGCGCCGCCTTGCTCCCTGATTTTCGGATGTAAAATTTTATTATCTAGGATGTGGGACGCCACAGTCAGGCCCGGAGCATGCGGATTTAGGTAAGAGGCAACAGGGAAGGCCTCGCAGGTGAACGCTACAGGTGTCGACATCGATCTTCCTTGTGAGACCACTGGATAAAGCTCATAGTCGCCCTTCCAAGGGTTAAAAGGTTTTTCAGGCAGATCCATCACGCCAAAATAGTCTTCCAATTCGAGTTTTTGATGCATCGCCTCATCGCAGGTCAGAACGAGCTGAGCATTATGCAAAGAAAAGAGTTCATTTTTTAGCTTTTCAAGCCTTTGCATGACTTTAGGTAAGTTTTTCTTCAAGTCGCTGGCAATTTCCTGGATCCACTTGGTAAAGCTAAGTCCATGCCAGCTCTCCGAGATCTTAGAGGAAACCGAGAGTCCGCTCAGTGCTAGCTGAGAAGCATACCGAAGGCTATTTTTTTGCAGGCGATTCTGCAAGCCTGTGTGGATTTGCAAAATCAGTTCTTCAATCCGTTTTTTCTCATCAACGCGGGGATTGACAGCGAGATCTTTAAAGATGGAAAACAGCTCCTTGGCATTTCTTTCCAACGCTTTTCCACGGATCGTAAAAGATGGCTTCATCAAAAGAGGGCTTTCGGTCTGGACATATAACGAGAGCGAAGTTCCAAGACCTCCGACATGCGATTGGAGATATTCCAAATTCTGGATGTAGTTTCGTTTTCCCATGCCGAGCTCTGAAATAATGGAAGAGAGGAGTTGAACATACGGAAGATCTTCTTCTTCAAAGTGCGGCAGATCAAATGTTAAATCGGCATAGACGATATGGTTTGTAAAACAAGAATGTGAAAAGATTTGGCCGTGTTCTTTCAGCATAAAGTGTTTAGCTAAAGCAGGGACATCGTCGAGAGTTACTTTGGGGAGGCAATCGATATTTTGTTCGATCAGTTGCTTTTGATAATGCTCCAGATGGTGCATCTGCTGGAGGATTTTTTCTTTCTCTTCTTTTGGAAGCTCTTGTTGTAAAATATTCAACTTCTGTTTTTCTTCAGAGGCTTCCTTTTCAGCGAGCTTGCTATCGGGATGAAATGCTAGGCGCACGCGGTGAGGGTTTTTCAGTAAGTACGTTTTTAAGAGTCCTGGCAAATAAGAAGGATCTTCCAGTTTTTGACGGAGCTTTTCAAATAGGCTATGGATGAGTAGCGCATTTTCTGGAGGGCATCCATGCTGCTTGGCAAGAGCTGAGCGCATAAACAGTGTCAGTCCAAAAGGAGCATGATCCCCTGAGATCTCTGTTCTTGCAAATTCCAACTGATGCAAGGCGGCTTCGATCAGATGCTTTGGAATCCCCTTATCAACAACCTCTTGCAGCGATCTTAAAAGCAGATCATCGAGTGCCTGAATATTTTCTGGGCTGCATCCTTTGCAGACAATCAAGTAGGGCATTTCTGACATATCAGTATCGAGATACGCATCGGCAGAGGTGCAAAGCCCTGATTGAAGAAGCGGAAGCTTAACTAGCGAAGCATCGGTCTCCATGAGCACAGCATCGAGAAGAGTTAGCGCTAGCAGCGTCTCTTGATCCTGCATCGGCACTGTAAGCCATCCCCACGAGACCATGGTCTTGTCTTCATTGTCATCATCGGTTGTCGTAGGATAAAACTCTTCTCTTTCAATCGGAGCTGTAAATCTCGGCTGCCGGGGAATTTTTGGCAGGGGAGGCAGCTTATAGGTCGATTTTAAGATTTTCTCTGACAGAAAGTCGAGATGCCTCTTCAAAGGAAGATTGCCGTAAAAGAAATAGAGGCAGCGGGAAGCATGATAATACGTCTCATGGAACCGGATCAGCTCTTCATAGGAGAGCGACGGAATGACCTTTGGATCGCCTCCGGAGATATGCGCATAAGTCAAATTAGGCACCAAAAGGTGCATCATCGCATGCCAAAGTCTTGTGTCTGCAGAAGCTAGAGCTCCTTTCATCTCATTGTAGACAATCCCTTTCCATTCGAGATTAGAAAGTGTTTCAGGACTCCCAAACTCTAAGCGATGGCCTTCTTGCAAAAAGCTCTCTTTTTTGAGCAAAGGATGGAAGACCGCATCGATATAGACATCGAGAAGGTTATAAAAATCTTTTTCGACCTGTGATGAGGCTGGATAGCAGGTAAAATCAGAGCCTGTCAGGGCGTTCATGAAGGTGTTTAAACTACGTCTTGTCATGGCAAAGAACGGATCTTTTACGGGGAAACTGCGCGATCCGCAAAGAACTGTGTGCTCTAAAATATGAGCAACACCGTTCGAATTATAGGGGAGAGTCTCAAAGGAAAGGCAGAACAAGTTTTCAGGATCGTCGTTTTCGATGTGCATCACTTGAGCGCCAGACGGAGTGTGCTCTAGTTCAACGAGGGTTGCTTTGAGCTCACCCAGGGGCATCACTTTCGTAACAATATAATCTTTATAGGTCTCTTTCTCTATCCACATAGGGGCTAAGTATAGAGACGGCAACTCTTTCTCGACAAGACCTTAAGTTTTAAAAAATTCGCTATCCAGATAATTTTGAACCGCAAGCATCTGATTCTTATTCAGATTGATGTGGCGCAATGTTTTTAAGTACTCGTAAGCTTGTTCTTTAGTGTAATCATATGTTTGATCTTTCTTCCATGTCTTCATCAAATGACAAAGCACGACCGCTGCGCTTCGGCCTCTTCCTGCTTTGCAATGAATATAAAACTTAGCGTTGGGATTTTTTTGACGTTCTGCCTCAATATATTTGAGAGCTTCATCGATTTTCTTTTCTGGCACACCGAGAAAGTCTGGAGTTTCGATGTGCTTGAATTCTATTCCATTGTCTGTCCACTGCTGCGACTGGACCGGTTGTACAATTCCAGGCTCAAACTCAAAAGGCTCTATCATAGCGATCACATGTGTGATGCCTAGCTTTTTGAGCTTAGCTATTTGGTGTTCTAATGGAAGAGCTCCCAGGACAATATTTTTGTTGATTTCGTTCCACCAAGGATGAGCGCCAAAGATCGTGTAGAGTGTGGAAATTTCATACACGAGTTCTTTTTTCAGTTTCAGTCCAAGATAAGCGACTCCGACCAGTATAGTGCCCAGTAGAGCTTTGAACACTCCGGGATTAATGGTCAGTTCCGAATGGGTGGTTATAATACTCGAGCCTACTTGAATAGAAGAATGTTCATTGAATAAATAGGTGAGTGTCTTGGGCAGAATCCATGTGACAGTGACTGCTAGAAAAACTGCTGCGCCGGCTATTTTAAAGCATCGGGATTTAAAAAGAGAGACTGCTGAAAAATCGACGGTTTCTGGTTTAACGGGAATTGTTTGAGGACCGGATAAATGATTTATTCTATTTGTCATTTTTTTGCTATTGTTTGATGAAATTATAATAGAAAGAGCCAAAAAAATCACTAACTTTGTTCTTCAAAAAATTGTTTGTATATAATATTTTATTTAGTCCATTTTTAACCCAGATTTCATTAAAATCTTTCCCATGCAAATACCCAGTATTAGAAATGTTGTTACTTTCCCAGTTAACTATTTTCTTGAATCATCATGGCAAGGAAAAGCGGTCCAAGTGCTTGGTGCGATTTCGATTCTCGCGCTGATTTACCTTGTGTTCCGAAAAAAAACTTCCCCTCAAGGACCTACAGCAAAAGGACTCAATGGTAGGGCTAATCAACAGACTTCAACCTCAAACGGTTCATTATCGAGGTCTACTAGTAGAGCTCAACCTTCAGGTGTCTCAAAAGAATTTCCAAAAGCCGATCTTTCTTACATCCAACAAACTCGAGTTCATTCTGACATCGAATGGCCCCAGTCTGAATTTGACATCTGGTTGTCTTACCCAAAGGAAAATTTTTCGAATTGGTGTACCTTAGCCACTAGCTTATCACAGGTTCATGAAGGTTTTTGCCGCAGGGAATTGAAAAATTGTATTTCAGGTCTCAAAGAGCAAGCTAAAAAAACGATTCCTATCTTTGAGAAGTATGGCGTGAAAGAGCCAGATGAAGATGCATTCCTCCATGATTGCAATGAGGCAGAGGTTGGTCCAAAGACAAATCTAGTCGATTTTTGCGACAAACTAAAAGGATATTTGGACAGGCTTCAATCTTGGAATACTGCCTTGCATAAATTGAAAAAAAAGCAGTTGATGGAGAAGCTTAAATGTTGCCCTCACTACGAGTTCACTCATTTACAGACTCAGTATTTCCATTATCTGGGTCTTCATTCAATACTCACTTTTGCACGGCACCTAGAAACAAAAAAAATTGACTATCTTGAACAATTTGGCCTTAGGACAATGGAAGATGTCAATTGTTTGCAATTGACGAGCATGCAGCCTTTGATTGAAAGACTGCGGCAGTTTGTTTGTTTTTTTGAAATCACAAGAGATAAAGAAACTGTACGTCCGCTCATCAAGAAAGAAATTGAAAAATGCAGAAAAGTGCTGACAATATCGGAGAATATTTCAGAAGAGCTCTATGGCAATTATGGCCAAGAATTAGAACAGATTGTGAAGAATCTTCGCGAATTATTTGATAAGCTCGCTTGCAACTTTGATGATGGGTTGGTTCTTTTGAAAGAGATCGAACAAAATGACATCGTCAGGCAAAGGATTTTGCTGAAGGGATATATCAATCAATCTGGCCTTCAAGATAAATGGAAAGTGCTAAATGAGATGGGTATTTTGAGACTAGCTCAATACGCTGAGGTCTTTACACCCGATACATTCTATCGGATGAGAGATTAGGCCTTTTCTTTCAAGCTAGCCCTTTCTTCATTTTCAGGGTATAGCTCCGAGTCAAGTTCACTGCGGACAAAAGTTTATTCCATTTTTAGCCCAAATTCGCTTAAAATATTGCCATGCCAATAACCAGTATTAGAGATTTCGCTACTTCCAGTGCTAATTACTTCTTCGAATCATCTTGGAAAGGAAAAACAGTCCAAGTGCTTGGTGCGCTTTCAGTCTTCGTGCTGTTTTACTATGTATTTCTAAAAAAAGCACCTCCTCAAGGACCAGATAACCCACCAAACCCACTTTCTGGTAGGGTTAATAACCCTTCCACGACTCCCTTTAGCGGAACTCAAACTCTGCCTCAAACAGAAAAATCTTCTAATTTGACAATAACATCTTCTGGTAGTGTTCAGCCTCAGCCAAAAGAACTTCCAAAAGAAGATCGTTCTTACATCCAAAAAACACAAATTGGTCCTGATTTCGAATTCCCCAAGACTGAATTTGACATCTGGTTGTTTCACGTAATGGAAGGGTTTAAGCAGTGGAGTGTTTGGGCCGGAAGCGGAGACCAGGCTCGAGAAGATGATTGCCGCAAGGTATTGATAAGATGTATTTCAGAGTTAAAAATACACGTTAATGAAATGATCCCTGTTTTTGAAAAAAATCATGTGAAGACGCGAGATGGGGGTGCGTTCCTTAAGGATTGCAATGACGCAGTCATTGATAACGAGACAAATCTAATCGATTTTTGCATCAAACTAAAAGGGTATTTAGACACGCTTCAATCTTGGAATACTGACTTGTATAAAATGAAAGAAGAGCAGTGGATGAATAAACTTAAA
>JABDFE010000043.1:0-2846 GCA_013286675.1 Chlamydiota bacterium
GCTTTGCCAGTGTATGCTGCGCAGCATTGGTGTCTTGGTATTCGTCGATTAAAATGAACGACCACCGTTTTTGATACATCGCCAAAACTTCCGGGTGCGCTTGAAACAGCTGGATAGGAAGATAGAGCAAGTCATCAAAATCAACCGCTTGATAATTTTTAAGTTTGTCTTGATAGAGTTGATAGATCGTTCCGAGTGTCCCGTCTTCTTTCATGATCGCTTCAGGGGTCATGAGGCTATTTTTAGCTGAAGAGATCTGCATTCTCGTGGTTTTGAGAAATCCCTTTTCTTGTTGGATATTGAGAGCAGTGAGGCATTCTTTGAGGAGTTTATCGCTGTCTTCTTCATCGTAAATTGTGAAGTCGTTGTTATAACCAAGGCTATGGATCGATTGCCGGAGGATTCTTGCGCCAAGGCTGTGAAAGGTACAGGAAAGGACATAGTTTTTTGCGAGTTTTTCGACGCGATGGCGCATCTCTTCCGCAGCTTTATTTGTAAATGTAACAGCGAGGATCTCATCGGAGGGGATGCCGACACTCATGAGATGGGCGATTCGAAACGTTACGACACGGGTCTTTCCTGAACCTGCTCCAGCTATGATCAGGGCAGGCCCCTCCAAATGATGGACGGCAGCGAGTTGAGCTGGATTTAAGTCGTCTGGCATGGAGCTCTCAGTCTTTGTACTAAATTTAATCGATAAGTTTCGATATCTGGCGCCGGGAGGGAATACATCTCTTTTGAGGTTTTTCCTTGTATTCGATTTTCGACATACCAGCAGAGAAAAATAGCGCAGTTATAGATATCCCACTGAAGCCATCTTGCATTATCTGTCACTGCTGCAGGGTGATAAAGTCTCATTAAAGTATTTTTTAAAAGTCTGGCATGTCGATTCATCCAGATAGAATACCCTTTGGAGTCGAAAAATTCGAGATGATAAGAACCATCGGTCATTTTTTCGATCAAAAAGAGAGTGATATGATCAACGAACCACCCTTTTTCAAGGCACGGGATGGCTAAAAATCTCTCAAATTTGACTTGATTGTCTAAAATACCTCCGTGAAAAGAAGGTCCTTTTTCAAAAGAGAGTGGTTGCAGTGATTTGCTGAAAAAATTCAAACAATGAAAAAGGGTTGGAGTAGATAAGAGAGCCCCTTTTGTTTCGAGTCGATCAATCGTGTTTTGTCGAACTATGGCCTCTTCCTGATCTTCGGTATCGTCAATTGTCTCTACCGAAAAATGACGATAGGTCTAGTAGAGCAAAACCGTTCCAAGAACGAGCAAAGCGATTTTTGTCACTTTTGTCTGATGAGGGCAAAAAAGATGTAAGAAATGAGATCGAAAAGAATGGGAACAACCGTTTATTTGCATTGCAAAGATATTTTGAATGAGAAGGGTTTATTTTTAAAGGACGGGTTTTCGGACTTCGCCTTCGCGGACGCCGAGATTGCCATACCGGTGATAGTCAAAGCTGATGGCGACTTCACGGAGGTAATGGAGCAGTTCAAAGCGGCCATTAGAAAGGACGGGTGCTGAAGAAAGATGGCAGAATGACTCTGAAGCGGCGAGTTGTAAAGCAGGGGTTGGAGGTGAGAAAAGTCGGATGCGCTTAAAGGCTCCAGCTTGAACACGCTGCAGGAAATGGTCTTCCGATTCTTCGACGATTCTGAAAAGAGGCATCAGGTGCTTCCATTGATCGGAAACGACAAGCGGTGTTTTCCCTTTGGTGTAGCTGACTTGGAGTGGAGTTTCGCAGGTCAGCGCTGCAGCGATGGCTCGGAGAATGTCGAGGGGTTTGTCGGTAGGCTGGATGCGGAGGCAAATTCCCATGAAGCATCGGTATTGGAAGAGGTTGTCTTGTCCCAGAATCCGGCTCGGATCATGGTCGTGTTTAAACCGATGTCCCCAGAAAGCATAGTTAGAGATGCTCGCATACCAGATGCCGAGCTCTTCGGTGGAAAGCGGGATTTTTTCCAAAATCTTGGTCATGTTTTCGACTGCTGCGGAAACAGGGGCTTTTTCTTGAGGGAGACTGACTTCTATAGGATGAGCAAACTGATGGACGTAGTTGGGACCGCCTGCTTTGGCGCCATGGCCAAAGCTGCTCGCTTTACATCCGCCAAAAGGTTGTCGGCGGACAATTGCCCCAGTGACTGAACGGTTGATGTAGAGATTGCCGGCTTCAATTTTAGAGAGCCAAAATTTCTGTTCGCGAGGATCTAAACTTTGTAGTCCAGATGTTAGGCCATAGGGAGTTTCATTAGCGATTTGGATTGCATGTTCGAGATTTTTTGCCCGCATGACTGCAAGCACCGGCCCAAAAAGTTCTGTATGGTGCATAAAGCTCCCCTCTTTAACTCCCCATTTTACACCGGGAGACCAGAGGTTGGGGTTAGAATGATCTGGATGTGGCTTTACAAGCCACTCTTCGTCATCTTCTAAGGTTGTGAGTCCTCGCAGGAGATCTTTACCAGGCTCGCGGATGACGGGAATAACCTTTGAGGAAAGGTCCCATGCCGAGCCGACTTTTAAACTCATGACCGCGTCTTTGAGCTGCTGGCGGAAATGGGGATCGTCATAAACTTCTGCTTCTAAAATTGCCAAACTTGCAGCGCTGCATTTTTGTCCAGAATGGCCAAAAGCCGACTGAATGAGTTCTTTGATGGCGAGATCGCGATCAGAAAGAGCTGTGATAATCATCGCATTTTTCCCGCCAGTCTCTGCAGAAAGATCGAGATCAGGACGCATTTTCATAAAAAGCCGCGCTGTCGATGTTGCGCCGGTTAAAATGACGCCATTGATACGAGAATCTTTAATCAGTTTGCTGCCGACGGGATCGTCTTCACAGT
>JABDFE010000043.1:2856-7345 GCA_013286675.1 Chlamydiota bacterium
TCTTTCGGAATGCCGGCATCCCACAGAGCATTGACAAGGATCCATCCGGAGAGAACAGCTTCTGGGGCTGGTTTGAAAATCACACAGTTTCCAATGACGAGGGCGCCTAAAATTCCTCCTGCCGGAATCGAGACTGGAAAGTTCCAAGGCGGAGCCACAAGATAGGTCCCTTTGGGTGTCCACTGAAGATCTTTGCAGGCATCCATCTTAATGCTACTCCGTCGGTAGTATTCGGCAAAATCGATTGCTTCAGAGATTTCAGGATCGGACTCATAGGGAGTTTTTCCTCCATCGGCCATCATGACTCCAATGAGATCTCCACGCCGCTCGCGGAGCTTTTGTGCAGCTTTTGCAAGGAGTGTGCAGCGGCTATCAACAGATGCTGCTGCCCATCTAGCTTCGTACGATTTGGCGATTTTAAGAGCTTCATCCACTTGTGGCCAGCCAGCGAGTGAATAGGTGTATAAAAATTCTCGTGGTTTGGAAGGATCATCGCCTTCGCCACGGGGTTTAGATTCACGGAATTCTTGCCCTCCGATCATGCAGGGAATGGGTTCAATCTTTTTCTTTTTCCATGCGTTGATGATTTGATCGATCCAAGTACGATTTTCCGGAAGAGAAAAATCGGTGTCGGACTCATTTTCAAACGGACCATCATACCCTTGAGGAGTCTCCAATCGATTTTGATGGCGACGAGGACCCATTGGTGTATGCGTGATCTCATCGCAGGCCTGGGCAAACCGTTTGACTTGGGTTTGCCACTCGGGAGTTCCCGGTTTTAATCCAAACGTATGGCGAAGAAAATTTTCAGGGCCGGTGTTTTCATCCAGCCTCCGAATCAAGTAGGCAACAGCGCTTTGGAAATCTTTTTTCGTCGCAACAGGACAGTAAAGCAGAATATCTTTAGCCAGTTTTTGCACAACGCGACGGATATGGTCAGCCATTCCTTCGAGCATTTCAAAAGAGACCTCTTTTTCAACGCTATATTCTGCACGAAGCAAGAATGCGTAGGCGATATCGAAGAGGTTATGGCTGGCGACTCCGATATGCACGGCTTTAGCGTGCTGCGGAAGGCACCCGTAGGTGACCATCCGTTTGTAATTTGCATCGACGGAGATTTTATCAGTATAGGGGGTTTGCGGCCAGCCGCGCAGCGATGCTTCGCATTGCTCCATGGCCAAGTTGGCGCCTTTGACAATCCGGATTTTGATCGGCGCGCCTTTTTTTTTGACTCTGTCCATCGCCCAAAGTGTCAGCTCTTTTTGGATCTCGTGGGCGTCGGGAAGATACGCTTGCAGAACGATCCCAGCGGAAAAGTCTTTAAATTCCGGTTCATCGAGCACTTTTTTAAAAAGTTCAACCGTCAGTTTTAAATCCCGGTATTCTTCCATGTCGAGATTGACAAATTTCGGAGACTTTGTTCCATCAGCGCGGACAAACGTATTTGCTTTTGCCACACGGTAGAGCTGTCTTAAGCGGTCAGATAGAACATCGATGGTTTTTTCCCATCCAAGCAGATTGATTTGGGAAAAGATCGTCGAGATTTTGACAGAGACGTATTCGATATCATCTTCGGCAAGATCACGAAGATAAACATTTAAGCGGTGCAACGCTTCCTCTTCTCCGAGAATAGCTTCTCCTAGATGATTGAGATTAAGCCGGACACCTTCTTTTCGACGCCTCTGCATATGTTTGGAAAGAGCGTGCTTTTCTCCAGGAAGAATGACGGTTTTTGTTTGACGACGCAGTGTCCACGTTGCCATTGGAACAAAAATCGGAGAAAAAACCCTTCCAACCATTTGAAAGGCAGCGAGCGACACTCTTTTTGAAAAATCGAGATAGCGAGGAATGCCAAACTGTTTAAGCAAATAGATCATTTGGTGAGCGACCCGTCCCGATTTTTTACTCCGGAAACATTGATCGGTCATGGTTGTGGTGAACGCTTTTCCGCGCGGATCTTTCATCATTCGGGCAAGTTCTGCCTGTCTTCGTTTTTCCGACCTGGTTTGGATTTTATTTGCTTCGCTCAGCATGAGCGCTGCTAGTTCAACAGCGAGTTTTTGCCGCTGACCGATCGTAAGGATTTTGCCTTTAGCAGCGTCTAAAATTTCGACAGCATCTTGCAAGTAGGTAGAAGGTGGAGATATTTTGCTCATTTACCATCTCATAACAAAATCAGACCTTATGACAAATATTTTTTTTAAAAATCTTATTTTTGACGCGTTGACTCTTTTAAAAAAGTGGAATATGATGCACCTCTAAACTGGAGAAACTCTATGATGAAACCTCTTGGAAATCGAGTGCTCATTAAACGTGCTGAAGCTAAAACGACCAAGGGAGGCATTTTGCTTCCGGACTCTGCGAAAGAAAAACCTAAGATCGGAGAAGTCGTTGCAATAGGCCCTGGAAAAACGGATGAAGATGGGAGAGTTCTTCCCATGCATGTCAATGTCGGCGATAAAGTTTTATTTTCTGCCTATGCTGGCACGCAAGTTAAAAGTGACGATGTCACAACAGAATATTTAATCATGACCGAAGAAGAAATTCTCGGCGTACTTGTATAGAGGAACCTTATGTCAAAAATGCTGCAATTTAACCAAGAAGCTCTTAAATCGGTCTTGAAAGGTGTTAAAACTCTTGCAAAAGCTGTGATTGTAACACTAGGCCCCAAAGGCCGCAATGTGGTGATCAACCGCGGCTATGGATCTCCTCTTTCGACAAAAGATGGCGTGACAGTCGCAAAAGAGATCTCTTTGAAAAACAAATTCGAAAATATGGGAGCTCAGCTCGTCAAAGAGGCCTCTTCGAAAACGTCGGATGTCGCCGGCGATGGAACGACCACAGCCATTGTTCTTGCTGAGGCGATCTACACCGAAGGTCTTAAAAGCGTGATTGCTGGAGCAAATCCCGTCGGTGTGAAACGTGGCATTGATAAAGCAACTGTTGAACTATGCAAAGCCCTCGATGGGATTGCTATCAAAATCAGCAAACCTGAAGAGATCAAGCAAATTGCAACCATTTCTGCCAACAACGATCCTGAAATCGGAAATATCATTGCAGAGGCAATGGAAAAAGTCGGAAAAGACGGCACGATCACGATCGCTGAAGCAAAAGGGATCGACACGACATTAGATGTCGTGGAGGGAATGCAGTTCGACAAAGGATATCTCTCTCCCTACTTCATCACCAATACAGACAAGATGACAGCCGAGATGGATAACGTCTCGATCTTGATCACCGACCAAAGAATTTCTTCGATTAAAGAAATTGTTCCTTTCCTTGAGAAGTTTATGGAAAAAGCACAAAAGCCTCTACTCATCATTGCGGATGAGATCGATGGAGAAGCCCTCGCTACCCTCGTCGTCAACAAAATCAAAGCAGGCCTTCCTCTCTGCGCGGTCAAAGCCCCAGCTTTTGGCGACAGACGTAAAGCAGTTTTACAAGATATCGCCATCCTCACCGGTGCGACAGTGATCTCTTCTGAAGTCGGCCTATCTTTAGATGACATCGAGCTTTCGATGTTAGGACGCGCAAAAAAAATTAAGATCGCTAAAGAGACCACCACCATTATCGATGGCGCTGGCAATGCAAAAGAGATCGAAAAACGGATTAAGGAAATCCGTGCAGAGATTGCTGCATCGACTTCAGACTATGATATTGAAAAGCTCGAAGAAAGACTTGCCAAGCTCGCTGGTGGAGTCGCTGTCATTAATGTCGGTGCTGCTACAGAAACCGAGCTCAAAGAGAAAAAAGCACGCGTGGATGATGCACTCCATGCCACACGCGCAGCAGTCGCAGAAGGAATTGTTCCTGGCGGAGGCGTCGCACTCCTGCGAGCTGTCAAAGCATTGGAAGGGTTTGTTCTTCCAGGAGATGAGCAGATCGGTGTTGAAGTTGTCCGGAAAGCTGCCTTTGCTCCTGCCATTGCGATCGCAGACAACTGCGGTAAGCAAGGTAATCTCATTGCTGAAAAAATCTACGAGAGACAAGGAGCTTGGGGCTTTAACGGGCTGACAGGAGAATTTGCAGATTTGAGCAAAGACGGCGTTGTCGATCCTGTCAAAGTGACCAAAAGTGCCCTCACCAATGCTGCGTCTGTTTCTGGTATTTTACTGACAGTTGCAGCCATGATCACCGATAAACCTCAGCCTAAAAAAGCTCCAGCTCCGTCAATGGACGGCATGGGAGGAATGGGCATGGACGGCATGATGTAGATAATAGGGGCACAATGTGCCCCTACTTCATTGTGAAAGAACAAATCCACACCAATCATCTTCAGTTAATTTCTTTTTCACTTTCCAGCCTTGTCTTGTGCGCCACTCGAGATATTCATCACCATTTTCTTCTAAAATACCGGAAGTGATCAAGATGGCAGAAGGTGGAATGCGATCCTCGATCACACTCCAAGCCTGTGCTTGCTCTGAACTGATCATGTTCATCAGAAGAATTGAACCGATTTTTTTCGGAGGCTTGGTTGAAACATGAATCT
>JABDFE010000044.1:0-1121 GCA_013286675.1 Chlamydiota bacterium
GGGTTTACGATTTGGAACTTATTCGATGATTATCCGAAGGTCAGGCATGAAAAAACTCTTAGATTTTTTCAAGGCTAACAAATTGTTTTTCCCCTACGATTTAGATTGTTTTTATCCGACCGATATTAAATTTTATGCATGCAGACGCGACATCGTCACCACAACAGCTGGAGGATTATCTGATAATGGCGGCCCAACTTATAAGAAATAGTCTTTTGTTCTTTGTCTCTCTTTTTGCCTCTGTAAGCGGAGCCCAATATGAGGGAGTTAGCATCTTCTTCAAGGACTACGGCAATATCGACCTGAGCTGGATACCCCAGTTTCTTCCTTACAATCCCGTAATCATCGAAGCGGGGGCTTTTCAAGGAGATGAAACATGCCGCGCTTCCAAACTCTGGCCCCAAGGCCGCATCATTGCATTTGAGCCTAACCCCAAGGCCTTTGACATCTTACAAAAAAAAGTCCAAAACGAGTCAGCCACCAATGTAAAGCTCTATAATCTTGCTCTTAGTGATTACAATGGGATTGCTAGTTTAAATGTTTGCAACGGGATGAAAGGAGTTGATTCTATTTTCGGATATGCAAGCTCTCTACTTCCTCTGACCCAAGAAATGCAAATTTACTGTAAAGGACCCCAAATCATCGTTAACTGTGTCAATTTAGATGACTGGTGCAAAGAGCAGCAAATCGATCATGTTGACCTTCTAAGACTTGAGCTGGAAGGGTTAGAATTGCGTGTTCTTGAGAGCAGTCCTCAAATTTTACAAAATACAAAAGTGCTTTTCATTAAAACACTCATGCATCCTTATCGTGTTGGGATGACTCAGTACAATGCGTTGAAAGCTTTCTTAGAACGATCAGGATTTGTTTTGCTGAGCCATTGGTATGAGCCTGGAATTACCGGTCATGCCATTTTCCTCAGCAGAGAGATATTCGATGCTTATTTTAAACTGTCTTTAGGCCTCTACTTGGAGATGTGATGAAAAAAATGCTAATTTTAGCTTTGATTTGCTTTGCGAATTTATACACAAATGACTTGAAGAATCGGGAATTTGACCAGAAATTTGACAGGGAGGGTCCTCAGAATTTTTGTTCGGAGCGAGCGACCATTGTCGATAGAC
>JABDFE010000044.1:1131-4293 GCA_013286675.1 Chlamydiota bacterium
GTCAATAGACAAGGCGCAAGTGAGAACAAAAATTATGAGTTAAAGCCGACGCAGTCAAAAACCGATTCTTCAAGTTGTTTGTGTATAAATGCCGGGATAGAGAAATACTTTAAAAAGGCAGAAAACAAATCCGACGGCCATTCCATGAACGGGATAGATTTTATCTATATGATTAATCTAGATCCCCGACCTGAAAGATACGAAAGAACAATGAATGCCCTCAGACCTTATGGAATTAATCCTTACCGTTTTTCTGCTGTCAATGGCTGGCAATTGAGTTTGGACGCCCTCGATGAACTGGGGATCATCTATGAAGAAGGTATGCCGCAGGGACCTATCGCTTCGGTTTACCGCCATAAGAATGGTAAAGAATATCAAAGTTATGAAGTGATGAAAGAGCCGGGCGTTGCCTATTATGCACACTCTTTGTCTCGAGGAGCAATCGGCTGCCTCTTGAGTCATTTGTCTATTATGCAAGATGCATACGATTCAGGATATCACACGATCTGGATTATGGAAGATGATATCAGAGTGGTCAGCAATCCCCATGAAATTTCATCGCTCATTTCCATTTTAGACACTGTTGAGCCCGATTGGGATGTTTTGTTTACCGATAATGAGATCAAAGGCGGGAATGGACCTGTTCCTTGCACGGTTATTCGGCCTAGACCCCTCGTGCAGATCCAGCCGCTGGAGTACTACTTAAAACGCAGAAATGTCCATGCCGATATTGTCAAAATCGGAATGCGTTTTGGATCCGCTTCCATGGTCCTACGGCGGTCTGGCATGAAAAAAATGCTCGACTATTTCAAAACCTACAAAGTCTATTTTCCTTATGATATCGATTACTTTTTTGTTCCCGGCATTAACCTTTTTGCCCTGAACAAAGACGTCGTCACAAATATCGCTGGAGGAGAATCTGATAATGGCGCGCCTAACTACCTTGATAGGGAATAAAGATGAGCCGCTTTTTTTTTCTAGGTCTTCTGTTCCACAGCATCTTCTCTTATGGAGACCTTGTAGATCGTTTAAAAAAAGCAGAAGGAAAATCCAATATCCATTCTTTGGGCAGCATCGATTTTATCTACATGATCAATCTGGATGAAAGGCCAGAAAAATTTGCAGCCGCGTCGGAGCAATTGCATCAATACGGAATCTTTCCTTACCGATTTTCTGCTGTCAATGGATGGGAATTATCATTAGAAGCCATCAATGATGTCGGGCTGAAATATCAGCCAGGAATGATGCCTCTAAAAGCGACCTACTATCCGATGAAAGGCGATGGAATGCCTTCTTATGAATTTATGAGGCAATTTGGGAAAACCTACTTTTGCCACAACATGTCAAGGGGATCGATCGGCTGCGCATTAAGTCATATTTCTATTCTTCAAGATGCCTGGAACTCTGGTTATGAAAGAATTTGGGTTTTGGAAGACGATATCGAAACGGTTGGAGATCCAACAACAATCCCCGGCTTACTCGACCAGCTAGATGCTCTCGTAGGAAAAGACAACTGGGATGTTCTTTTCACGGATCAAAATTATCGATTGCCAGGTGGCCAATATCTGATTGCCAGTGGTGCCTGTGAAAGGCCTGATATGGATTGCAGTGTGAAAGAGCGCTATAGCGAAAAATATACCCTCAATGAAGACATTAACGTCGATTTCCGTCAGGTATCAGCTAGATTTGCCACCCATTCGATGATTATTCAACGCTCAGGAATAAAAAAATTACTCGAGTTTTCGCTCACTCGCAAGATCTTTTTAGCCTATGATTTAGAGAATTATTTAGTCCCAGGGATCAAGAGATATTCATTAACCTACGATCTTGTCTCCAACATGATTGGCGCGCCATCGGATAACGAAATCCCTTTGTATCAGAGGAAGCCTGAATGAAAAAACCGTTGTTGCTCTGTCTTGCTGCAGTGCTATTTGCTAATCTTGAAGCCAAAGTAGAGAAGCACTTCAAACAAGCGGAAAATAAATCGGATCTGCACACCATGGAAGGAATCGATTTCATTTATCTGATCAATTCCGACAAAAGCCCTGAAAAGTACGAACGGTCAATGGATGCACTAAGACCGTATGGGATTAATCCTTATCGCTTTTCTGCGATCGACGGATCATCTTTAAGTTTCGAAGCTGTGAGCACACTTGGAATTATCCTAAAAAAACCACAACCCTATGGAGCTATTGCCACAGTCTTTCGTCATGAAAATGAGAAAGAACACGTCAGCTTCGAAATGATGAAAGAACCTGGCATCTCCTATTACTCCCACTCTTTATCCCGCCCAGCAATAGGCACCATTTTAAGTCATTTATCCGTTTTACAAGACGCTTATGATTCAGGATATAACACGGTCTGGATCATGGAGGATCATATCAAGGTCGTCAGCAACCCGCATGAACTTTCTTCTCTCATTTACAACTTAGACTGCCTGATGCCCGATTGGGATGTGTTATTCACAGACAACGAAATCAAAGGGGCTCATGGCCCCGTCTCGTGTCTGGCAACCCGCCCTCGGCCTCTGCTTGAGCTGCAGCCTCTTGACTATTATCTGGAACGTAAACCCATCCATGGCTCCCTTATCAAAATCGGCATGCGTTTTGGATCTACATCGATGCTCGTGCGCAGATCAGGAATGAAAAAGCTTTTGGATTTTTTTAAACATTACAAAATCTATTTCCCCTACGACATTGATTTTTTTTTCGTTCCCGGAATTCAAATGTATGCCCTCAATAGAGACATCGTGACAAACCTTGTCGGAAAAGAGTCTCGCCATTCTCCAGTTCATCAACACGTTAGTCAACCGCATGTCGATATTCTTCCGGGACAAAATTTTTACGATTTACCGATCAATTTGACAAAACTAAAAGAAACCGGCTTAGAGATTAATATCAACTACCAGTTTTTTAATGGCAAGGACACCGCCCATTACGCATTAGACATAGCCGATGATCCCAATTTAAAAAAAATCATTGTCATTAACAATACCGTTGACCCGTATTATCTCGCTCAGCTGCCTCAAGAAAAGCTCGTTCTTTTTCTCATAGAACCCCTTCTTCTACCTAACTCTTATTACGACCCTTGCTCACGCGTCTACACCTGGAATGACGACTTAGTGGACGGTGTTAAATTTTTCAAGCTTTACTACCCCTACCT
>JABDFE010000044.1:4303-7098 GCA_013286675.1 Chlamydiota bacterium
TGCCTCCCTTTGCACAAAAAAAACTGTGTGTTATGGTTTCAGGATCCGATAACGAATATCCCGAAAGAAAAAACGAACTCTATTCGGAACGGATGAAAATGGTTGAATTTTTTGAAACCAAACCTCCTGGAGAATTTGATATCTATGGCCGTTACTGGGTCAAACGGTACTACCGGGATTTCCGCGGACCCATCCCCGGAGGGTTTTCCGGTGATGAAAAGATCGATGTCATGAAAAACTACAAATTTAGCATCTGCTTCGAGAATACCAAAGAGATTAACGGATATATCACAGAGAAAATCTTCAGCTGCTTTGGCGCAGGCTGCGTTCCTATCTATTGGGGAGCCAGCAATATCGATCAATTTATTCCCAAGGAATGTTATATCGATTATCGAGATTTTACGAGCCGAGAAGAGCTCTATCAATTTATGAAAACAATGCCTGAATATGTCTATGAGCAATATATCGAAAACATCCGGGCCTTTTTAGACAGCGAAGAGGCTCAAGTTTTTTCACCTGAGCATTTTGGAAATCTTATCTACGAGGCGGTAACACAATGACCAAATTTGTTGTTTTTTTTCTGACCTTTATTCTCAGTAATCAGTTATTTGCAACCATTCGAATCCTTACATTCCATTACAACCAACCCGATTTCATCGAAATACAGCACAAGACTTTTACTAAGTTTTTGAAAGACGATTTTGAGTTGATTGTCTTCAATGATGCCAAAACTCAAGAATATGAAAAGTTGATCGAACAAACCTGTAACAAATATCAAATCAAGCATGTCCGCTTTGAGCAAGAATGGCACCGCACCGATCCGTTAAACACGTATATCAAAAGAAGGCTCGAAGAGCCGACAACGATCGGCACCTGGGGATATGACGCCTCAACATCGCTCGAAGAAATCCAAAATAATCCAAGCATCCGTCACAATCATGTCATCCAGTATGCATTAGACCACTACGGCTACGACCATGATGATATTGTCGTGATTATGGATGCAGACAATTTCCTTATTAAACCCCTCAGTATAAGAGAATTGTTAGGATCAAATGACATTATTGGCTTCGATCGATGGCCAGATAACCTTGCCGAAAAAAGATGTCAATCTCAATTGGCTGTTCCAAAAGGCCATGAAATTTTCTGGGTTGTTTTTATCGCTTTCAATCCTTCCAAGCTTCCATCTGTCAAAGAGATGCACTTCAATACAGATGTCGTGACTGGCCACCAGCTTTTACCTGAAAATACCCTCAGCGATTCAGGAGCCGCTATCTATCAATATTTGTGGAAGTACCCCGACCTCCAGATCCAAACGTATCCTTGGCAAAGCAGTTATACCTACCGTTGCTTCAGTGATGAAAAACTCAGTGAGCTTGGAATTAGTGCGCCAGCAAAACAATTTATTCGCGCTATTTCCCCAGATAATGTGCAATTCTTTGTCTTCGAACATTTTGTTCACTTTTCTGCTCATAGCTGGAAAGGAGGTAATCATGAAGCGAAAGTCAACCATTTCCATCAATTTATCAATGAAATTCTAAAAAATGAAATCTAATAAAAAAGCGTTTTTCTTCAGCAGCTTTTTAATGTTGACCTGCTGTATTTACCCTCTTTCGGCAGAAGGTAGCCCCAAAATATACGACTGCTCCCCCTTTTTTAATGAACTTGAAGTTTTGGAGATAAAATTAAACGAACTTTATGACCACGTCGATAATTTTGTCATTTGCGAATGTGCAGAAACTTTCACAGGGAAACCCAAACCCCTCTATTTTGACCTAAACAAACAAAAATTCAGTCAGTTTTTGGATAAAATCATCCATGTCATTGTCACTGAACATATCGAAACAAACGATCCTTGGGTTAGAGAAGCTTTCCAAAAGAATCAGGTGATGAGAGGGCTGACAAATTGCCATGACGAAGACATCATCATCATCGGAGATCTCGATGAGATCGTCAGCGGAGCAAAACTTCCGGAAGTGATCGATTATCTCATCCGGAACAGATTGCGCTTTGTGACTTGCGGTCAAACCATGTACAGCTATTACCTCAACCGCCAAGGGCATATCGGATATGAAAACGATTTGTGGCTCGGTTCTGTCGTGACCAGATATGCAGATGTCAAGTCTGTCTCTCCATATACTGTCAGAAACTCTTATCGATCCCGGGAGAATTTAATCCCTGCCGGGTGGCATTTTACCTGGATGGGAGGCGTTGATAGAGTTCGATCTAAATTAGACAGTTTTTCACATTCCGAACTCAATACTGAAGAGTTTAGATCGTTAGCAAGGATCCAACACCATAGTGACGTTTTACCCCTAGTTGAAATCGATGCAAGCTACCCTCAATTTATCCGCGATAACATCCCCTATTTCACGGAGATCGGATTTATTGATCTGTCGGGAGCACAAGGACCTTTATGATCTACCAAACCATTTTAAAAACAAAAAAATGATTTTTCTCATTTTTATCCTCTTCCTGCAAATGCCCTTCCTCTGTGCCGCAGAACCACAGACTCCAGCTGATGAGAGAATAGAAATTTTCTTCGATGTGAATGAACCTCTATTCATCAATCTAGGCCCTGATTGCTATTTCGCCAATGGCCTCGGCGGTCTTCAGTTGAGAAAAGCTGCCTTTCCCTTCGACTGGCTCCTCACAAACGATCAAGATAAGCTCATTGAGCTCTTAGAAGATGATTTTAAGCTTTTTTTCGATCAATCACACTATTTCAGGCATACGACAGGACATCTCATTCACGGCTATTATCATATTGAGTTTCGCCATGAGCACGATTTAAC
>JABDFE010000045.1 GCA_013286675.1 Chlamydiota bacterium
AAGCCAAGGGTTTTGCGGAGGGGGAAATAAAAGGTCAACGTGACGCATTACTACTTGTTGCAACCAAGATGTTTAGTAAGGGCTCCGGTATTCAAGACATTGCCCTAATCACAGGACTCACGCAAGAAGAAATTGAGAAGCATTTAAAAGAATTAGCTTGCTTAGGGCTTGTGAAGAGGTAAGCTCTGGACTGGGCAGTGTTAAAGCTTCCAATTGTCTGTAAAACTTAATTTTTTCACGTAACATGTTATTTCTCTGCCTAAAGACCAGATGTTGTAAACAAATTTTTTTACAAAATTTGTCGGGAAAAGCTGGAGTTGTATAAATTATTTTTTTAGCTTCGCATACAATGATTTTTTATGGTAGCATTAACAAGCTATTATGTTATAGTTTGATTAAATCAATAATGTAGTTTAACAAAAAATATGGCTGTTAAGACTTGTAGTGTTGCAATATCAAGTTATATATTTTTCAAGGAACTAAATGGCTTTTCCTTGAAGAATTCAACAGGGCTTGCGCTATCCGCTTCTGTTCTCACTCTTGTACTAGAGAAGATTCGGCCAAAATCTAAAGAAACAACAGATTGGTTTGAATGTTACAAATTAGACTTGAAGTCCATGCCAGGAGCTTTACATGAAGAGAAATTTACCCAAATACAATTTTTGTCAAAAGTTGTTAATATTCAGCATGTTGTAAGTATTGCTGGCCTTTTTTACTCAGCTTGTTTCGGGTTTTTTCAGAAAGATTTAATTTCTTTTATCTCTGAAAATAAGTTGAAATTGATACCTATGACAGTTGTAATTTGTCCAATTGTTGAAGAAATTTTATTTAGAGGTTTTTTAAAAGAGTGGTTGGAGATCGGTTGTGATCAGATAAATCGTCATATTTATGCAATATCCAAAGAGTCACAACATCATATCAGTAATTTTGCACAAGCTATCCTATTTGGTGCAGTTCATATGATGAGTAAAAATAAAACAGAAAATGCTCTCATATTTGCTTCGACAGGGATACTCGGAGTTATACAAGGTCAATGGAAAAGATTTGAAGAAGGTAGTCTACTCACTCCTATAAAACAGCATATAAAACAAAACACATTGAATGTGTTTATATTTGCTTGTCTAATTCCTATCCTAAAAGAAGCCGTGCTCAGTCTCCAAAAGTCTTGAGTGAGTACTGCTTTCGCGCTCACTTTCATCAATAGAAAATTTAAATCCCACGTCAAAGTCATTCCTTGCAAATTAACGCATTGTTATACTAGCTGACTGTTTGAAAATGGACAGACCACTAGGCAATAAAAGGTAAAAAGGCGACAATGCCTCCCTTATTTTTGAAAGGAAGATATGGAAATTCTCCCAGTTGAGCAAGAAGAAGTTAAATTAGATCCCCACCGTATTCCAAATCACGTGGCGATCATCATGGATGGTAATCGGCGCTGGGCCAAAAGAAAGGGCGTGCCTGCTGTGGTCGGGCATTGGAATGGGGCAGAAGCTCTTTCGAAGACTGTTGAAAATGCAGCATCTTTGGGAGTCAAGGTTCTAACGGTTTATGCCTTTTCAACAGAGAATTGGAATCGACCCAATGATGAAGTCGATTCTCTGATGCGGCTTTTTCAAATGTACCTAAATGGCAACAAAGACCGAATGATCCGCGAAGGGGTGAGACTTGCGACAATTGGCGACATCCGCCGGCTTTCTCCTGAGGTCAAAAAGACTCTTGCAGATGTCAAACAAGCCACTGCAGGGGGCGACCGGATTGATCTTGTGCTCGCTGTTAACTATGGAGCTCGCGATAATATTCGAAGAATGGCAACGAGCATTGTCGAAGACTGTTTAAGCGGAAGGGTGAATAAAGAAGATATTTCAGAGGCGCTCATTTCTCGCTATTTGGATACAGCTCCTTGGGGAGATCCTCAGCTTGTGATCCGAACAAGCGGAGAACACAGACTAAGCAATTTTTTACTTTGGGAGATTTCTTATGCTGAGGTATATATCACCGAAACTTTGTGGCCCGATTTTAATGAACAAGAATTGATTAAGGCTATTGCCGAATACCAGAAACGTGAGAGGCGTGAAGGATGTTAAAATTTAATCGAAAAAATGAGTTTTACAATCGATTGTGGGTCTCGGTAATTGCGATTTCTATCGTCGGCTTTTTAGTTGCATTTGCTTACCACCCGTGGGCTAATGTTCTTCTGATACTGACGATTGGTGTTTTGACAGGTGTTGGCGTTTGGGAATATGCGCAGATGGCTAAATCGAAAAAAGGGATCAACCCATCGACCAACTTGATGATCGGTGTTGCAGTGCTAGAAGTTTTGGCCTTCTACATCTCTCTTGTGTATCCTCAGTGGTCTAACTTAGCCCTCATGATCATCGTCCTAGGGTTTGTTTCATTTTTCCTTGTCCGTTTCCGCGATCCTGAAAATGCACTCCTTAATGTCGCCGTTGAATTTTTTGGCGTTTGCTATTTGGCGATTCCGTTTAGTTTTATTTTGGCCATTCTTTATCCCCGTCCTGAGCTTGCTGACGGAAGATGGTGGCTTGTCTATCTCATCGCTGTGACAAAGATCACCGATGTCGGCGGATATTTCGTCGGGAAGCTTTTTGGCAGGCATCCCTTAGCGCCTCATTTGAGTCCTAAAAAGACGGTGGAAGGCGCCATTGGGGGATTTTGCTCTGCTGTGGCGTTGAGCATTCTTTTCTGCAGCATAGGACGTACGGTGGGCTGGGAGCTCTCCTTCTGGCATGCGGCTTGGCTCGGGATGGTCATCGGTATTTTAGGTCAGATTGGGGATCTGGCAGAGTCGCTTTTAAAACGGGATGCCTCTGTTAAAGACAGCAATAGAATTCCCGGCATCGGAGGTGTGTTGGATCTTTTAGATTCTGTGCTATTTACTTCCCCTGTCGTTTATTTCTTTATAAGATCACTATGAACCTATTCCAGCATTCTAAGCATTCGCTTTTCGCGCCTTTTTCGCCAGATTCCAAGACCGCTTCTTGGTTTACTTGCCCAAGTATGTCCTGCGAAGCGATCTCGAAATCTGACAAAAAATGCATCAAAAATCAAATATTTAGAACGCTGGAATAGGTTCATGATTATCACAATCGACGGTCCTGCAGGTACGGGTAAAACAACGATCGCCAAGAAAGTCGCTGAGCGACTGGGGCTGCCATATTTTGATACGGGTGCAATGTACCGAGCTGTTGCTTTTCTGATTTTGCACGATAAAATTCCACTCTCAGATGAAAAAAGAATTTCAGAAATATTAAAAGAATTCGACTTTGAGATCCGGCAGCAAGGAACAGACATACGGTATTTTGCCAATGGACGGGATGTAACCGATGTCATTCGATCACAAGCTGTGACAAATATTGTGTCTCCTGTTTCAGCTCTGCATGTTGTCCGAGAAGCACTATGGGCAATCCAACGAAAATTTGCTCAAAAACGGGGCGGAATTTTTGAAGGGCGTGATATGGGCTCAGTTGTTTTCCCTAAAGCTCCGATTAAAATTTTTCTCTCTGCACGTCCAGAAGTTCGTGCTGAAAGGCGCCTTGCAGAGCTCAAAGAAAAAAGACCTGATGAAGTCCGAGATACGAATCATCAGCAGATGCTCGAAGAGATCATGAAAAGAGACCAGATCGATTCTTCACGCACCTTAGCTCCGCTCACCTGCCCTTCTGATGCCTATGTCATCGATACGTCCAATATCTCCATCGATGAAGTTGTTGAAAGGATCATCGAATACAAAGAGAAAAAAAACATACGTCCTTCCTGGATGCAGAGCAAGAGTGTGACTTTTCTCTATCGCCTTGTCATTTTATTTGCTTGGCTCATTGGAAAAATCTTCTATCGCTTAAAAGTCTACGGCCATGAGCACTATTATCCTCGCGGCGCAATCTTAGCCTCCAACCACACTTCCTTTTTAGACCCGCCGATTATTTCAGCCTGCTGGCCTGAAGAAGTCCATTTTATTGCACGGCAAACTCTGTTTAAGAACCTGATCTTTGGCGCTTTGATCCGCAATCTCAACACCCATCCTGTGAGTGGTGAGCCTGGAGATATAGGTGTTATGAAAACGATTCTTTCACTTTTGGAACAAGGAAAGAAAGTTGTTTTGTTCCCAGAAGGGACTAGATCAAAAGATGGAGAGCTGCAACACTTCAAACCCGGTATCAGCATGCTGGTTGCACGTTCGAAATCGGCTCTCATTCCTGTTTATATTGATGGAGCCTATAAAGCTTGGAGCCGCCACCGAAAGTTTCCACGCCTCTTTGTCAAAGTAACCTGCATTTTTGGAACTCCCATTACCTGGGAATCTTTTTCTCATCTCGATAAAAGAGAAGCGCAAAAACAAATCACTGAAAAATTACGCGCTGACATATTAGGCCTTAAAAAATGGTTCGAGGATGGCGCTCACGGCGTTCCCCCTTAGATTTTCTTCTATAGATCATCATCAGGAGCAGCAGCACCTATGGGGTAATCTAGAGGAAAGGGAAGAAGATGAAATAGAGGCCTCTGGAAATGTACGGGGACCGGCTGTAACATTTGGAGAATGTTCTCCTCAATACTTCGAACATCAACATAAACGTCAACATTAAGGTGGCTGAGTTCTGGGGGCAATACAACGATCTGATTGCCGAAGCATTTAAAGTGAGTGTCCGTAAGTACACTTAGCGTTAAAGGCAGTTCTGTGAGAAGATTGTAAGAACAATTTAGAATCTTCAGCTGTTTGAGCCGTCCAATGACTTCTGGCAATTCTGTGAGTTGGTTGCGTGAAACGTCTAGTTTTTGCAGATAGGGAAGCAGTCCGACCATTACGGGCAGTGAAGATAGACATAAGCCGCTCAAATCTAATTCAACCCCTTGTGTTGTGAAACACTCGGTAATTCTTCTTTTGGCTTCAGATATATCACCTTCGCTTTGCCACCCGTTCAAGAAACAACCTTCTAAATAAGTTCACCTCATAGTTCGTCTCCCTGACTATACAAACTTTCTTTAAACTTACATCTCACTCTGTATTGCGCACTCTTCTAAAGCGGGATGATCGTCTATCTTTACGATGGACGACCTCGCCAATGATATTATCGGTGATGATGCGGACCAAGCTAAAAATCGGGCATTTAGCACCAATGTCATTTCGGCCTCTAAAGTTACTGAAAGTTTGTTCAATTACCTATAAGTTTTAGTTTACGCTCAATCTTAGCAGGCTACCAGTCCATATCCAAGCTCTCGTGCCCGTTTCTGCAATGAAAGCAGTTGTCTCTCTTTATATGCCTGTTCATAGGCGGTTTGGCCAACTCCCGACTTTGACACTTGGAAATATAAGCGCTTGTAAGTCATGTGCTTAGATGTCTATTTTCAGACACAACACTAGCTCATAACGCAAGC
Organism: Chlamydiota bacterium; assembly: GCA_013286675.1. Classification (GTDB taxonomy): domain Bacteria; phylum Chlamydiota; class Chlamydiia; order Chlamydiales; family Rhabdochlamydiaceae; genus PALSA-1444. The sequence goes on from JABDFE010000045.1 coordinate 5,392, forward strand.
TCTTTCAAGCGGTATATCTAGCACCTTAAATATTTTTACAGCATCTTCAGGCAACACCGATTTCATCTTTCCTATTCTGTTGGTGTCTTTTTCTTCGAACATGATTGTATGCACTTCTGAGAGAGCCTGTCGTATTCTATCAGGCGTAAGCGGCATCCCTTCTTGTCGTAGGCGGAACTCTAAAAACCTCTCTATAAAAAGCGTCATAAAGCAGAGCAATACATGAGCTTTTATTCGGTGCGATTTCCAGTGGAAAATAGGTCGTGTTCTAAGAGTGCTTTTCGCTACGCGAAAAGCCTCTTCCACATGCCATAATTCTTTGTAGCGAGAGAGCGCTTGACTGATACTTAATTTGGCACTGTTGGAGACCGCGATTCCATGAAAACCGTCCCATGCGGCATCTTCATCAATTGCCTTTTGATTCAGGATCACTTGTGATCCGGTTTTCACAGTTGTATATTTTTTATATCCACCATTGCTGATGACTTTTTTTACTGAAGACTCTGTTGAAACGTCTCCTAATTTTTTCTGCAGTTTTTCCAGAAGGCGTTCTCGGTCTTCTTTGTCTTTCGCAGCTCTGCTAGGACTGTAGGTAGTTATCAACAGTGTGTCGGGATATTGAGGATGTTCCATTGTTCTGACGAGCATTCGTTCTGCTTCGGGGATTAGATCTTGGTTTGGTAAGGGTTCATATGTTGAGCGATCATTGATGTTTTTTGTTTTCGAGATTGAACGAAGTTTGGTGGCGATAACGAAATGAAAACCGTTATTTTTTAGAGCTTCAACATTGGGTTTACTTGCTAATCCTCTATCACAGACAACAGTTACACTTTTTACGGAGAAGCGATTTTTTAAAGACTCTAAAACAGGAAGCAAAGTTTTTGTCTCAGCCAAGTTACCTTTAAAGGTTTCATAGGCAATAGGATTGCCTTCCGAGTCAACAACAAGGGCTAGAACAATTTGCACGGAGTGATGCTTTTGGTCTTTGCTAAAACCAAAATCTCGAAGCTCGTCTTGTTCTACACTTTCAAAATAGAGTGTAGTTACATCAAAAAAGAAACAGTCTACAGGAGCAGTAGAGAATGAGCACACGGTCTCAAAAGCTTTTCGCTGAAAGTTGCTGCTTAGGGGCTCAATGACATCCATCGCTCGGTAAATTTGATGTAAGTCGATTCCATAGAAGCCGTGTTCTTGTTGACGTTCATAAGTGCGAAGTTTGCTGCCGGGCACGTCGAGGCGTTGGACAATAATCAGTTTAACGATCTCTTCGAGATCGAAACTGTTTTTTCCCTGCGCCTCTCTAATGACGTTGGCAAAACCCGAAAGGTTTAGTAGCTTGTCTACGACAAGACCAAAACCATCATACGTTGTAGATTTGTGAATGAGCTTTTGCCATTGAATTTTGTCAGTTTTTGGCAGGCCTTGTTGTTCTAGCTTCTCAATGAGATTTGCAGCCAGCTTTGAGAATTTTAGAAGGTCTTTTTGGTTCTTGATGACACCAAGTGATGCAACAATTTGTTGCTTAACTTTTTTACCTTCTCGTACTCCTTTTACAATCTGAAGTACTGGATGTCTTGCCTTCTTCGAAGAGGTCAGTCTTGTGTACATGTGGAACATTTTACATAAT
>JABDFE010000046.1 GCA_013286675.1 Chlamydiota bacterium
AACAGCTTCTTAACGCGATGACACAACGAAGATGTAGCCCGGAGAAAAGGGCAGGAGTAAGTGTGTAGGAAGTTAGCCAGCTATCGTTGCTTAGGCATATGGCTGCCCAGTTCCCATGGGCGTTGAGCATCAGCCCTGTGATAGGTCCAAATTGTTCAGCACTTGTAATTTCACGTGGGATATCTTGAGGATCGGCAACTGTGCGGAACTTTACATCAAAACGCTGGCTCAACTGATGGACCACATGCCTTATGTGGATGGGATCGAGTGCTCCGTTATGATCGTACTCTGCCGATAAGATGAGGAATTTTTCCTCAGGCCCATTTTGTTTAAAATATAAATATTCTTCTCCGCAGTAGGCTTTAAGTTTTATTTCCTGCTCGGTAAGTTGTTCCTTAATCGGCTCTCTTGGATCGATAGTTTGAGATTTTCGTAAGAATACTTGGGCTTTGGCGAGGAGTGGTATTGGGAAAGTGTCGAGAATTTTCCATGCTTGAAAAAGTCGAAAACTTCCCATGATGGCATGGACGCTGGCACCGAGATAATTTGCCTTGGAAAACTTTCTTATTGCGTACATAAAAGCTGTCAAGCTTTGCACAAGGAAGAAGCAAAGGGTGGCAGCAGGATTTTGGCTCAGGAGTGAGACCATTGCTGAGATATTGCTCACAACGTGGGTCAAGAGCTTACACTGTTTATAGTCGTCATTGCTGCCACCATACCTGTACACTGTTAGCGCGGTCTGGTTTGCAAGCGACAGAAGCTGGATGCCCATAAATAACCTACGCATCAATGGGGAAAAAGGCTCGATCACTGTGGTGGCAATCATTCCTGCGCTGAGTGCTGTTTGGAAGGCATTGTAAGAATGGGACCGGAGTTTCATGATCACATCGACGGATTTGGCGATCTTTGCTAATTCGCTGACGACAGTCACAGCTGATCCTACTGGCCTCGCCAGAGTCATGAGCGGAAGAACAGTCCAAACGTACCGTTTGCACATTTCTGTGTACGTTTCAGGTTGTTGAGGTGTAAGCTTGGGTTTTCTTAGTTCTTCTGGATAATCTTGGCGTAATGGTTTTTGGCCATAGTATCCAAGTGAAACTAAAGTGTGCTTATAGTTTGTTGTAATGGTTGACATTGCGCAGCTAAGCCTTCTGGTCGGGGGTTGAGATATTTTGCACTGAGATGTTTTCTGGCTTAGATGTAAATAAAGATTTCAAAAAAGTAATAAAAGAATCGTCAGCCAGCGGCTCAATTTTTTTTGTCTTCACTGACACCATTTTTCTACGCTTCCAATCAAAGCAATTTTTGAAGCTAAATTCCAAAGGATCGAGCTGTTCGAGCTTAATGCCGGCGCAATCATTACCCGCTGCGAATGTGACCCTTTGAGAGCAGTTAGCCACCCGATAAGCCACGCCAATATAGGGATATTTGGCTGTACTGCAGCTTTTTAGAGCGATGATACAACGAGGATCTAGCCCGGTGAAAAGTTCAGGGGTGATATTTCCGTTTGTTAGCCTGCCACTATTGAAATCTTCGCTGATCTCCATGTCATACAATGACCCATGCATGGAGAGCATCAGTCCTGTGATAGGTCCAAATTGTGCAGCGGTTGTAATTTCTCGCGGGATATCTTCAACAACCGAAATTGTCCTAAACTTCACATCAAATCTCGTGCTTAGCTGATCGATCAGAGACTTTAGGTATAAGGGATGGAGCGCTCCGTTATGATCGGCTTCTGCTGTTAAGATGAGGAATTTTTCCTCAGGTCCGTTTGCTTTAAAATATAAATATTCTTCTCCGCAGAATTTTTTAAGGTCCTCTTCTTGCGCCGTAAGCTGTTCCTTAATCGGCTCTCTTGAATCGATTAGCGGCTTCTTGATGCGTGGATATTCTCGGATTTTGGGGAAAGAATTTTCAATGATTTGCAGAAAGACTTGGTCCACTTGATAAAGTCTCACACTTCCCATGATGGTATTGACGGTGGCAGCGAGATACTTTCCCTTGGTTAACTGATTTAGCGCAGTTATGAAAGCTATGCCGATTTGCAGACTAAGATAGACAAAAGTAACAAAAAGGCTCTGACTGAAGAGTGCGGCCATGGCCACGAGATTGCTCAAAACATAGACAGCCAGCTTACAGGTTTTATCCTCGTTGGCATTGTCTATATCAAATCGATATAGTCTTAGAGCGGTCTGGTTTGCAAGCGACAGAAGCTGGATGCCCATAAACAATCTGCGCACCAATGGGGAAAAAGGCTCGATCACTGTGGTGGCAATCATTCCTGCGCTAAGCGCTGTTTGAAAGGCATTATAAGCAAGGGATCGGAGTTTCATCATCGCATCGACGGATTTAGCGATCTTTGCTAATTCGCTGACGACAGTCACGGCTGAGCCGACAGGCTTGACCAGAGTCATTAAAGGAAGAACTGTCCAAACGTACCTTTTGCACATTTCTGTGTACGTTTCAGGTTGTTGAGGTGTAAACTTGGGTTTTGCTAGTTTTTCTGGATAATCTTGGCGTGCTGGTTTTTGGCCATAATATCCTGGAGAAACTAAAGTGTCTGTATAATTTGTTGTAATAGTTGACATTTTGCAACTATTATACATTAAATTATTAATTAGTTCAATTTGTAGTAAAAAGTTAATTATGTCATATAATTTTTATTTTGATCAGCCGCAAGGCTTTATTCCGGACGTCCATGTCGCGGGTGTTTTCTGCGAATGGGATGGCAAGCTTCTCTATTTGAAGAGGCATGCAGATAAACCTTATGGAGAGACCTGGGGTCTTCCTGCCGGGAAAATAGAGGCTGGGGAAGAGCCCAGCCAGGCCGCTGTCCGGGAAGTGGAGGAAGAGGTCGGAATCAAGTTAGATTCTAAAAAGCTCCAGGAGGTTGTAAAGATATATCTTGAAGTCGATGGCCTGCGTTATGTCTTTCATGCTTTCAGGGTCAGGCTGGACAAGGCGCCTCAAATCAGATTAGAGCCTCAGGCGCATACGGAAGCCAAATGGCTGACCGTTGAAGAAGCATTAAAGCTTCCCTTAATCGTAGGAGGGGAGGAGATCTTGAAGTATTATAAATCTAAACTATTTCAGCCTGCGCAGTCCAAATCCACCTGCGACTAGGACTATTCCCCCCACAATATACCAAACAGTCGTACTGCTATAATGACCAGTCATTTCACCCATGATTTTTTCACCTGTTTTCTGCGTAGAGATAATGCCCAGCACAAAAAGGGTAGCTCCGACTAAAATTGCAATGGTGCCAAGAATGCGTGCCATCAAGTACCTCATAGGTTAAAATCGAATTACCGTTCCCATCCTATCAATAACAAATTTATCGATCAATAGGGCCATATGCTGCTCGTCATAGCGATATCGTAGGCCGGAGTATGAGAAATCTAAGATTTCTTCTTCTTGAGCTTAAGAGCTCCGGAATTGATGCAGTAGCGGGTTTTTGCAGGTTTTGGGCTGTGAGCTGAAGCCACTTATTATTGGGCCAGATAGGCTATTTTTTTACCATATTTGGCCCAAAACTAGTTGATTTTTCTGGCCAAGTAGGCTATATTTATGGCATACCTGGCCAGAAGGAGGATCTATGCTAAAGCGGAAAAAGATTCGATTTATCGGGAGAAAAGAGGAACTCAAATACATTCAGGATGCGGCCGAGCTAGATGAAGCGGCTATTCTGGTTGTCTATGGCCGTAGACGAGTTGGGAAGACTGAGCTGATCGAGTATGCGTTGCATGCCCGAAATCTTCTTAAGCTTGAAGGCGTAGAAGACGGCAACACCGAGGCACAAATGGTCCGTGTTCTTTACCAACTCTCAAAAGCACTAAAGGATCGGCATCTGATTCATATGCGGTTTAAGACGTGGCTTGAGCTGCTTGACTTCATTGCTACTAAAATTTCAGTGGGGAAATGGACTCTTTACCTCGAAGAGGTACAATGGCTTGCCGAGTATAAAAATGAGCTGATTTCCGATCTAAAATATGTGTGGGATAACACATTACGGCACAATCCTAATCTATTACTTATTTTATGTGGATCATCCCCTTCGTTTATGCAAAATCAAGTCGTCCATTCGAAAGCTCTCTACAACCGCTCCATCTATGAGTTGAATTTAAGAGAGTTTTCGTTAAAAGAGGCGCAAACATTCTTGGGAAATAGATCTCATCGCGAAATCATGGACGCTTATCTCACCGTAGGTGGCATACCCGAATACCTGAAACGGATCAATAAACATTCATCCATCCAAGTCGGCATCTGCGAAGAGAGTTTTAAGAAGGACAGCTACTTCAGCAACGAAAAAAAACGGATTTTCATTAGCAGCTTTGCAACCAAAGGACATTATCAGGAGATTGTCGATTATTTAAGCCAAGTCAAATTTGCGAGTAAAAAAGATCTGGAAAAAGCCCTTCACATAAAAGGAGGAGGCAACCTTACAAATCTCCTCCAAGATCTTGCAATGTGTGGGTTTATTGAACGGTATCTACCTTATCAAGCCGATAGCAAGAGCATTTTGGTTAGGTACTGCATTGCCGATAGCTACTTAAGATTTTATTTTAAATTTATATCTCCTTTGGCTGAAAGGATCCAGCAGGGAGATTACAATCGCTCACCCCTACATGCACTCAACAAAGAGTCGTATCAGAAATGGTTAGGGCTCTCCTTCGAAAGGTTTTGTCGTCAGAACAGCCTTTTGATTGCTACGATTATCGGATTTTCTGCTGTGCGTTATAAAAGTGGTGTCTTCTTTAACCGAGCAAGCGCCGAGCAATCAGGTTATCAGATTGATCTGATTTTCGATCGTGCAGACCATGTCTTAACCATCTGTGAAATCAAATACACCCTGAGCAAGACAGGTACCGACGTCATTGAAGAATTTGAAAAGAAATTATCTCTGCTTCCTGACTTAGAAAGTAAAACTATTGAGAAAGTGCTAATCAGTGCCAGCGGAGCCACTGATGCTTTACTTGCCCGAGCTTACTTTGATCGGATTATTACGTTGGAAGACATTTTTAAAAATAATGCTTAGGGGTCGTCAAACAATAACTTTTAGAGTTCTCAAGGAAAAAATCTGTTCATCTTATTGACGATTTTCTCTCACAGGTATTAATGCAATACCTGTCTCGAGAAAATCCTCAAAATCTGAACCGTTTTTCTCCTCGATAACTCTAAAATTTATTATTTGACGACCCCTTAGAGGCTGTAAACGAGTTCCCGTTTTAGAGTTATTGGATTGCAGCATTCTTGATAACCGATCGTGTATCAAAATTCAGCCTATTTCTTCTTCTTAAGCTTAAGAGCTCCAGAATTGATGCAGTAGCGGGTTTTGGCAGGTTTAGGGCCGTCATGGAAAAGATGGCCGAGATGAGAGCCACAATTGCTGCAGACCACTTCTGTTCTTTTGGTGAAAAAACCGACGTCTTCTTTCAGGGTAATGTTGCTGACGTTGATAGGTTCAATGAAGCTGGGCCAGCCGGTACCGGACTTGAACTTGGTCTCGGAGCTAAAAAGAGGCTCTCTGCATGCTGCGCAGACATAGGTACCCTCATCGGTGCAGTCCCAATATTCTCCTGAAAAGGCTTTTTCAGTCCCTTTCTCTCGGAGAAGATGGTACTCTTCCTTCGAGAGCTTTTTCTTCCATTCGTTGTCGGATAGTTCTTTTTTGCTCACCTAAGACTCCTATCTTCCAATTGCTCGATGTTATTAAAAAGGTCAAGGAGAATTCTTTAGGACGATCCGGTAGCGGGCTTTATTGGCCTTGAGGCGATCGAGTGCTTGATTGAGCTGATTCATGGGCATGACTTCGACTTGCGGCTCGATTTTATGCCGGGCAGAGAACTGGAGCATCTCTGTCATATTGGTCCGGCTGCCAGTCCCACTTCCGCAGATCGATCGGTTGCCTGAGATCAAGAGCCTGACGGGGAATTTGAGATCACTAGGAGGGAGGCCGACGAAACAGAGCTTGGCTTTGGGCCTTAACATCATCCCGATCATCGTCCAATCGATATCAGCGCTGACGGTCGAGAGGATGAAATCAAAGGAATTGAAAGCCTTTTGGAGCTGAGCAGGATCATTTAAAGAGATAAAGTGATCTGCTCCAAACTTTTTTGCCTCTTGTTCTTTATCGGGAGAGCTCGAGATGGCTGTGACATCGCAGCCAAAAGCTTTGGCAAATTGGAGAGCAAGATGGCCGAGGCCTCCGATCCCGATAATGGCGACTGATTGAGGAGCTTGGATATCATAGATTTTGAAAGGGGAGTAGACAGTGATTCCAGCACAGAGCAGTGGAGCTGCAGTCTCAGAACTTATGCTTTCAGGAATGGGAAAGGCAAAGCGGGAATCGACCACAATCTGATCAGCAAATCCTCCATATCTGTCGACACAGGTCCGGACTTTAGAATTACAAACGGTTTCATCGCCTTTGACGCAGAACTCACAGGTCAGGCAGGCGCCGCATTGCCAGCCGACGCCAACGCGCTGTCCTAGTTGAAGATCTTGTACATTTTTGCC
>JABDFE010000047.1 GCA_013286675.1 Chlamydiota bacterium
GGACGAGCTGAAAGAATTTTTTCGCAGGAAGTGTGATCGAACCCTCTTCTTCGATTTGAGCATTTGCGTAGGCTCGCATGCTCACAGTCAGATCCGTTGCACTAATGATCAATTGATCACCCACTGCCTCCAAAAGAACATTACTCAAAATGGGAAGAGCCGGTTTTGCAGGGACAATGGCTTGAATTTTTCCGATTAAATTGAGCAAGTCAAGGCGTGGAATAATGAATTTCATAGAGGATCCTTTTTTTCAATAAGATACTCGATTCACAAGACTCGTGTCAATATCTTGATCATTGCGTATCAACCTTGTATAATGAGAGCAAGGATTGGAAAGTTCCGATCGGCTCAGGGCCTCGGTTTAACCGGGGCTTTGCGCTTTTCAGACAATTACTCATTGTCTTTCATTGAACGGTCCATCTCTCGTTTATCTTGACGAGCTTTGAGAGCGGCGCGCTTATCGTAGGCTTTTTTTCCTTTTGCAACGCCAAGACGAACCTTGACGAGGCCATGCTTGAGATACATTCCAAGCGGAATGATCGTCAGGCCTTTTTCATCGATGACAGATTTTAGGCGGAGAAGTTCTCGTTTATGAAGGAGAAGTTTGCGCTCTCTCCGTTCTTCATGGTTATAGATATTGCCAAACTTGTAAGGAGCAATCGAAGAGTTTTTGAGATAAGCTTCGCCAAGGTGGAAAACCACATACGATTCTTGGAGGTTGCCGCCATGATTTCTTAAAGACTTGATCTCAGTTCCCAAAAGAACAATGCCCGACTCTAATGTCTCCAAAATCTCATAATTGTGATGAGCTTTACGATTGGAGACTAAATCTTCCATTTTTTAACCAAATAGTGATTGTCCAAAAGCAGTTACGGTGAAACACGGCCGGCCTTGATAAGTTCCAATAGCGGTGATACCAGCTTCAAAAAGCCATTCAAAAATAATCGCGTGGATAAAGGCTCTTTCTTCCGGAGTATACTGTGGGAGGGCATATTTCCAGCCCTTGCCACATTTTTTCAGCGTTGCTGCAGGATGGTCTCCAAAAGGAACGATCACACCCTTGTCAAATTCATCATAAAAGACCCAGCCGGCATGGAGAATCCGCATCACAGCTTTTTCTGCATCTCGGATGACCTTTTCTGACATTAAATGGGGAGAAAGTGAGATCGATTGGATCTTATTTAAAGAATGGCGGTAGAGATAAAGCGCGCGGTTTTCTACCCGCATTTCAAGCCACTCAGCAGCAGGTTGTGCGGCTTGGAGTTTATCGCCCACGACTTCTGCAAGTTTTAACAGCTGGAGTTTGCTGACAATTTGATCAATGTACTGAGGCGATGGAGGGATTTCCTGCAGGCGGGCTGCAATGTCAGCATATCCTTTAGGATTGAGAGGAGTCGGCTGCTTTTTGACAAGCTGAAGAGTGGCCGTCATATCTTCGATGAAAGCAAAATCATGTGACCGGTATCTCTCAATCTTTGCGGTGATCGTTTCAGTCGTTGTGGTTTTTAAGAAGGTGAGATATTCGCGCCATTCATAAAAAGGGGTGACTTTTTCTTCCCAGCCATGACCAGACTGCTCATATCTCAAACAGCAAACAAAATGGAGCTCTAAAATGAGCATGTTCTCTTCAAACTTCTCACGAGAAAGCTCATACTTTTTCATCACGTCACTAGCTGTTAGCGTCAGATCAGGGGAGCGTAAGACGTCTTGAGCGATCGCTGAGAGGGCTGGATCACCAAACGTCAGTTCCATGAGGTATCTTTGAAAGATCTGGGGTGTAAGAAGGTATTTTTCAACGAGCGATTCAAAGATATTATTAGAGGTCCGGGGGATGGCGTACCAAATCGGAAGAGCATGAATAGGAACTTTTTTAAGCGCATTTTGAAGAAATTCCATGCCAGGGCAGAAATCAGGCTCGAACTTTTCAATTTCGGTTTCAAAATACTTTCTTGTCTCTTTATCGACGGTAATTGAATCGCCTTCAATAGCTAAAAGGCCTGTTTTAGAGAGTTTTTCTAAGACTGGAAGGACTTCTTCTTCGGCTTTATCGATGTTTTTGGCGATTTTACGGATCAAAACTTTAATCGGGCTATATAAAATTTCTTCTAAAACAGCGATTTCAAAAGTATTAAAGCTAGCTAATAAAAGTCGATTCTCGATATCTCTACGATAGTTATAATCAGAAAGTGTAATTTTATTTTTCTTGAGTTGAGTTAATTCTAGCACAGTTTAGGCTCCCGCTAACCAGTCTAGTTGATTTTTCATTTTGAAGCAATTGCCATTATGCTGTATTTTTTCTGGATGGCAAATTACGATCACCAACGAATTGAGCAGAAATGGCAGCATATTTGGGAAGAGAAAGAGACTTTCCAGGTCGAGGCTGATCCTTCAAAAACTAAGTATTACATCCTAGATATGTTTCCCTATCCTTCAGGAGCTGGACTCCATGTCGGCCACGTCACAGGGTATACCGCAACCGACATCCTTTCCCGCTACATGCGAAATAAAGGCTATAACGTCCTCCATCCGATGGGCTGGGACAGTTTTGGTCTGCCAGCCGAACAATACGCCATCCGCACCGGTACCCATCCCGCCATCACAACCGAGCAAAACATCAACACCTACCGCCGCCAGCTCAAATCCCTGGGCTTTAGCTACGATTGGAACAGGGAAATTGCCACCAGCGATCCTAATTACTACAAGTGGACTCAGTGGATCTTCACCAAGCTCTACGAAAAAGGGCTTGCCTATGAAGCTGAAGTCAACGTCAACTACTGTCCAACGCTGGGCACCGTACTGGCCAATGAAGAAGTCGAAAATGGACATTCAAAAGAAGGCGGCTATCTTGTTGAAAGACGGCCGCTCCGTCAATGGATCCTCAAAATCACTGCCTACGCAGATCAACTCATCGAAGACCTTAAACTCGTTGATTGGCCAGAATCTCTAAAAAGACTCCAAGTCAATTGGATTGGCAGAAGCGAAGGGGTCAAGATCCATTTTAAAGAAGAGAAAACAGAAGAGCTCATCACCGTCTTTACCACACGGCATGATACATCTTTTGGCGTCACATTCTTGGTTCTTTCTCCGGAACACCCACTCGTTGCTGAAATCACCACTCCTGAACAGAAAAATCAAGTCCAAACTTACCAAAAAGAAGTCGCATCCAAAAATGATATGCAACGCACGGATCTTGCCAAAGAAAAGACAGGCGTCTGGACCGGTGCCTATGCGATCAATCCTTTCAACAACCAAAGAGTTCCAATTTGGATTGCCGACTATGTCCTCATGACGTACGGAACCGGCGCTGTCATGGGCGTGCCAGGACACGATGAGAGAGATTTTGAGTTTGTCAAGAAATACAACCTCGACATCCTTCCTGTGATTGAGCCCCAAGATCCAGAAGTCAAAGCCGCACTTCTCGACAAAAAGATCTGCTACTGCAACGAAACAGAACAAGACCGGATCTTCAACAGCGGCTTTTTAGATGGCCTAACCATCAGCCAAGCCAAAAAAAAAGCTGCCGACTGGCTTGTTGAAAACAAAACAGGGGAGAAGACCGTCAATTACAAACTCCGCGACTGGCTGTTTTCCCGCCAGCGTTACTGGGGTGAACCGTTCCCAATTCTCCACTTCGAAGACGGCACCAAACGGATCTTGGATTTAGATGAACTCCCGCTTTGCCCTCCAGAGCTCAAAGACTACAAACCTTCCGGTAATGGCGAAAGCCCGCTCGCCAAGGTTAAGGAATGGGTTGAGATCACCGATCCTAAAACTGGTAAAAAAGCCCGCCGAGAAACTAACACCATGCCGCAATGGGCAGGCTCTTGCTGGTACTACTTAAGATTTTGCGACCCACACAACGATAAAGCCGCGTGGGATCTACAAAAAGAAAAATACTGGATGTCGGTCGATCTGTATGTCGGGGGAGTCGAACACGCCGTTCTCCACTTACTCTATGCCCGTTTCTGGCATAAAGTGTTGTATGATTCAGGACTTGTCTCCACACCTGAGCCGTTCCAAAAGCTCCGGAATCAAGGCCTCCTCACTTCCCGTTCCTATCAGCTCCCTTCTGGCGTTTACATTGCTGCAGAAGAAGTCGTGGAAAAAGACGGCAAGTACTACCAAATGGGGACGAATGTCCTGCTCCGGAGCCAAATGGAAAAGATGTCCAAGTCCAAACTCAACGGCATCACTCCCGATGAGATGATCGAAGAATTTGGGGCAGATAGCCTCAGACTCTATGAGATGTTCATGGGACCATTTGATCAAGAAAAAGTCTGGAACACCGATGCTGTCCAAGGTTGCCACCGGTTTTTAAGCCGTTTTTACAACCTCGTGACCTCTGATAAAATCACCGAAGAGACCACAGAAGAAGCTCTCAAACTCGGTTACCGGGTAGCTTTTGCTGTTGAAAAAGACATCCAAAACATGTCATTCAACACCGCCATTGCCAAAATGATGGAGTTCATGAACGACTTCTCGTCGCTACCTAAGTACCCTAAACTCGTCTTGAAGATGATCACCCAAGCTCTTTATCCGTTTGCTCCCCACATCGCAGAAGAAGCATGGGAGCTCCTGGGCGAGACCGAAAGTTTGACCTATGCTCCATATCCAGTCATTGATCCAAGCTATTTGGTTGACTCTACAACCCTCTATGTCATCCAAATCAATGGCAAGGTCCGCGGCAAGTGGGAGCTTCCCAAAGACAAAAGCCAAGAAGAGATCATGGCCTTTGTCAAATCGCAGCCCCAAATTGCCAAGCATTTAGAAGGAACGATTGAGAAAATCATCTTTGTTCCGAATAAGCTCCTGAGTTTGGTGATCCATGCTTAGACTCCTTTACGATTTCGCACTCCTTCTCTATACGATCATCTGTCTGCCTAAATTCGTTTGGGAATCCATCCGCTATCGAAAACACCGAAAGTCGTTCTTAGAAAAACTCGGATTTAACATGCCGGTGTTTACACTTCCCTCGGATGGTCCGCGTATTTGGGTCCACTCCATCTCGATGGGGGAGACCAAAGCCGTAGCTCCCTTAGTGGAACAGATCCGCAAACAAATGCCCAACGCTTCCCTCGTCGTTTCAACGACCACTGAGACTGGTCTTTCAGAAGCTAAAAGAAGCATGCCCGACCTTGATCACTATTTTTATCTTCCTTTGGATTTTTCCTGGACGATGAAAAGACTCACCCGTCGGATCAAACCAGATCTTCTCATCCTCGTTGAGAGCGACTTCTGGTACAACCTCGTCAGCTATAATAAGAAAGTCGTCCTCGTCAATGGAAAAATCTCAGAAACCTCCCAACCGAGGTTTAAGCTCTTTTCCTTTTTTACCAAGGCCCTCTTTTCTCAATTTGATGTTTTCTGCCTCCAAAGCCAGCGGTTTGCCTCTCGCTTTGAAAACCTAGGAGTCGCTCCTTCTAAAATTGTCGTGACCGGCAACCTGAAATTCGATCAGCCTTTTCCACATCTTGACATTGAGAGGTGGAGATCCGACCTCGGGATCAGCAAAACGGACAAAGTCATTACCCTCGGCTCTACCCATGACCCTGAAGAAGACCAGCTCATCTCTGCCATCGAACCTCTTTTTGACCAGTTCCAAACTCTTAAGATCCTGCTTGTTCCTCGCCATCCCGAGAGATTTGCCGCCGTTGCAGCCTTGCTCGATAAAAAGAAGATCCATTATGCCAAGTTTTCTGATCATTTGCCTAAACAAGGCAATGAACGGATCATCCTGATCGATGCCATGGGCGTCTTAAGCGCCTGCTATCAGCTTTCAAATATTGCCATCGTTGGAGGAAGTTATGTGAGCCACGTCGGTGGTCATAATATTTTTGAACCCGCTGCTCTTGGCATCCCCGTGCTCTTTGGGCCCCATATGGAGACCCAAAAAGACCTCGTTGACGTCGTTATTCATGGAGGAGCTGGCAAACAGGTCTCCCTCTCTAGCCTCACCCCAACCCTAGAACAAATGCTTAAAACACCCCCTCTAGAGATGAAAAAAGCCGGTCTAAAACTTGCTGAAGAAGTCCAAGGGGCTA
>JABDFE010000048.1 GCA_013286675.1 Chlamydiota bacterium
GGGTAAAGATGGACAGCCTCTGAGATCGGACACAGAACAACGCCGGCTTTTTTGAGTTCATTTTGAAATGTCGTCCCCAGTGATACAGAATCAAAGACTACATCGACTGCGACATTAGTCAGCCGTTTTTGTTCATCGAGCGGAACACCTAATTTTTCAAACGTCCGTAAAAGTTCTGGATCGACTTCATCCAAACTGCTGAGTTTTTGTTTTGTTTTTGGCGCTGAGTAATAACAAATATCTTGATAATCGATTGGAGGATATTTGACGTGGGCCCACGTTGGCTCTTCCATCTCTTGCCACTTACGGAAAGCCTTTAATCGAAATTCTAAGAGAAATGCAGGTTCGTTTTTTTTAGACGAAATCAAACGGATCGTCTCTTCGGTTAGACCTTTAGGGATAGTCTCCGCTTCGATATCCGTGACAAAACCGTATTTATAATCGGACTGCATGCTCAGGAACCTATCCTCCAATTCTTAACAAACGCTTTTCGAATCTTTTTTTGTTCTTTTCAACTCCGCTTCTTGGCCTACTTATTCAAGTATGTCCTGCGAAGCGGAGTTGAAAATAACAGAAAAAATCCTTCAAAAATCATTTTGTTAAGAATTGAAGGATAGGTTCATGGCAAAATTATACCTTTTAAAATTGATTCTCTCAATGACCAATGACTCTATTCATCACCAATAAATTTTTTACTATGAGGATGGTGTAAATAACAGTGTTAGTTCAAGTAAAAAGTGAGCGTGGATGCCAAGTTGCAAGGCGCCCCCCCAAAAAGCTTCAGGGAGATATCTGGGGGTAACCTGATGCAGGCCACCCCCGTAGCGGGTTGTCGAAGCAGGAGAGCGCAGCAAATTGGCATCCACGCTCACTTTTTACTTGAACTAACACTTTTAATTACACCCCCTCAATAAGAAGTGTTTGTGATGATAATGCTTTTTTGAATACAATATTTCTTCATCACTTTTGGGGGTAATTATGACAAGCATAACATTAGACTTGGAAGAGCAAGAGGTTTTGCTTCGAAAAGAAAGGGCTCAGAACGAACCTCTGAAGATCAAAATACTCAATGAAGCTTATTTCCCTTTTACGGATTACGAGGTGACAGGAGCAACAAATGTCCATTATTTTGTCGAAGTACGCTCTTTGGGTGAGAAAATAAATGCGTGCAGCTGTCCTGACTTTCACGTTAACACCTTGGGAATGTGCAAGCACATAGAAGGCGTACTTCATTTCATAAAAAAAAGAGGAAAGAAAGTAGAAACCCAGTTGATAAGAACTGAAATTTTTTTAGATCTAAAAACGCAAGAGGTCTGTGTACGCTATCCCGATTCTTCGGAGTCTATGAAAAGTTTGATCGATCCTTATTTTTCCGCTGCACAAGTTCTTTTATCCGACCCTCTAAACGGGCTCTCTTCTCTTGAAAAGACACTTTCAGACACTCTCGGTGAAATAGCATCAAAAGTGCGGATTTCAAATTATCTTAAGAGTTGGGTGTCTGAAAGGCAGCTTGCTATGTCCTGCGAAACGGATAAAAGGCTTTTTCTCTCCGATGTTCAAGCGGGCAAACGGTCGCTTCAAATGCTTTCATGTAAGCTCTTTCCCTATCAGGAAGAAGGAATGCTGCATTTGGCTTTTAAAGGGCGTGCAATTTTGGCCGATGAGATGGGTCTTGGCAAGACCATTCAGGCTATCGCCGCAGCAGAGTTATTGCATAGGCTGGGGAGAGTCAAGCGCGTTCTTGTGGTCACTCCGGCTTCTTTGAAGGGAGAATGGGAAGAGCAGATCGCCAGATTCTCAGGCCTTCCGACTCTGATGGTAAACGGTTCTCGAGCAGAGCGCCTAGCCTGCTATAAAAAGGAGTCCTTTTTTTATCTTGTCAACTATGAGCAGGTGAGAAGTGATCATGAAGAGTTGCAAGTCTTGCTTAATCCCGATGTGATCATCTTAGATGAAGCACAGCGCGTTAAAAACTGGCAAACTAAGACAGCATGGGCAGTTAAAAGGATCAAGACGCCTTATGCTTTTGTTCTAACGGGCACCCCGATCGAAAATCGCATTGAAGAACTCTACTCAATCATGCAGGTTGTAAATCCTAAGGTTTTGGGTCCTCTTTTTAAGTTCCAACAAGATTTTTACGCATTTAATGAGAAAGGAAAAGCTGTAAAACATAAAAATCTAGGGAATCTGAACAAACTTCTGGAACCAGTTTTACTTAGAAGAAGAAAAAAAGAAGTAGAAGAGCATCTTCCGGAAAGAACCCAGAAAAATTATTTCGTGGGGATGACACCTGAACAAACTGTGCGTTACGATGAGTATTCAGCCAAAGTGTCAAGGCTGTTGCACATACTGAAAAGACGTCCCTTAACATTAGAAGAATCTAAGCGCCTGCAGCAATTCTTAGCTTGTATGCGCATGGTGGCAGACACTCCCTATATTCTCGATGAAGAATGTCGTGACTCTCCCAAACTCGAAGAGCTGGAAGAGATTTTAAAAAGTGTGATGGAAAACAATGACGTCAAGGTGATCATTTTTTCTGAATGGGAACGCATGCTATTTTTAGTCAGGGATTTAGCTGACAAATTGAATTTAAATTATGCCTGGCATACAGGGTCGGTTCCTCAACAAAAAAGAAGAGATGACATTAAGCGTTTTAAAGAAGATCCCAAGTGTAAACTTTTTTTAACAACCGACTCAGGAAGTACTGGATTGAACTTACAAGTGGCAAGTGTCGTGATCAATGTCGACCTTCCCTGGAATCCCGCCAAGCTAGAACAGCGGATCGCCAGAGCCTGGAGAAAAAACCAAACACGACAAGTCCAAGTGATCAATCTGGTCACAGAAAATACGATTGAACATCGTATGCTCTCCACACTTGCGATGAAACAAGCCGTTGCAGATGCAGTTCTAGATGGGATGGGGGATCTCGATGATATGCCCCTGGCAGGTGGTTCTAGAGAAGACTTTGTTGCCCGTCTTGAAGGATTGATCAATCAAAATGTAAATCAACCTCAGGAAACAGCTACTCTTCATGAAGATAGCATGTCAGCAGAGAGTTTTAAACAAGATTTGCTGGCACGTCATAACGACCGCATTCATCTCGTGGAAGAACATCCACAAATGGTACTGATTGTTGCAGATAAAATAGATGCTGCTTTGAAAGAGAGTTTTTCTCGAGCTCCCAAGGCAGTGGAAGTCTTGGATTTAGAGACCTATTTGACGCTGCAGAGATTGGCATCGCAGGGTATCATTCAGCTAGACTCATCAGGACAGCTCCCTTTATATGAGTCTTCTCTTATTCAAAATGGCAAGCGCGATCAAAGGAAACAGAAACTGGATGAAGCTGCAGTATGTATGAAAGAAGCTCAGCGCAAGCTTAAAATGTCCCTTCTTTTAAAATCAGGCGAGTTCCTCGAAGAAGCACTTTTACCCGCTCAAGAGAGTTTTAAAAGGGGATGGGAAGTCTTGAATAAGTTGGAACTACCTCCAAATGACATGGCTCTACGACTAAAAGCAGAGCACGAGCATATAGAGAATGGACAAGAATTTATCGACAGCTTAGCACAATGGATAGGAGAGGTAGCTGAGCAACTGATCCAATACACACTGGGCATTGGGTGTTTCACTCATCTCTAAACTTGTGACTAATAGAAACTTTTTTTCCTTTGAAAGCAAATCCGAGATACAAAATGCGTCGAGTGCCTCGATCAATGAGTTCTTTGGCATATCCTTTTTCTTCGATTTGCAAGATGGCAGCATCTGCCGCTGCTTCTGTGCCCATTTTGTCAGAGCGTTCGACCTTTTTGAATTCCATGATGATACCGAGATCACCTGCACTTTTGGGAAATAGCATGACATCGTATCTGCCAAGTCCGCTCTCGCGATTGGATTTAACATCGTATTTCCCTTTCAGTCCAACCAATATCCCTAAAACAAATGCATGGTAAATTTTCTCTGACTCTTCGAAGGGAACATCAAAAACACTGACGGAAGAGATCATAAAATCTTCAAAAATCCGCGAAAATGTCTTGACATCCCCATGGATTAGACTCTCTAAGAGCAGATGATATTGATGCTCATCAATGCTTTTATCAAACCAATCCAAAATCATGGATTTATAGAGTTCGTTGATCTCAAGATTGGGAATACGTAGGCGGCATGGAATACCATAGGATGGGGTAGCGTCAATCGTTAAATAGCCCGTGTATAAAAGCAGCGACCAGATCGTATTGGTGCCTTTTTCGAGCTCTGAAAAAATAATCCCCTCTTCAATTTTCTTGTCAATGGTGCCGCCTCTGAGCAACTCTTCAATGTCTGCCTTGAGATTGCCCCCTCCTTTGGTCAGGAGCTGTTTCATCAAAGCGTTGTCGCTTGTATTTACCCAGTAGGGAGACAAAACACCCTTCTCTTCGATGCATTTTAAGACAGACCAAGGGTTATAAATCCCCGCACACGACCCTATGCGGTAACCATCATACCAACTCTTGAAGCTAGACAGTTTTTCAGAAAGACCGTAATCTTTCAAAAGCTCAATCACTTCCGATTCCAGCAAACCAAATTTATCTCTAAATGTTTCGCTTAAGACCGTAAAAGAACTCACATTGTTCAAGCCTGAAAAAATGCTTTCCTTGGCAATGCGTAGAATCCCCGTGAGCACCGCCTGTTTCAAGTGACTGCTGTCTTTTAGGCACCCCGACAACAAATTTCGCAAAAATTCGATGAGTGGCTCATAGTATTTTCCCACATAAGCTGCATGGGCGGGGGCATCATATTCATCGATGAGAAGAATAATCGGTTTCTTATGGTAAAGATGCATCCATTTGATGAGAAGGCGTAAACTCTGCTCGCATAAGGGTTGGGTACCCTCTCTCCGCAAAATCGCCTGATAATCTTCCTTTTCTTCAACTCTAAGGATGTCACCTTCCAAAAGATATCTATGTCGCTGAAATTCTTCAGAAAGGAGGATACGGAAATGCTCTAACGTTTTGTCCCATGAAGAATGCTTAATATCTTTAAACGTGATAGATATGACCGGAAACTGTCCCTGCATAGCTCGGCACCGTTCATCTTGCCAAATCTTCAGCCCTTTAAAGAGATAGCTGGTATTTTCTTCCGTCTTTTCAAAGAAATAGCGCAACATAGACAAGTTCAAAGTCTTGCCAAAACGGCGCAAACGAGGGATAAGAGCAACCTCAGTCCCTTTTTCGATGATTTCTTGAATCAAAAGGGTTTTATCGACATAGGCATAGCCTCCGTCAATTATTTTTTTGAAATCGCTAATTCCAATAGGAAGTGGTTTTTTCATACCCCGTCAGCATAGCACAAAGTTCTATTAGCCCGGAACTGACTTATACACAAACAACTTGAAGAATCGGGAATTTGACAAGAAGGGTCCTCAGAATTTTTGCTCGGAGCGAGCGACCATTGTCGATAGACAAGGCGCGAGTGAGAACAAAAATTATGAGTCAAACACGACGCAGTCAAAAACCGATTCTTTAAGTTGTTTGTGTATAAGGCAAATTTTAGCTCGGCGTGCGATGTTTTGCCTGCTCCATCGCAATTTGATTGATTTGGGATAGCGCCTTGGCTCCGGAGGCCCCTTCAATTGCTTTGAGTGCAATGTCTTGCACCTGCCTTTTGGCTTCATCCAGTTGTGCTTGAAGAGAGCTTGTCTGCACTTGTTGACTGGCCAAAGACTCCTGCATCTGTGAAAGTTTGAGCTCTCCTATTTGCTTCTCAACCAGGAGATCTCTCTTAAGCTTCTCAATTTCTCGATTATATTTTGCTTCTGCTTCCTGAATCGCTTCTTTCGCGGCTTTTGCACATTCTGTAGCGAGCCGTTCTTGAAATTGCTCAACTTCTTTTTCCAGTGCAACCCATTTTTCTTCTCGGTCTTTAAGCACTGTTTCTCGCTCTTTCCAGCTCCTTTCTAAGTCCTCTTGCACCTCTCGATTCTGCTTTTCCTTCAGCCTGCATGCTTCTTCAAATTGATCTTGAAGCTTTTTTCTCTCAAG
>JABDFE010000049.1 GCA_013286675.1 Chlamydiota bacterium
GCGGCAAACGGCCATCAATACATCTTGGCAGAAGCGCGCCTAGAGGCGAACTTCAAAGAGTACGAGATCTTGGATAGATTCAAAGGCAAAACCCTCAAAGATCAGCGGTACAAGCCGCTCTTTCAATATTTCTTTGACCGGCAAGATGAAAAATCGTTCCGTGTACTGACCGATGATTTTGTTACGATCGAAGATGGAACGGGGATTGTCCATTTAGCTCCGGCCTTTGGCGAAACTGACTTTTTCATCTGCCAAAAAGAGGGGATTGAGCCTGTTTGCCCAATCGACCAAAATGGACGGTATACATCGGAAGTTCCCGATTATCAGGGGATGTTTGTCAAAGATGCCGATAAAGAGATCATCCGCCGCTTAAAAGCTGAAAAACGAGTCGTGCATCATACCCAAGTCCGCCACCGGTATCCGTTCTGCTGGAGATCAGACACTCCACTCATTTACAAAGCCGTCAGAACTTGGTTTGTCGCAGTCGAGAAAATCAAAGATAAGCTGATCGATAACAATTCATTGATCCACTGGGTGCCCGAGCACATCAAAGACGGCCGCTTTGGCAAATGGTTAGAGAGTGCCCGTGATTGGGCGATCTCGAGAAATCGTTACTGGGGAACGCCGATTCCTTTGTGGAGAAGCGAAGACGGGGAAATCCGTGTGATCTCCAGCGTGAAGGAACTCGAAGATAAAGTCGGTAAAGAAGTCTTAGATCTTCATCGCCATTTCATCGATGATTTGACTTTTGTGGAAAATGGCAAGACATTTAAACGAATCCCTGAGGTGTTCGATTGCTGGTTTGAATCTGGATCGATGCCGTATGGCCAAAACCATTTCCCCTTTGAAAACAAAGAAGAAACCCTCAAAGCCTTCCCAGCAGATTTTATCGCAGAAGGTGTCGATCAGACGCGTTGCTGGTTTTATACATTGCATGTGATTGCTGTCGCACTCTTTGGTATAGCGGAGGACGATGCTGCGGCACTCTTCATTGAAATTGGCAATCCCAAATCTCTCTATGGAGTCGGCTTCTTTAAGATCTTTAGCTTTTTGAATTTCATTCTCAACAGGAAGACCATGGCAGTCCCACCCGAATCTCCGGATCGCATGGTAGCCTTTCATGGTCCAAAATCTTGGAACGACGTCCTTGATAGTCCCGGCCAGCAAATGCCCATAATGAGGCAATCCCGTCGCAAAGGGAGGTCCGTCATAGAAGGAGAAATGAGGCCCATTTTTAGTCGCCTCGAGGGTCTTTAAGAAA
This sequence comes from Chlamydiota bacterium, assembly GCA_013286675.1. Lineage (GTDB taxonomy): Bacteria > Chlamydiota > Chlamydiia > Chlamydiales > Rhabdochlamydiaceae > PALSA-1444. The sequence continues at coordinate 1,262 of JABDFE010000049.1, forward strand.
ACATTTTCCTCCCCCCAGAACTTTAAAATTCTCTCTTCTCGATGGGGAAAACTCTCTTGGTCCTTGATATCGAACATGATAGATCCTTAATGACCCTTCATGGTATACTATTTGGTATATATGATACAATGGTCATGGGGGTGAAAGGCTTCGACTAGGAAGCTGAGAGCTCGTGGCATGCGGAGGTCGTCGATCACCTCTTTAAACTATCGGCAAATTATAATTGCAGAAGAACAACTTCTACAAGCTGCATAAGCCTAACCGCAAACTGTAGCCGAGACTCTGGAGCCTGACCAGGAACTTTAGAAGTCTCGTCATTAAGCCTGGTGTGGCCCTCTTCGCTGTCTTAAGGGAGAGGAAAGCCGAGATTACTTAAGGCCGATAGATCCGAAATGGGGCGCCTCCCAGTAAGATCTATTAAAAAATCGGAGGCGATAAGCATGTAGTCATGGGTTGGATGTTTGCTTAGGACGAGAGTTCGAATCTCTCCACCTCCAATTCAAAAGGCTCGGAAAATTCCGAGCCTTTTTTATTGGAGGTGAGCAAGGCAACAGTTTGCCTTGCGCGAGAGATTCGAGTTGAGCTCGTTGTTTTGCATTGCAAAACAGAGCGAGACCGCCGGCCCGGCAGACTAGGGGCGCAGCCCCTAGCGCGAGGGCATCTCTCCACCTCCAAACGATAAGGCAGGAAGTAATCCTGCCTTATCTCTTTTTCAATAAAACTCTTTTATCGTTTTTTACAAAAAAACAACCTATTATTAACCTCAATGAAATATCTTCTTATTTGGGCTATACCTTTTCAGGCTTTACTTTATCCCTGCGACACAAAAATTTTAGGGGATGAGAAGTCAAAAGACACTTGGATCTATCTATGCGGTCTTAAAGAAGACCTTCTCTCTGAATCTGCACAAGATGAAACATGTATACTAAATGATATCGGAAAGGACCTTCATATCAAAATTATCGCTATCGACCCTCCTAAGCGCTCTAAGTCATTTAATAATAAATTTTGTTGGCCTCATGAAAACAAATCCGAATTACAACAAACCTATGAGTATATCGCTTCTAGAGTGAACAAAGAGCGCATTTCAGGATATCTGGGCTTTTCTAATGGCGGTTTTTTGCTCCTCGCATTAGGTCAAACCATTCCACTCGACTCTCCTATTATCACGATAGGAGCAGGGGGGACTGTTTCAGACCCAAAAACAAAAAATCAAATCATTCTGTTAATCGGGAAGTACGATTCGCATCATTACAACTCCGCAAATCAATTCTATAAACAATCTAACGACACTCCTCTGGAGGTTGAATTAATCGAATATGAAGGTGGCCACTGCATTCCTAAGACACTGCTTTATGAAGTCATAAAAAAGACTCAACCTTCGGCCAGTTAAAAGTTCTAAATGTGTCTGGCCGGGAAATCCCCGGCCTTTTTCATAAATCGCATCTTGCATACTTTTATTTTTCACATGCAAAAATATTAGCATCCATTATTATGTACGCATAATCCCGCATGGAGACCCCATGCGAAAGCCACGGGCTCCGGCCCGTGGTTTCTCTTTTTTACCTGAGTTGAGAACGCAACGGAAACATGTTATCTCTTTCATGGCAGGGCTTTTTGTTGAAATAACAACCACTTCCAAATCGGAATCACCGAAATCTGAAACCCGTCCATTTCGATTGTATCGTGTTCATTTTCAGTGAGTATGATCCCCTCTTGCAATTGATACGTCTTCATAGCTTCCAGCAGTCCCTCGATTTCTCGATTTCTGACCTCGGGATCCGAGAGGCCTGTTGTCACTTGAATGGCTTGAACGATCCGATTCCCTTCTCTCACAAGAAAATCACATTCTTTCTTCTCTTTGTGGAAATAGATTTCTTTTGACTGCATTCTCAAGTGAAGAAATACCACATTCTCCAAGAGACGCCCTCGATCTTCACTCACTCGGAATCCAGTCGTTCGAATCAGAGCTGGATCGATCATGTAGCATTTTTTATTGGATTGAATTTGCTTTTGCAGAGAGTGGCTGTACCGGCAGACAAAAAAGTAGAGATAACACTGCTCTAAGTAATCGCAATAATTTGCGATCGTGTGAGGACTGCTCACACCGACAGTTTTAGCCAGATTTGTATAGCTAAACTCTTTTCCTATGTTGCTCGCTAAATAGTAGACTGTTTCCCGCAACGCTTTTTCGTCCTGAATTTTGTAACGAACAATCACGTCGCGATACAGAATCCCTTCCAGCAAGTCTTTCAGATATTCTGTTTTTTCAAATTCTACGTATTCTGGAATGCCTCCATTTTTTAAATAATTAGAAAAATGATGCAGGATCATACCAACATCAGTGGTCGATAGAGCTTTTTTGGAAAGCGCTTCAGGGTACTCATGGCGTACGATTTCGAAAAAAGAAAGCGGAAACACTTCCAATTGAATGTGCCTACCTGTTAAATGCGTCCCCAATTCCTTGCTCAAAAGGTTTGCATTCGATCCTGTGATATAGATCTTTTTTCCCTGCTCATAAAGTCTTCGGACAAAACGCTCCCAGCCTTCAATGTTTTGGATTTCATCAAAGTAAAACCTTGATTGATCTCCGAATAGCTCGATGAACACCTCCAGCAGCGTTTGAAAGTCGTTGACTTGGAACTGTACAAGCCGTTCATCATCGAAGTTAAAGTAGTAATCTGCATTGTTATTTGTCTTGACCAATTCCAGCTGCAACACACGTTGGATAGTCGATTTCCCAGACCTTCGGATTCCGCTAAGGATGATGATATTGGGATCGTTTTCAAAGCGCTGGATCTCTTCAGTTACGGTACGACGATAAAAATTCTTTGGAGATCGATACTTGAGTTGATCCATGATGATCTGTTAGAGAATTTCCCGATCCATGCTTCTCTCCTCTTTTTCCTCAATTATGCCACAGAAAACCATGCACTGTCAATACACGGTTTCTTATTTAACCGTGCATTTAGAATACATAACTCAAGTTATTGACTTTTAAGTGGTTGCGATAAAATAGGCAATCCTAACATCTATTTCAGGTGAGTTTTCATGCACAAACCATCTCTCTCGACAACCTAGCCGGTTTTTGGCTGACCCTTACCCAAAAATTCCATTTCCATAAGGGCCTGCGACTTTGCCTCGCCTCTCGCTAGAAACGGAATTTGTGGGTAATGATCAGCTCTACAAGAGACTCGATCTAATAGATTGTTTTTAAGATTTCTTTGTCCTATAGGCCTGCTGTGGATGGTTAGAGCTCTCTGGGAATAGATATTCGAGCTCTCCATCATCGACCATCTTGGAAATATAGCGTTTGCGTAGATGGTCAGCGTCTCTTTGAAGAATTTCAACTAATTCTGGAAGTTTTAAAGGTTTAATTGAGCACAAACGTAAAATGGTGGTCCTAATTTTTTGAATAGAAGCTCGTTTGCCAATTTCTTTTAATTCCTGCAGCAAATCCTCTGGTAATGCAGGAAAATCAGCCGGTATGCCCGAAGTTGCTGGTGTTATGCCCGGAGCTAATTCATTTATGCCCGGAGTTGCAACCCTAATGCCCGGAGTATACAACTGTACTGTAGGAACATAAAAGGTCATATTTCCCCTACCCTTTTGCTCCAAAAGCCCGAGATCTCGCAGCCGCCTTAAATGGGAGCTAGCTGTGAGTGTATCGACTCCATTGATTGTTCGGTATTCTGCATTTGAAATAGACCCTTTTTCTCGAATCACAATGAGCGTGCGAGCCTCTTCATCCGTCAAGTTATGCTGCTTGAATGATTGTAACCATTGGATATCCTCCTTATCGAAAAGATAATGGGGAAGCAAGGTTAATACAAATAGGTTGCTAGATCGATCCGATTCAATCAGAGGAACGGAAAGGTTGGCTTTTTTCATCTCGTCGCGCATCGTTCCAATACCGGTCCCTTTTCCCTCTGCATAATGAATATCTCGAAATACCTGAGCGAGAATGGGATTTCTCAACATCGATCCAGGGAGTCCCAATTGCTCTTCTGGCTTTAAAGAATAGCCCACGTTGCGAAATTCAGTTCGATTGGCATATTTGATGATTTGCGTGGGACTTGTCACTCGATAGTCCTTATGCATGAGTGCGTTGACGACAGCTTCGCGGATTACCATCCTTGGGATAATCGGGTTATCTTTTCTTTGAATCTTGTCATCTTCTAAAGCAAAAATCTGTGGAATATCTGTCATGATCTGACTGATTAGGCGAGGAATGCCCGTGATGAGAGCCTCGCTTGTCTCGAAAGCGGTATAACGCTTTTCTGAATCGGTCACCCATTCTCTACCTTCGACAAGCATGTAATCGATTTGATTCATGAGAGGAAATAATCTTCTGATCGACATCTGCTTACCAAAAAGCAGCAATCCCCCTATGGTAGGCGCGGTAATTCCTTTTTCGCTTTCTATTGCACGGACGGCTTTTAACAGGTCTTCATCACGTAAACTAACTCCGAAGCATCTGCTTTGACTTTGGCTCGTTCATATCGGTACCGTTTAATCGCTTCCGGTTCAAAATCTGCAAAAGTGGCAT
>JABDFE010000050.1 GCA_013286675.1 Chlamydiota bacterium
AGATTTCCATAGCCTGGATAGAGCTCTTCTAAGAAATACCAGGGCTCGCCCGTCTTTCCGCAGGGGATCGACTTTCCTTCTGAATTGGTGATTTTTTTAGTTGAATCTCCGTAAACCCAGATTCTTCCGCCTTCTCCCCGGAGAGATTCGGACATTAACCGGAGCTTGTCTTCACCAGGAATAGCTGTCGGATGGATCTGGATGAATTCACCGTTAGCGTATTCCATCCCTTGCATAAAGAGACGGCCATTAGATGCTCCAGTGCAAAACGTTGAATTGGTCGATTTTTTGAAGATCAGACCCGGCCCGCCAGTGCCAAAAATGACAGCATCGGCCTTCATGACATCGAGTTTCATGTTGATCAGATCCATATAGACAATGCCGCGGGCAGCTCCGCTTTCGTCGATAACAAGCCGCATGAATTCATGATTTTCAAACTTTTCTACCTGGCCTGCGACTTCAAATCGTCTGACCTGTTCATCTAAAGCGTAAAGCAGCTGCTGTCCAGTTGAGGCTCCGCAGAACGCTGTCCTATTATATAGGGTGCCGCCAAACCGACGAAAATCTAGATTCCCTTCCGGGGTTCGGTTGAACGGACAGCCTAATCGGTCCATGAGTCGGATAATTCCAGGAGCCGCTAGGCACATTTCTAAAATCGGAGGCTGGTCACCGAGAAAGTCTCCTGCTTTAATCGTGTCATAAGCATGGATATAAGGAGAGTCGTCTTCTCCTTTGAGATTGATTGCAGCATTGATGCCGCCTTGTGCGCAGACCGAGTGGGATCGCTTGACCTTAGTGACGGACACAATCTTGACCCGACATCCATTTTCAGCAAGCTTCATCGCTGCAGCAAGACCTGCTAAGCCTCCACCAACGACAATCACTTCCTTTGTACTTTTCATCTTTTATGCCTTTAAGTTCAGCCAGTAAGTGCCCCAGATCGCGGCAAGGCCTAAAAATGTAACGAGAATCATCAGCGCCCATGCCCAGCGGAGAATTCTTTGCTGCGCAGCGACTCTAAGAACGACTCCCCACGTGATGCAAAAAGTCCAAAGACCGTTAAATCCATGGAAACAAGCAGCGAGCACAAAAATCGTATAGAGTCCGACGTAGAGAGGATCTTTAAAAGTATCACGGACTGCGAAAACAGAAGCGGTTCCAAAATCTTTAGCCACCGCAACAACTTGGTTGTCATCGATTTTTTGCTTTTCCAAGACTTGCAGCCACTGGAGTTTCTGCTCGTACGCTTGAGCTGATATCAAAATCACTTGCTGCTGATGGTCATAAGCTTTGCTATCTTCAAACGTCTTGGACGCTTCCACCAATGCTTGCTCTTCGTGCCGATCTTCGAACTCTTTTCTTTCAGCTGTAATCTCGTCAGAACTATAGAGCTTCACACCAAGTCTTGCTGCAACTGTATAGAGCCCTTTATCGACGGTGACCGGGATAAAATAATAAGAATTCTCGCCTTGATTGACAGAATCGGGATAGTCAATGAAACGAAATTTTGCGACATGCAGAATAATTCCGACTAACAAGACCCATGAGCTCAGCCTCTGCCATGTAAAGGCGCGATTGCGCCCGTATTTCATTGCAGGTTTAGTCCCATCTGATCCGCCAGAATTAAACTTGGCAGTAAACAAATACTTCACGCCTAAAATACCGTGAATTGCGATAGGAACCCCAAGCAAAATGATTTCGATCAAGGGAAGATAAGGAAGATTATGAATGGCGTTAACCCCATCGACAAAACCTTTTGCATTGTCACCAAGCAAAAGCGCAGCCTGCGAATTGACCAATAAATGTTCGATTAAAAATAGGACAAGCCAAAGGCCCATCAACGAATGAAGCCGTCTCCAAATAAATGTTCTAGAAAGAACCTGAGAAGTCATATCCTAGCTATTAAACACTCAATATACGTTTTGGAAAAGAAAAAAATTGGGAGGCGTTTTTTGCAGTTGCCTTCGCGACTTCTTCAATAGAAACCCCTTTGATGTTTGCCAAAACCTTAGCGGTCTCATCAATATAGGCCGGCTCATTTCTCTTGCCTCGTTTCGATTCTGGAGCCAAATAAGGTGTGTCTGTTTCAATGAAAAGCCGATCTAAGGGGACATAGGCTGCCACTTCTTTAAGGAGTGCCGATTTTTTAAAGGTGATAATCCCGCTGATCGAAATCATCCAGCCTCTTTCAAGACACCCTTTTGCTTCTTCTAATGTCCCGGTAAAGCAGTGCAAAACAGCCGGCCGGCCTTGATAATGGTGGTCTGAGAGTTCGAAAAGATCTTTAAATGCATCTCGGCAATGAAAAATAATCGGAAGCTTGGCAGCTATTGCCAGGGCAAAATATCTCACGAGATACGCTTTCTGGCTAAAGATCGGGGAGTGTTCATAATGATAGTCAAGGCCTGTTTCACCGATCGCAACCAGTTTGCCTTCATGCGCTTTTTTTTCAACGGTTGGAAAGAACAACTCGCCTTCTTTTTCCACATCATGAGGCGTTGTTGCTGCTGCATTGAAGATCCAATCATGCCTCTCCGCTAAATGGATACCTTTTTCTAGACTCAAAGGATCGATGCAGATGTTGACAATCCCTTTAATGTTTTTCTGCTGAGCGCGCTGCAAAATCTCTTCGACATGATCGACAACGGAGGGAACTGTGAGATGAGCATGTGAATCGATTAACTGCATTCCAAGAGACTATCTCTGAATTTAATTTCTGTCTATTTTTCTAGAATTGTTGGAAAGTAATTAGAAGCGTTCCGAGATTCTAAAGGAAATACTTGAGATACAGAAAAGAAAAAGACGCCGAGTCAGTCAAGCCTTTCAGCTCAACTGAACCTACGTAAAATGACGCAGTCTCAGCGTACTTTTTATTATAAAATAGTCGTATATTATCCACAACTTTCCATTTAAAAGAGCCGTTCCCCCTGTGCCACCTCGTGAAATTCAAAGCGAGAATGGTTCTAAATTTCAAGGCTTGTTCTGAAGATGCGCCTTATATACAATAACCCTATTCCCTCACGAGGTTATTTATGGGTCCACTTCACGCTTTTGTCATTGCTTATACACAATCGGATTTCTTTGGAAAACTCATCATCATGGGATTGATTGCGATCTCCATGATCTGCTGGATTGTCCTCCTTTACAAAACATGGATCATGCGCCACGTTCAACAACTCTCAGACGCTTTCCAACATGCAATCACAGAGAGTAAAAATCCTGTCCTCACCTTGGATCTAGCTCAACTTCCACAAGCGCGCAGCCCTACAATTCCTCACCCGTTTGCTGACATTTATAGCTCTGTGAAACAGAAAACCGTCGAAGTACTGAACAAAAACCATTATTTTATTTCTCAAAATGTCGGAGCAAAAGCGCCTGTCTATTTAAGTCCAACAGACTTGGAGCTTTTAGAATCTCATGTCACGGCGACAATTTCAGCCCAAAACAAAAAATTGGAAAAAAACTTATACGTTTTATCCACCATTGTCACACTGGCTCCTTTCGTGGGATTGCTCGGAACAGTCTGGGGGATTCTGATGACGTTCTCAGGTTTGCAAGAGGGAGGAGCGATCAGCACCAACAGCTCTATGCTGGGCGGCCTTTCGACTGCGCTTGTCACCACTGTCATGGGACTAATCATCGCCATCCCAGCCCTGATCTCCTACAACTACCTTAAAAATGCCCTGCGCAACTATGCGTCCGACATGGATGATTTTTTGACCCTTCTGCTTTCCAACATCGAACTTCAATATCGCAAAGTTGAATGAGAAAAAAACGAACCATTCCTGCAGACCACGAAGAAGCCACAATAAACTTGACGCCGCTGATCGACGTCGTTTTTGTGGTACTCATTATCTTTATCTTGATCGCTCCTATGCTTGAGCTTGATCGTGTTGAGCTGGCTAGCGCTGCTCCGACTGAAAACAAGCAATCAGCCAGCGCTGAAAATAGCTCTCTTTCCATCCATGTCCATTCTGATAATACGATCTGGTTTCATGGAAAATGTGTGACAGCAGATCAGTTGACAAATCTATTAAAATCAGCGCGCAAACAGGGGAACCATCGCATCCCTCAGCTCTTTCAAGACAAAAAAGCTTGCTTTGGCACCTATCAAAACGTAAAAAATGCCATTGAAATGGCTGGATTCGAACAAGTTGATGTCATTTTGAAACCCAGTTGACTGAATGCAAAAAAAAATCACACTATTTGTCACTTCAGTTCATCTCCTCGTCCTCGCATTCCTCTGTTTCTCGCCCGTAAAAAAACCGATTTCCCCTAAAAAACATATCGCTGTCCGCACCATCCAACCCAAACCCAGATCGGTAGCAGTTGCACCCCGCACGCGTCCAGCAGCTGTCGCATCTGTCCCAAAACCTAAAGCCATAAAAAAAGAAACTCCAACAAACAAACCTGCTCCAAAACCAGCTCCTGCAAAATCTAAACCAATCCCACAAAAAAAGCCGGCTATGATCGAGAAAGGAAAGACCCCTAAAGCTCCGGATAAAGTTTGGAAAGAAATTGATGAAGCTCTCGCAAAAATTGATGACAAAGTATATTCTAAGCCGCAGTCAAAATTGGATGTACCTGAAGTTAGTGGATTGCAAATTCCTTTTCCGGACTTTGGTGATGAAGGAACTGAAGAAGAGACGTTAGCCTCTTTTCTCCAGACTTCCTTGAATCTTCCTGAATTTGGTGAGGTTAAAATCCAAATGACTATAAAAAAAGACGGAACTATAGAGCGCTTAACCGTTTTGCAAGCTGAGAGCCACAAAAATAAAGCTTATCTTGAAAAAAACCTGCCGCTCTTGAGATTTCCGTTGATATTAGATAAAGAAAAAACTTTTACTTTTACATTCTGCAATGAAATTTAAGATTTTAGGCTTATTTCTATTACTCATCTGTGCAGTAAGCGCACAAGAAGAAATCCGCATCTATTTGAGCACGACAAGCCCACTAGAGCCTATCTACATGGGAAAACTCAGCTCTGATCATTCTCTTAGCTCTGATTATCTTGCTAAGTTAGAATCGGTTCTTAATTTTGATTTTAACCATAACGGATCGACAAAAACTCTTCCAGTCAATGACGTGCGCGAACAAACTTTATCTCAAAATACACCTGCTCAACGTTTTAATGCTGCAACATGGACAAGTTGGGGAGCCGTACATGTCCTAAGAGGAGAAATCCAAAATAAATCAGTTTCTTTTTCAGTTTTCTCCCCGCAAACCGGCTCTCTCAAACAATTTCCTCCGATGCCGCTGTCTGGAATTCTTGCAAGAGACAGAGCTCAGCTCCATCGTTTAGCCGATGCGATTTATCACTCACTTTATGGAGAAACTGGCGTTGCAAACACCCGCATTCTTTATGCCGTCAAACAACGCAGCAATGAAAAGTGGGTCTCTGAAATCTGGTCTTGCGACTGGGATGGAGCAAATCCAAAACAATTAACGCGCGAGGGAAGTTATTCCATCACGCCCGTCTTTATCCCTTCTAGCTCTAAATTTCTTTACGTCTCCTACAAAATGGGTCAGCCAAAGGTTTTTATTGCTTCGTTAAATGTTGGCATCGGCACGCGGCTAATCGATTTACGCGGCAATCAACTCTTGCCAGCCATTTCTCCTCAGCGGGATAAAGTCGCTTTTATTTCCGATGTCTCTGGAAAGGTCGACGGAAGG
>JABDFE010000051.1 GCA_013286675.1 Chlamydiota bacterium
TTTAACAAGCTCCGTGGAAGGGCGCGTGTGGAGTCCCTTTTCATTAATCACGATGAATGAGTCGGTATATTTTTTAGCAGGCATCGATTCCTTTAAAAACTTTGTTTGAAAATACTACTTTCTTGCTGCACTATCAAGTGAATACTCTCCGGCGGATTTAAGAGCAATATTTTTCTATAAGACCACAGGTGCAGCCGTTTTTTCTGCTGTCTTATTCAGTGTTTTTTTGAGATCTTCTGTTAGCGCTCCAAAATGCGCAACGATCGCCTCTAAGGCTGCAGGAGATCTCATATCGACTCCAGCGATCTCTAAGAGATCGAGCGGGAATCTGCTGCCTCCCGAAGAAAGGAACTTGAGGTATTTTTCAGGCCCGTTTTTGGAGACTGTTTCAACGAGCGCATGTGCAGCGGCAATTCCTGTCGCATACTGATAGACATAGAAGTTATAATAGAAATGCGGAATGCGGGCCCACTCAATATCGACCTCATCATCTAATGTGATTGCAGGACCAAAATAATCCGCGACGAGTTTGCGGTACTCTGTTTTAAGAAGCTGCGGCGTCAGTGGGATGCTTTTTTCAGCAAATTCATGGATCTTGAGCTCGAATTCCGCAAACATCACCTGGCGGAAAAACGTATTGCGGATCCCTTCCAAGCCTTGATTGATCAAATACGCAATTTTTTGCGGATCCTGCACTGAGGAGCGGAAATGACGCAGTAGCAGCTCCTCATTGAATGTTGAAGCGACTTCAGCGACAAAAATCGGATACCCAGCGTCTTGGTAAGGTTGAGATTTCCATGCATTAAAGGAGTGCATACTGTGGCCTGCTTCATGCGCCAGCGTCGTGATGCTGTTATATTCTCCAAAGTAATTCATGAGAATATACGGCATCGTTCCAAAACATCCGCTGGAATAAGCTCCCGACCGTTTCCGCTGATTTTCATACCGATCAACCCAGCGGTCTTCAAAGAACCCTTTTTCCATGCTCTTTTGGTAATCAGGGCCCAGAGGAGCCATCGACTCGACAATGAATTTTGAAGCTTCTTCGAACTCCATCTTAATATCTGCGTCTGCAACTAAAGGCACACTCATATCATAAAGATGCAGCTCGTCAACTTTCAGTGCCTGTTTTCGAAACTCCATATACCGATGAAGCACTGGAAGATGCTTTCTCACCGTAGAGATCAGGTTCATGTAGACTTTCTTATCGATATTGTGAGGAAAAAGAGCCGCTTCTAAACAGGAAGGAAACTTCCGGACTTTTGCATTGAAATAGTCTTTCTGAACCTGTCCATTAATGAGCTCGCAAAGCGTGTTTTCAAATGCGGCAAAAGACCTATGCAATGTTAAAAAAGTGTTTTTTCTGAGAACTCTATCGTGACTGCGCATATAGACCCCGTATTTCCCATGGGTCAGTTCATGCTCTTTCCCTGCGCTGTCTTTGACACTGGGGAATTTAAGATCGGCATTATTGAACGCTCCAAAAGCCCTTTCCGATGCATCTAAGGCAAGCGATGCGCTAGCTAGCATCTCTTCTTTCTCAGCATCCAACGTGTGGGGCTTCAAACGGATGATTTTTTCTAAATAAAATTTATAGGGTTTTAGCTCAGGAGCGTTAACTAATTTCTTAAGATCCTCATCTGACAGAGCCAGAAGCTCAGGCTCAATCCAACACGTTTCTTGACGGAAGTCATGCAGCAGGCTGACGATCCGTAAATAAGCCTCTTTATGGACGTCATGGCCGACATCTTCATCGTGTCTTAGGTGAGCATAGGTGTAGAGCTTGGAGAGCTTCTGATCGAGATCTAAAACCGTTTCCACAAGCTTTAATACAACAGCTGGCCCTTCTTTGAGATGGCCTTTAAACTGGGTCAAAACAGGCCAATGCGGCGCCTCGGGATTTCCCTGCACTTTTGTAAACTCTTTTTTCCAATCGTCTAAAGTGGCATAGATTGCTTTCACATTCCATTGGTCAGTCTCAGGTACGCGGGCTCTCTCCATTTGTCTCTCCTAAATGATCTATCATGTCCAAAAATTGCCTCTTCGTCAATCAAACTTTTAAATTTAGCAGTCTCCCCCACGAAGCGCTAAAACATTGCAGATTAATTCACCTTTCTATAAGATATCTCTAAGCTTGTGAAATTTTTAAAGGAGAACTTATGACCCAAACAGAGAAAAAATTGGCACTCAGACCGCTCGGCAACCGAGTAGTCGCTCAGCGTCAGGAAAAAGAAGAGACCCTCAAAGGCGGGATTATTCTTCCTGATAGCGCGAAGAAAAAACAAGAAACAGCCAAAGTGATAGCTGTAGGACCTGGTCAAGTCACAAAAGACGGAAAAACCCTTCCAATGCCTGTCCAAGTGGGCGATCTCATTTTAATGGATAAATACGGCGCACAAGAAGTCACGATCGACGACGAAGACTTCGTGATCGTGAAAGCCGATGATATTATTGCAATTTTAAACTAATCAGGAGAAACATAAAACATGGCACCGAAAGATATTAAATTTAGAGAAGAAGCCCGCCAAAAAATCTTCAAAGGCGTACGCACTTTATCCTCTGCTGTTAAAGTCACACTCGGACCCAAAGGCCGCAATGTCGTGATCGACAAGAAATACGGCGCTCCTCACATCACTAAAGACGGCGTGACCGTTGCTAAAGAAATCGAGCTCGAAGACAAGCACGAGAACATGGGCGCTCAAATGGTCAAAGAAGTCGCTAATAAAACAGCCGATAAAGCTGGCGACGGAACAACCACTGCAACACTGCTTGCTGAAGCCATCTACAGCGAAGGCCTCCGCAATGTCACAGCAGGAGCAAATCCTATCGAGATCAAACGCGGCATCGAACAAGCCGTGAAATTGGTCACTTCAGAGATCAAAAAACTCTCTAAACCGATCCAAAACAAAACAGAGATTGCCCAGGTTGCAACCATTTCTGCAAACGGCGATACCGAGATCGGTGAAATCATCGCAACTGCGATGGAAAAAGTCGGTAAAGATGGCACGATCACTGTGGAAGAAGGAAAAGGATTTGAGACGATCTTAGACGTTGTTGAAGGAATGAACTTCGACCGCGGCTACCTCTCTTCTTACTTCATGACCAATGCTGAAAATCAAGAAGCGATCCTCGAAGATGCTTATGTTCTTCTCTACGACAAAAAGATCAATGGAATGAAAGAATTCCTCCCGATCTTGCAAACAGTCGCAGAGACGGGCAAACCATTCCTCATCATCGCAGAAGATATCGAAGGCGAAGCTCTTGCCACTCTCGTTGTCAACAAAGTCCGCGCTGGCTTAAAAGTCTGTGCTGTGAAAGCTCCAGGCTTTGGCGACAGACGTAAAGCTGTTCTCGAAGACATCGCGATTCTCACCGGTGGAAAACTCATCAGTGAAGAGCTCGGCTTTAAACTCGACACCGTCACGATCGACATGCTCGGCCGTGTGAAAAAAGCTGTCGTCGGAAAAGAAGACACCACGCTCGTTGAAGGCGCTGGCAAAAAAGCTGAAATCCAAGACCGCATTGCTCTCATCAAGAAAGAGATCGAAAACAGCACGTCTGACTACGACAAAGAGAAACTCCAAGAACGCCTAGCCAAACTCTCTGGCGGCGTTGGAATCATCCGCGTTGGAGCTCCAACTGAGATCGAGATGAAAGAAAAAAAAGACCGCGTCGACGATGCTGTCCATGCGACAAAAGCTGCTGTGGAAGAAGGCATTCTCCCAGGCGGTGGCGTTGCATTCATCCGCTGCCTCCCAGCTCTTGAAAAACTCTCCTCTACCGTGTCTGGAGACATCAAGATCGGTGTGGAGATCATCATCCGCTCTATCGTCTGGCCTCTTCGTCAGCTGGCTGAAAACGCCGGTAAAGAAGGCTCCCTCATCGTTCAAAAAGTCGCCTCTATGGAGACCTACGAAGGATGGGATGCTCAAAACGATGAGTTTGGCAACATGGTCAAGAAAGGAATCGTCGACCCAACGAAAGTCGTTCGTCTGACGATCGAGCTTTCCGCTTCGATTGCTTCTCTCCTCCTCACAACTGAGGCTCTCATCTCAGAAGAGGAAGAAGAAAAGCCAGCTCCGAATCCAATGGCCGGCGCTGAATATTAATCAGCCCGTATCCTACAAAGGCGCTCTCTTCGGAGAGCGCCTTTTTTTGTGTCTTATTCTTTTTGGAATTTCAATGAATTCAGATTTTAAGGTTATTTTGCCTTCTTTATGAGCAAGGATCTCTTGCAGTCCTTTTTTCAAAACCTCGAATAATCTTCCCATTGCATCCTCTTTATGGCATTTGTGAAAGCTTTAAGCTGCTTCTTCTCATCTGGCGTTATGTTTTCTTGCTCATTCTTTGCATAAATAGCAGATCTGATGTCTTGCAATTTTAACGAATACGGCCACTTTTTCAATGTTTTTTGGCCGTATCCCGTCAAAATATGCCCTTTTTTTGGCCGTATTCGGTAAATACGGCCAAAATTCATCTCCTCTTGCCTGTTAAATAGAAGTTTGATACATCATGAAGTATGAGAGTAATTATCAAAAGTCTGACAGGTTTGATTATCATCTGCGTCTTGGCAGCGGTGATCTTGTTCTTTTTAGCCAAATCCCGTCTCCCTGATATGATCGCGAGCAAGCTCTCTAAAACTCTCCAAGTCGCTGTCGCAATCGGTGATGTGAATTTTACCCTAGAGACCATCAAGATCGACAATCTTGAGATCAGCAATCCCCGCGGCTTCAAGTTAGACCATGCTTTCACTGTCCAAGAAATCATGATCCATGCTCCTGTAAAAAACTATCTGAAAAAAGACATCGTCATCAATGAAATCGATCTGAATAATGTCTACATCGGCCTTGAATTTGAATCCCCCCAGGGAACAGAGGGCAATTGGACCACGATCATGGCCAATGCGCAGCAAGCCCAAACTCAAAGCAGCAAATCGTCTTCTGATAAAACAGTCTTAATCAAACGGCTTGTCTTAAACAATATCAATGCTGATCTACTCTATCAAAGCGATGGCCAAGTCCGTCATTTGCCGACCATCGATCAGATCGTCCTCGTCAACATCAGCAGCCAAGGTGGCGACATCATGGATCAGCTGATGCACAGCGCCCTTGGCCAGATGCTCAAAGAGATCTTCATGAGAGAAAATCTCAAAGATATCATGGATAAGATCTTCCAGCAGATCCCCGGCGGCAATCCCGTCCAAAACGCTTTAAAACCTCTGAAAGGCCTCTTCAACTCCGTCGACAAGAAAGAAGGCGAGGCAGTTGAAATACTTCTCGCTCCAGAAAAATCGATGATTTTGAGTTAGTTGGTGTTAAAAAGAGCATGGTGCATCAAAGACCATTGATATTTTCCTGCAACTCAGATAGACTCTGGTT
>JABDFE010000052.1 GCA_013286675.1 Chlamydiota bacterium
AGCCCTCATCGGTTTTTAGAATCGATGGATTCATGGGATGGTATCTCTCCTCATGTCCCTTTCTGACAAGAGGGAGGTCAAGGGTAATAGGGAAGAAATGCGACATTTTGAGGGCAGTGGTATAGAAAATAATATTCCGATAGGTCTGATATTTAGTCGCCCATGGGACACCTTTTTTTATTAGAAGATTGCTCGCCGCTGTAAATCCCTCTTCTTTGGAATTGGCATAGTAGCCTGTAATAGAGAGTTCTTCGTCAAATCGATAATCGAAGAGGGGGCATTCCTCGAAATAGAGCTGGTCTGAGGCAGGTGTTATCAGAGATCCACGCTTTGCAAAAATATAAGCCATGGCGTTTTGATCACTTTTACGATAATGGGTTGCGATTTTTAAAAGGGAATCTCTGCGCTCTGAATTGTACTGATAGGCATCTGTGTACCATTTGCTGGCCTCTTCCCATTGATTCATTTCTTCGTAACATTTTCCGATCAGATATTTAGAAAACCAGATCTCTTCCTTATCTCTTCCGAGTTCAAGATACGATTTATATCCCTCAACGGCCTTCTCGTAATTTTTTTGACAGCGAAGCAAATGGGCCAGCCTTAAGATGTTACAGGTGTTATTGGGATCATCTTTCACTACTTGTGTGATCAGTTTGATATCTCGCTGCTTTGCTGTGAGAGTGCCGTCCTCGTGATTTTCAATCGACATACTAAAGAGTTTAGCGACCTGATGGGGGCCTTTATAGACAAAAGACCCGCAGAGCGTGTCTTGATGGGTCCAAATTAAAGAAGCGCGTAAGAGATGCGCATTGAAGGTGTAATATCCTAAAGCCTTCAAATGCTCGGAGAGTAAGTAGGCATCGGCTTCGAGGGCATTCTTTTTAAAAGCGTGGGTGTTATCTAAGGTCATATCTGCATCTAGAGCGAGGAGATAGCTTTGCTCCAAAGTAAAGCCTGCGGCCTTGAGCACTTTTTGCGCTGCTTTGATCGACTCGGTGCGATTATGGGCAAAACTTTTCCATTCTTGTTGATGGATTTGGCCGGGAATGCCATTTTTTTTCATGAACTTTTTGACGATTTCGATGGTTCTATCTGAAGAGCCTGCATCGCAAATCGAAATGCAATCGACGACATTCACAACACTTTTTAAACACCGCTTAACCACAGCCTGATCATTTTTGACGACCATCGTCAGGCAAACACCTGCATCTGCCTGAAGAAACAGCGGAAATGTTGCTACAAGACAAACGAAGAAAAAACGGTGCATAGGTCCCTATTTCAGCAGATCGGAAGAAGAGGCAAATTCCCTTTTTCTAGGATCTTCTGGATGTCCGCCATTAGGTCCTTTACCATAGCGAGGAAGTTGATAGAGTTTTTCGACATCATTCATGTTTTTGAATTTCAAATTCTTCGCCTCGATAATATCATCTCGGATGAAGAACAAGTTGACCCCTACGCGTTCGACATAAACAAGCGAATAGCCTTTAGATCTTCCTAGGTTGTAGAGGGCTAGGATGCTGGCACCATAGTAATTGGTTCCATCTCCGCAATAAAAAGGTTTATATTTGACGATCTTATCCTCATTAGGGGAATAAGAGGCGTTGTATTCGATCACTACAACAGCGGGCTGGTATTTTTTATCTAAGGCCTTCCAGACATAAAAATCGTTGTAGTCGATGTCGATGGATAGGAGGGCTAAATCATGGGGGACTTTATATTTATCAAATAGACTGGTGATGTTTTCTGCAGTGATAAACTCTTTGTAGAGTTTTTGGCTGCGATCTTCGAACATTCTGTCTAGTAATAAACAATCCCATCCTTGTAATCGAAGAAGATAGGTATTGCTATTTATGATGCCGTCATATGCCCCAAACTCGACGCAGAACAAAGAAGTAGGTCCAATTAGCTGAACAATCTTGCTGATAACTCCATCTTCTCCGTTTTGACTATAGAGTGACTGCTCATAAATGCTTAAATCGATTTCTTCGGCAAAGGAGCAGCAAAAAGCGGTCAAAAAAACAAGCAAAGTTTTGAGCATAGATTCCTATCTTTTTTTAAATAAAATGCAATTTCCATTGTCAATTAAGCGAACGTGATCGCAACTTTCTTGCAAAAATTCGATCGCCGGCTGCATGCAAGTCCAGGTAGAATCGTTGACCCAAATATAGCCCCCTGAGCGGACTTTTGGAAGATAGAGTGTTGCATCGAGAAGGGCAACAGCGTCACTGTGATTTCCATCAATGTATAGGATATCGATAGCTCCCACTTCAGGGGCGGCTCTTTCTGAGGTCATTCTCAGTACTTTGACGTATTTTCCTAGTTCATGATTGCTGATCATATTTATAAAGCTGTTATAGATTCCGAAAAAATCGACTTTGCTCCACCAGTCCATATGGCGGTGATCTTCATAAGGATCAAAATGTTTGAGAGCTTCAATCTTATCCCAAGGATCAATTGCAACTACAATACCATGATCCAAAAATTTTAAAGCAGAAGCAACAGGCAAGACCGAACTGCCTCCAAAAGATCCAATGTCAACACAGACATCAGGTTTGACCTCTAAAACCAGGTCGATAAAATTTAGAGCTTTTTCCTGAGAACACCATCCATGCAAGGTTGAAAGATTTCTGCACACATGGTTTGTTAAAGCCTCAACCCTAACCGGATCAAGATTTTCAGTTGCATAAGTCAAACACGGTAAGAAACAAAAGAACAATGATAGAATGGTTTTTTTCATTTTTTTATCCAAATTCCCCATATTGAGTCGTCTTTAAATTCTGCGAACTTTTTGCAATGTGTATTCAGCCACTCGGCCGCTCTTGCGGTTGTAAAAATACCGTTTTCATACCACGTCATATCGTCTAGGATAATCCATCCTCCCGGTCTCACAAGCGGAGCCCATTTTGTCACATCGAAATAGGAGGTGACATCTGAGTGATTTCCGTCGATGTGCAAAATGTCGATATCCTGAATAGCAGGAGCTGCTTCCGATGTGCTTTCTATGAGAATAATCGAATTTTCCAGTCCAAATTGGGCGATCTTCTGCATCAAATTCCTCTTAATGCCTTGGAGATCGATGGAGGACCAATAATTTAGATTGTCAGTGTTCATGACTCCCACAGTCGCTTCGTAGTTATTCCAGGGATCGATTCCGTAGACTGTCCCTTGTCCGAGTGCTTTTAATGCACATGCCATGGGGACGACAGATCTTCCGCCATAGACTCCTATTTCGACAATTTTCTGAGGCTTAATTTTTAGAATAATGTCAATTAATGTCGAAGCCTTGCGCTCTGTGCACCATCCGGTGAGGTAGCTCATGAAGCCAAATGCCTCTTGCTTGACTTGTGCGGCATTATAATCGATGACCTGTTCCATATGAGAGGGCGGCTTTGCTTCGTGATCGTAGGCCATTGATTTTCTCCAGGTTAAAATCGCTTTTGAGGCATGATCCTACGCTAAAGAAAAAAATAAGATCAACAAGATTTTTATCCTGAATGGAGTATCTCTTCCCACTGACGATGTTCTGTCAGATCTGTAAGGTGGTAAAACAAAATATTTCCGAAAACTTCACGGCTATTTTGGGTATTGGTTTTGTCCACGACAATCAATTTAAAATCAAGATGAGGGAATAATCTTTTAAGGGCATCGTATAGGTTTGAGGCAAACTCTTTTTCATTGGTATTGGGAAAGTAGCCATAAAACATTTCCTGTTCTTGATCGTTGCGTGTGACACGAATGAAAATCACCTTGCCTTTATAGTTTTCCAGTTGTCGAAATCTCTCAATTCTTCTTTCATAGGTTGTTCGCACCCTCTCCAACCCTTCTTCGGCTTGGGTCGCATTTTTCCAGTAGTCTTTGTTCCAATCATGCGCGAATTCAACGTTATAAATACGATGGACCAGTCCCGCGTTAGTGATGGGATGTCGTACGAGATAGTCATTGTTTTTTAAAATCAGAGTCATTTTATTTTTGGGTTTCATTCAAAGCTGCTTTGCTCAGCCGCAAGAAGGGCTTTCTAATGAAAAGCTGAAAATTGGTTTTTTCTTAGAGCATTTAACGGTCCGGGGGACAGAAGTCTCCGTTTACGACTACGCTGATTTTAATGAGAAGCTCTTAGGAAATGAGTCTGTCATTATTTTCGTGAACCTCCACTCAGAAATGTTCCGATCCAATCCCGATTCTCCTCCTACAGTCAGGGAGTATTTTAAGGTCCGTTTTGGGAAGAACTTCCATGAATGCGACACGTTAGAAGAAATGGACAAAATTTTGCTGCAAGAAAAAGTCGATTTTCTCCATTTAATGAAAGCTGGCGATGAGGAAGGTAAGATATCTAGAGTTGTCAAGACTGCTGTCCACGCTGTTTTCCCTCCTCTTTTGCCTCATGGAGATGTTCATGCCTCTATTTCTGAGTGGTTAAGCAATACATACACCGCTTCAAATGTCCCTTATGTTCCCTATATGGTACGTTTGGATGAAACCACCGAAACGTTACATGACGAGTTAAAAATCCCACGAGATGCTGTTGTCTTTGGAAGACATGGAGGATTTACTTCTTTTGATATCGATTTTGCAACAGACGCGGTGATTGAAACAGCTGCCAGTCACAAAGATTGGTACTTTGTTTTTTTAAATACATTAAAGTTTTGTGATTTACCCAATGTGATTTTTTTGCCACCAACTCCCGATCTTGTCTATAAGACCAAGTTCATTAACACATGCGATGCGATGATCCACGCTAGAGGTTTAGGTGAATCTTTTGGTCTTGCTTGTGCAGAGTTTTCAATCAAAAATAAGCCTGTCATTACATGGTCGGGTTCCGGCAACCCTGGATACCAGCGAAGTCATATCGAGATCTTAAAAAATAAAGGTCTCTACTTCGATGACAAACAAAGTTTGCTCGCTATTTTATCAATGATAGGAGAAAACATTGATAGAATCCGCGCTTCAAATTGGGATGCTTACTCAGAAAATTACAATCCAGAGTCCGTTATGAAAAAATTCAATGAAGTTTT
>JABDFE010000053.1 GCA_013286675.1 Chlamydiota bacterium
ATCCTCGTGTTGGTTGCCGAAACTTTGTGTTACACTTAACCAGGAGAGTTTTTATGGCACTAAAAGTCACTGTCCCTATCCAATGTAGAACCCTCGAACATGTCATCCTTTTTACTCCAAAATTGGACAATACTTTAACGGTCAAGATTTACAAGGTTACATGTAAAATCTATCCACATGAAGAACCAAACGAATACGGTTGGTATCCACGTCCAGAAAAAGTCCATTTCCACCAGCGCATCTTTAAAACAAAAGGCCCCAACCCCAAGACTGCAGAGCCATTTTCGTTTTTAGAACATATTCTGAAAGACAACCCTTTACATCGCAGCATCTGTACCAAAGAAATCACGATTCAGGACTGCATCGAAGAGACTAAAAGGTTGATTCAGGAGTTTGAACAAGAAACCCGCATGTATGGATCTGAGATATCCAAGATACGTGCTTCGCTAGATCTTGCAATTGATCAACTCCAAAAGAATAAAGTTCATGAGACTATAGAAACTCTCAAATCTATCCTCCAAATAGATTCCTTCTATGATCCCAAGTCTTTAATATCTCTTTTTTTAGTCAAACTCTATCGAGCAAGCCAAAACAAGGAGGCGGCGCTAAATTTTGCTTTAGAAAAAGCAAGAAGGCTCACTAAGGGAACTGAGGAAAATTTGAAAAGAGCGCAGAAGATGTATCCGTGTAAGAGTAATTATACACTGGAAGATTGCATGGCAAGAGGGTTTTCAGAAGCCCTTCTCTTTTACGAGCAAGCCATTATCCTTGCCCCCAATCAATTTACACTATACCGAGAGATGCTAGCCTGTGCAAGCACCCCTCAAGAAAAAGCGCATTACCTGCTCATGGGGGCTTGTCATGCCCTACAACTCAAAGATTTCTCTGCTGCTTCATCTTTGTGTAAGGAAGCAGAACATCTATCTCTCTTATTTCTCGATCAGATTCTACAAGTTGAACTCCTAAAAAAACAAAATAAACCACAACAAGTCATTGACTCACTGCAGCATCTGCGCACTTCTTACAGAAACAATCAATTCTTTGATGAACAACTCAAAGTGGATAAACTGCTCACTTCTCGAGAAGAAAAATTGAATCTTTACGAGGAGATCGCTGGGCTTTATGAAGAGCTAAAAAAACCGAAGAAGGCCATGATTTGGTATCATAAACAGCTTAATTCTCTCATAAAAGGGAAGGCGTGGGAAAAAGCAGGTCAACTAGCTGATAAAATTCTGAATAAAAATCCAAACGAAATTTCCGTTTATCAGACCCTTAAAACCTTCTACGAAGAACGGCAGCCAGAAAAACTCTCGGTCATTTACAGCAAGCTCGGACAGGTGCAGCTCGAAAACAATCAAATCGATCAAGCCGAAGCCACGTTCAAAGAAGGCTTGCAAAAGTTTCCATGGTCACTAGAATGTGCCATAGGCCTTGATAAAGTTCTTAAGTTGCAAAAGAAACTCATAGAGAACGTGCAACAGTGCTATGCGGCAGCCGAGATGGCATTTGTAAATGATCAACTGAAAGAAGTAAGCCTTTACCTGCAGCAAATCAGAGAGCTAGATCCTTCCTTCAAGCATTTACAGGCATCGCAGCTTACACACATCTTGATGCTAAGTAAAATCGCTGAGCTTCAAATACAGGTAGAGGATCTAAAAAAAGAAGTGCATGATCTTAAAGAAGGCTCCCGTACCCGACTTAACTTATGAGAACCACTACATGTTGACGAACAACCTGACCCAGATTTTGGGGGCTAAATGAATAATCAACAGCGCCTTTCCTGGCCCCGATGGAATATAAATATTAAAATAAGGAACAGCGCTTCCTCCCAGCCCTAAAGGACTGGATAATCACGCTGTTTATAACCTCAATTTTGGGTTGCTTTCATAGAGTCTTACCCCACCTTTCGGGCGCTTTTTAAAAATTTTTCGGGCACTATAGGCACCTTCCGGCTATTAGTGCCCGAAAAATTTTAAAAAATCACTACGAAATCTGGGGCAATCCTCCATAAAATCAACCAAAAACTGAGGTTTATAGGATGAAAATACAATACCTTCACCTTGACTCTGTCGATTCCACAAATAACTGGGTCAAATCCCATCTGTCAGAACTCTCCTCTTTAACGTGCGTGACCGCAAAGGAACAAACAGCTGGCCGTGGAAGATTTAAAAGACACTGGGTATCTCCCCGCGGTGAAAATATCTATGCCACTCTGTATTTAACGGCTCCTCTTGGGGCTGAATACATTTCGAATCTGGGACAGATCATGGCGTTTGCCTGCGCTAAAGTTCTCAGGGGCATTGGATTCGAAGCGCAGTTGAAATGGCCCAATGACATTCTCATCCAAGGAAGGAAAATTGCCGGAGTTTTAACTGAAACAGTCACGATAGGAAAAACCACTGGTGTGATCATTGGAATTGGCGTCAATGTGAATATGTCGACCGCCTCTTTAGAAGCGATCGGAGTCCCCGCCACATCTCTTTTACAATTATCTCAAAAAAAATGGGACCTTCAAGAAGTGACACAGCTGCTCATGAATCATTTTCTTCAAGATCTAGAGGTGCTTAAGAAATCAGGTTTTGCACCCTTTCAAGCTTCCTTTGAAAAGATGCTCGCCTATAAAGGACAAGAGATCACGATTCACGATGGCACGCAAACCATCAAAGGGATCTGCCATGCGATGACTAAGGATGGACGGTTACAGCTTCTACTGCCTTCAGGAGAAATCAAACTGCTCACATCGGGTGAAGTTGGAGTTTAAAGTAAAATTTTAAAATCCAACGGAGAAGTCAGAACCAAGTATTTACCGAGCTTTTCAGGTTTACCTCTTATTGATACGGTTTTCCCATCTCTGTGAGCATCGCAAGCATTTCTATATTCTTCTGGGGATAAAGTCGCACGAATAAGAGAAGATCTGCCTCGTTCGGTTTCCCGCTCAATGACAATCATTTTATTATCGGAAACCTCAAGATCATCGACTTCGTCGGAAATTTCTCCACGCAATTGCACAATCTTACCAGTAATAACTGTGTCTTCAGATTCAGAACTTCGACGCAGTGCTTTTGCAGCGCTTTCAAGCAGAGGCAGGACTGATTCAGAGGTCAATCGAAGTATCGGCATAGCTTTAAGCTCTGAAGGCAAAGTATATTCTGGAGACCATGCAAAAGAAAATTCCATAGGGAAATCTTTGAAAGAACCGATTAAATTCTGCATGGTCTCAAAAAGATTAGCATTGAAGCCTTGCTTATAGTTATTCGTTAATACTGAAATATCAGCTTCCTGCGCTGCCTTACGAATAGAAAGTAATCCATTGGCAATCCGCGTCATGATGCGGCGTTCAAGAGGCATTTGTAAAGAGTTTCCAGGTAAAGAAGGCAGGATCGGCATTTCAAGAGCAAACCCAAAGCTTCCAACAAACGTTTGACCAAACCGACATTTTTCTATAAATTTTTTTCCGATGCTTCTTCCTTTAGCAAAAAAAGGTTGAGCACTTTCTTCCAAACAAGCAGAGTAAGAAATCAAGTCGGTAAGGTTATCAATGGCTTCTTTTGCCATTGATAAGGAAATCGTGTGGCTATTGGAAGGAGTAATAATTCTCTGTCTTAGGAAATCAGATCCCAGATTGTTAATGGTTTCTTCCAGATCTAGTGTCGAACTACGTTCAATTGCAGCCAGCAATCTTACAGCTTTTGCAATTACAGACTGCGTATCAGCGAATTCAGTGCTGGCCGGAAGAACCAATGTTATAGGACAATTTCTATCATCTAATGGCCCTTCATACATCAATGAAGTATCAGTTGAACTCTCCATCAAGCGCCAATTTTTTAATTTGAGAAAACGCTTCAAAACATCGAGTTTAGGATACGGAGTACTGGTTATATTATGCACTGTCATAACGGTTGTCCTACTGTAATTTTTCCCAACAGTTGCCCAAGAACCTCAGGGGTAAACATTTGGCTTCTCGGTATCTCAATAATACAGCTATTAAGATTGGATGTGAAAGAAGAAATTTTCGACCAGTAACAACATTTCCTCAGAATGAGTTCATCTTCGGATAACTTGAGCCATTCTTCAGGTTCTGGAGGCATACATAGAACGATTAAAATAACAGGAGAACAATGAGGGTAACTTGCCGCAGAGCCAAACTATTG
This sequence comes from Chlamydiota bacterium, assembly GCA_013286675.1. Classification (GTDB taxonomy): domain Bacteria; phylum Chlamydiota; class Chlamydiia; order Chlamydiales; family Rhabdochlamydiaceae; genus PALSA-1444. Next base: position 4,152 of record JABDFE010000053.1, read on the forward strand.
TTCGTATTGGCATCTACTGTGAAGCTAACATACTCTTCCTTAATTATATCACGACTAGTCGCTTTAAGCTGGAAACCAATTGTAACTCCGCTCTCAACCCTTCTACCATCAATAATGGATACTTGACGAAACGATCCATCAATACCATAATCATGGTTACGGTCATTGATGCTTACAATTACGCCAGCTTTTGCTGCCACAGCTAAAACATAAGCACGACTAAAGTCTTCCTTACGATGTTCATCGGTCAACATACCCACTAGTGTATATTGAAATCGCAACATTTTTCAATTTATTTTTGAGTTGAGGCAAGATACAGAGAATCATTGAGTGTATCGACCATTTTAAAACAGTCAGCGAGCAAGTCGATTTGCGCAGGATCTAGCCCTAAAGTCAATCGAATCGTCGTGCGCTCTTTGCAAGAAATCACCGTTAAATTCGAATGGTATAATCCTAAGCTGGGACGGTAGAAGATGGGATGGCCCCCTTCCATGCATTTGATAGAGAGATATCCTGCGATGAGCGCAGATCCTCGCATTTGATGCAAAGGCCCTGAGATTTTAATATCGATAAAGGCAGGATCGGCTCCCTCTTCAACAGGAAT
>JABDFE010000054.1 GCA_013286675.1 Chlamydiota bacterium
CGAGAATTTTTAAGCGACCAGGCGATTAAAGAAATCGCTAAAGCCCGTAAAACTTCAAGCAACATCAGTTTGCTCATGATCGAGCTTGATGATTTTAAAAAAATTCCCGTGTCAAAAAGTGATAAGGCCCAGCAGCACCTAGAAAAAGTCCTCCAAGAAAACCTCCGCAAAAATGATCTTTTAATTCCTCAAGGCCCTGGAAAATTCATTCTCATGCTGCCTCGGACATCGAATCGCGCAGCAGAGATCATTGCCGAGACCATCCGCACAGAAGTCCTGCGCACCTCTTTTAGCATCCCGCTTTCAGTTTCGATTGGACTCATCAGTTTGGATAAATCAGTTCCTGGTTCAGCAGATGAGATCTTCGATCGACTCTTAGACGGTGTCAAGCGAGCAACAACCGAAGCTAAAAAAACAGGGAACAAAATTGTCTCGTCATGAACCTTATCCATCTCAACACTACGATCTACGATCAGCTCCTCTTAGAAGAACAGCTGCTGAGAGAAGATAACCGGAATTTTTGCCTGATCAACAGTGGATCGACCCCTGCTATTGTCATGGGCATCTCCGGTAAAGCCGACGCTTTAGTTCATCTAGATCAGCTTCCCAATTCGGTTCCTATTCTTCGCCGATTTAGCGGCGGTGGAACTGTTATTGTCGATGAAAATACCGTCTTTGTCACCTTTATCTGCAATAAAATAGACCATGAGTTTCCAGCTTATCCAGAGCCTATTTTACGCTGGGCAGAATCAGTCCTTGCACCCGCAACAACTGGGCTTAAGCTCAGAGAAAATGATTTTGTCATCGGTGAAAAGAAATGCGGCGGCAACGCCCTCTATATCAAAAAAGACCGCTGGCTCGTGCACACGTCTTTTTTATGGGACTACGACCCGGCAAGAATGAACCTTTTAAAACACCCGGCAAAAACTCCAAAATACCGTGAAGGCCGCTCTCATGAAGAGTTTGTCTGCTCTTTATCAGATCATCTCGCTGACAGAGCAACCTGGATTGACGGTTTGAAGAAAAGCCTGGCAAGTCAGCTGGGAGCTCATGAGCTTTCAGTAGAAGAACTCCCTATAAAAATGAGCCACTATGGCACGTCGGTTGTTGCCCCATTTGAATCGCCTTCACTCGAAGTGTAGCAAGATCTTGAATGCTTTGTTCATCCATTTCAGTGACATTTTGGAGTCTTTGCAGAGCTGCTTCACACCGGCTTTTAAGCTCTCTCATTTTTTGAACCAGCTCTTTTAGAACCAATTTATTTTGATGAATCTGTTTAAGATCTTCAGTGAGTTTCGGAACATCTGTTGTCATAACCAGGCTAAGCTTCCTGAGCATTTCTGCTATCTGTTCTTGGCTTAACCTCTCTCCTGATTGACTAGTTAAGATACTCATGATTGTTGAATTTGATTTTTCGAGTGTCTCAAAACATTGCCGTAATTGTTCTGCTTCATTTGCGACAACATCAATACTTTGCGTATTATCCGCAAGAATGGCCTCTCTTTGACCCACCAACTTGCGAGTCACCGAGGCAGAATCGTTAGTAGCTATAGATGGTAGTGCCATATTGCGGCCGGCTCATTGTTTTTTGCGGCTAAATTTTGCTGTGCAATCAAATATTCAACATCTCCCTGAAGACCTGCGATCAACCCTCCTTTGATCTCTGCTGCTTGCGAAGTTGTGGCTTCAAAAACCTCTAATTTTGTCACCATTTCTCCGACAGATTGCGTCAGTTCTGTAAGCTCTTGCATCAATTCTGTGGCTTCCTCTTCTTCTTTAGCAATTTGGTTGACGAGATCTGCGCGTGATACAAGCGCCCTCTGACCAAAAACCGTAATTTTGTCCTGAGAGATAAGCTGTGGTAAAACTACCTGAAGAAACGTGATTCGCTCTTTGACAATCGCTAGCAAATCCGCATGAGCAGGATAATTTTGTTCCAAGTCTTTTAGTTTGAGGTTGCTTGCTTCCCACTGCACTCCTTTTTCTTTGGCGACGGCTGTCAATTGCTCTAGCGTTTCATGAGAAATCTCCAATATGGGACCAAAACTTTTGATGATTTCTTCTTGTTCTTGGATAGACCTTCCAGATTCTTCCACGTTTTGAGCCATTGTAAAGAGGCTATCTAGCGTATCGAATATCTTTTCTCCGAGTAAAGCAACTCCAGACGCCGTGACAAAAGCGGGAGCAGAACTCATCGCTAACGATCCAAACGAAAAACCTAAAACAGTATCCATCACTTTTTCCACTAACGACTGGTCCTCAGAGCTCGGTGCAGAAGATACTTCCTCTAAAAAGCCTGGAATGACAGTCATCGCTAGCCCGGTATTGAACAATCCTCCGGAGACGATGTCTTGCGGAGGAATTTGCTTTATACTCATATATTTCTCCTATAAGTCTCTAACGTTTTCATGACTCCTGTTAAATCACAAATTTGCTGTGCTGAAAGCTGCACTGCTACCTCAAGCTTGGATGTTGTCGTATCAATCGAAGTTCCAATTTTATCCAGTTTTGGCAGTAACGGCTTTAGCTGTTCACAAATCCCACTAAATGTGGTCAGCATCGAGTCCATACTCTCTCTTAAGCTTTTTTCGTATGCAATGAGTTCTTTAAATTCTGTTGATTTCATGAGAGCTTCAATGAGCGTATTGACATTTTCCAGATCAGCCGCGAGATCGGATGGAACAGTCTTACTTAGTTCTGCTGCTGTTTCAGTATTTGACTTTTTTGCAGCTTCTGCCTCTGCAACAGTCTGACCAAATGCGAGTAAAGACTGCTTAATGGTTGTCAATTTTTTCTTGGCTTCTTCTAGTTTGGCTTCATTTTGCTTCAGCACTTCATTTTGATCGGAAAGATCCAGATTGATGCTCGAGATCTGGAAATTATCAATGAGCACTAAAGCCACTGCGATATTGCCCATGATCTGCGGACTCATCACATTGAAATAATGGTTATTTCCTAGCATGACAGCGACAATGAGAGCTTTTCTTAAGCTCATCCAGGAGGCAACTTTGATCTGCCGCCCAATGATTTGATAGTTCGAGACCGTGATGAGGACAACACCTGCTGCCGCTGCTTTTCCATAGACTTGACCAGTAATAACAGCAACACTGACCATCACAACACCCGTCTTCCAGTTCGTCGTGACTTCAGCTCTCAGGCGGTGATAATTTTCGACAAGGGCTAGATACATGCTAAATCTTTTAGCATGACATCATAAAATCTTTAATTGATTGGAGCAACTTATTTATCTAGATAAGCATCAGGGAGGCTGATGAGATCGTGAAGCGCTTGCTTGGAGACTTCGCGTCCCATGACGGCGATTGATTCGGTGAGCGGAATATTTTTTGGACAAACCTTAGCACAGTTTTGCGCGTTGCCGCAATCACTGATGCCACCCTCGTCCATGAGCACGCGGAGTCTTTCAGGCGCTTGCATCTTGCCAGTAGGATGGGAATTGAATAGCCGGACTTGAGAAATTGCTGCAGGCCCCATGAACTTGGAGTTGTTGTTGACTTGAGGACACGCTTCAACACAACAACCACAGGTCATGCATGTCGAGAGAACATAGCGGGCTTCTTGGATTTTCGGATCTTGCTTAGGTCCAAAACCGCGCTCAAAAGAGCCATCGATTTCGACCCAGCCACGGATTCTTTTGAGATGCTCAAACATAGAGGAACGATCGATCACTAGATCTCTGATGAGAGGGAATTTTGTCATCGGAGCAATCGTCACTGTACAGCTTTTCGATTCATCGATCAGGTTGTGAATGAGCGCCGTACAAGCTTGGCGGGGTTTGCCATTGATCAGCATGGAACACGAGCCACAGACTTCTTCAAGACATCCTTGCTCCCAAGCAATCGGCTCAACTTTTTGGCCTTTCCGGTTGACCGGGGATTTTTGGACATCCATCAAAGCAGTGATGATGTTGTAAAACGGCTTTACTTCTAATTCAAACTCTTCCCAGTACTGCTTCCCAGGTGTGCCGCGGTAGATTTTTAGGACGAATTTTTCATTCATATTGGGAGCTGTATATTTGAGGGGATGTTTTTTAAGGTCGGTTTAACTTTTTTCGCACTCACATAATCTCGCTCGGATGGCTCTAAATAAGAGACATTGACCTTCTTATAGGTGATCTCAGGTTCATTCTTTTTGTAAGTGGCGATCGTCGTTTTGAGCCAATTCGCATCGTCCCGTTTAGGATATTCGGGTTTGAAGTGGGCACCGCGGGACTCGTTTCTAATTAACGCGCTTTTAGTCATTGCTAAAGCCAGTTCTAGCATGGCTCTGAATTGATTCGCAAATGCATAAGTTTGGTTCATCAAATGACCCTTGTCATCCAGGGAAATGTGATCATATCTCTCACGGATTTCTTTCAGCTTATCGATCGTTTTTTGAAGGTCGACATTGTTTCTTTTCACAGTGACATTTCGGACCATCCAATCGGCCATTTCATCATGAAGCTTATGGACATTTTCAGTACCATCTCGGGTGAGTAGATCATGCTTCAGAGATTCTTCCTGCGCCATCGATTCTGAAAAAATCTTAAAGGGTAAAGCCGAAGCGGTTGTTGTGAGCGTTTCCAAATACCGAGGGACTTCGACGCCAG
>JABDFE010000055.1 GCA_013286675.1 Chlamydiota bacterium
ATCGCGGACTGGTGATGATCTCCTTTAAAAAGGTTTCTAAAGAGGCCGTTTTAGCCGAAAAAAGATCTAAAAACACCATTAAATCGGGATCATCGAGTTTTTTGAGAATAAAATCACGGTCCCATTCCAAAAGAATCTTGGCAGCTAAACCAGAGCGGCAGCGGACATAGCTAGAAAGAAGATTTTTTAAACGACTGGGGGACAGATCCTGAGAGAGCTTTTGTTCTTGAGTAAACCGCTCTATCAATGACCAATCGCCTTGCGCGATCACCTCGATGACATATTCTGAGGGTAAAGGGACTCCTGCGCGATTAAAAAGAGTCATTAAAGTCGTGAATTCAGGCGTGTGATAAAACGCTTCAAGAAGAGAAGATTCACGAGGCATTTTTCCTTGCTTGAGCTCAAAAAAGAGACCTTTGGTCGTCAAAGGAAATTTTTCAGTTTTAATGAATTGTACAAGACCTTGAAACTGATCTTCAGTTAATCCTGGATAGACCGTAATATCGACGAGTTCAGGGCCGTCTTTACGCTGAAAGGTCAGCATTCTTTTTTGCAGCGGAAAGCCTTGAAGGGCCTTTTCCAAGTTAATAAAGTGAAATGCAGCCAAGCTTGCCAGTGCCAAATCTCTTTTTTTATACCCCTCTTCAATCGGATCTTGACTCCCCAGCATATCGACCAGTTCTGCATACGACATCGTCGCGAAATGGGCAATTGTTTCAGTATTCGTTAGATGTTTTGGATTGTTAGAGATGGGCTGGAATTCAAAGGCGACGGCCTGCTTTTTGTCACGGGCGATAAAGTAAAAAAAGGATGTGAGAAGACCGATGTTCAAAGCGCCGCTAAAAATCAGGGCTTGGGTCAAAAAACGGCCCTTTTTAGCCCACTGTTCTTGCAGAGGAGTATTCAAATGTGGTATCCTTCTTTTCAATATCAATCTAGCTGATAGGAACGTTAAATGAAAGTCCCACTCTCATGGTTAAAAGAGTTTTTGCCCCTGACGGGAGCAGCTCAAGAGATTTCTGATACATTGACCTCTCTTGGCATTGAAGTTGAAAAAATGATTGGCCTGACTTTAACGTTTACAGGCGTTGTTGTCGGAAAAGTCCTCAAAGCCGAGCAACATCCGAATGCCGATCGCCTCCGCATTGCGACAGTGACCGATGGGACTGAAGAATTTCAAATTGTTTGTGGCGCTCCCAACTGCCGCGCTGGTATTTTGACTCCTCTTGCCCGTATCGGAGCTGAACTGACAGACGCGGAAGGGAAAAAATGGAAAATCAAAAAAAGCAAACTCCGTGATGTCGAATCATTTGGCATGCTGTGCTCCGGAAAAGATCTTGGCCTCTCTGAAGAATTCGATGGGATCATCGAACTTTCCTCTGATGCCACTCTGGGCTCTGATGTTTCCAGTTATGTCACCGATCCTGTTTTTGATATTTCTCTCACACCCAACTTGGGTCATGTATTGAGTGTTTTAGGGGTTGCACGAGAACTCGCTGCTGCTTACAAAACAGTCGCCAAACGTCCTGCGACTAACCTGAAAGAGACCGGCCATAAAAAAATCGACGTTGAGGTGACCGATCCTAAACTCTGTCCTCGTTACGCCTGCAGGATCATGACCCAAATTAAAGTCGGACCCTCTCCTGAATGGCTCCAAAAAAGGCTTATCGCTTGTGGCCTGCGTCCCATCAATAATGTCGTTGATGTCGGTAACTATGTCATGTGGGAGCTTGGACAACCGCTCCATATTTTCGATCTAGATAAAATCAAAGACAAAATCATCGTCGGACAGATACAATCTCCGATTTCCTTCGAAACCCTCGATGAAAAAAAACGGGAAATCCCTCCCCAAACACTGATGATCCAAGATGCTGAAAAACCTCTTGCGATTGCCGGCATCATGGGAGGACTTTCTTCTGCTGCGAGTGAAAACACCATAAATATTTTAATCGAAGCTGCTTCTTTCGACGCAAGCTCTATCCGCAGATCCAGCCGATTGCTCGATCTAAAAACAGATGGCTGTTATCGGCATGAAAGAGGAATCGACAGGGCAAATACCGTCCATGCACTAGACCGTGCTGCTACATTGATCCAAGAAATTGCCGGCGGAGAGGTTCACTCTCTTGTCGATGTCAAAGCGCATGCTTTTTCTCGCCGCATGATCCCCTGCAGACTCTCAAGACTGCAGCAAATGCTCGGTTTTTCCTTAGGTTTAAACGAAGCGATTTCTCTTTTCGAAAGACTCGAGATGCAAGTCAAAACCACCTCGCAAGATGTTGTAGAAGTGACAATCCCGACTTACAGAAATGATCTTCAAATCGAAGTCGACTTGATCGAAGAAGCTGCCCGTCTTTATGGCTATAATAATATTCCTCGTAAGGCCCCTGTGTATACAGGATCGGCCTTAGCCGACGCGCCTCTTTATCAACTGGAAAAAGAGATGCGCAATCTTTTACTGCAGCAAGGCCTCCAAGAATGCGTTACCTGTGATCTCATCAGTCCTGCTTTATCTGAACTAACCATGGAAAAAGGCATCCCTGAAAACAGCACCCTCCATGTCCTCCATCCTAGATCAATTGATCAATCTGTGCTGCGTACTTCTTTAATGGGAGGGCTGCTCCAAGCCGTCCGGCACAACATCAATCACCAAGTTGAGACGATGGCTGCATTTGAAGTCGGAAGAATCCACTTCCGAGAAAAAAATGAATTCCTGGAAGCCTCCTGTGCAGGAATTTTATTAACAGGAAAAAGCCGCGAGCACCATTTTGACCGCAAACCTCAAGACTTTGACTTTTTTGATTTGAAAGGAATGGCTGAAACTCTTTGCGATGCCTTGCGCATTGCAAGGTATTCCTTTGAGCCTGCACATCTGCATACACTCCATCCTTGGCGGCAAACAAAGATCAAAAGCGGAGACGTCACCATTGGAGTTTTGGGAGAAGTTCATCCCCAGCTTCTTTTGAAACTGGGCATCCACCAAAGAGTCTTCTTTGCAGAGCTGAATCTAAATGACATTCTGTCTCTTAAGAAAAAAGGCAAAAACTTTTCTGAGCTAGCTCTCTTCCCTTCATCTCAGCGGGATTGGACCATCACGTTGAAAGAAAATGTTCCAATCGCAACGATTGCACAAGCCATCGAAAAAACAAAATCGCCTTACTTAGAGCATTTTTATCTTTTAGATCTTTATACCAGTGACGAGCTCGGAAAAGACCGTAAAAATGCAACTTTTAGATTGAGCTATCGAGATCCCTCTAAGACCATGGCTTTTGAAGTTGTCGAGCAAGAACATCAAAAACTCACACATTCTGTAGCGAGCCAATTGCAAAACTTTATTGCCTTATAAATTTGCAATTGCCTCTAGCGGAAAAGTTGCGCGATTGCTTATTATGAGGACAAGAGCGTGCTTACAAACTTAGATATTTCTTTTTTTTAAAAATTTCTGATTTCGTAAACATACTCTAAAGGAAGGTTTCTCATGAGCCGCTATCTCTATTTACTGGGCTTTTTTGGTCTTTTTCTCACTGGATGCAGCAAAAGTTGCGAAGAATGCAACGTCGTATCGACACGCTATATCCATAAATACGGATATGCCGTTTCAAAAGATGAATTCGAAGAAAGACAATATCCTGGTCAAGTCGTCACTGCCCTCAAAAATGGCGTCACGATTACATCCACTTACGAAAATGGCGTCTTGCATGGACTCTCCAGACATACTTTCCCTTATAGTCAGACGATAGAAACCGATTATTTATACAATCAGGGCTCTCTTGTAAAAATCAACGTCTACGATGTGACAGGAATGCCTCTTCGTGAAGAAGTTGTTCTCTCTCCAACCCGCCGCTCATCTACAAAATGGTATACCACTGGAACGCCTCTTTCAATCGAAGAGTTCGCAGGTGAAGAACTCGTAGAAGCACAATATTTCAATCGTCAGAATGAAGTCGAAGCTCGGGTTCAAAAAGGCAAAGGAACTCGCCTTGTCCGCAATATCCAAGGAATTTTACTTTCCAAAGATGAGATCGACGAAGGCTACGTCACAAAACGAGAGGCTTTCTACGACAATGGATCTCCTGAAAGTGTCGCTTACTACATCCAAGGCGTCCTCCATGGAGAAACGAAAAGCTTCACTGAAAATGGCGAGCCGCTTGCAGTCAAAGAATATATCGCTGGAAAGCTCCACGGTAAAACAACCTTCTTTAAAAATGGTGCCCGTTATGTCGATGTCCATTATTTAGACGGCCTCAAAAACGGCCTCGAAATCCACTACATCGATGGGAATGTTGTTTCTCAGGAAATCGTTTGGGAAAATGATCATAAACACGGCCCTTCGAAATACTATGTCGATTCAATTGCAGAAGTTGAATACTACTATGATGGAGAGCTTGTTTCAGAAGGCAAATGGAAAGAGCTCAATCAACTCGATGATATGATCAACCGGATCAGTCCTGCCGTTGCATGGAAATAATTAGCGCCAGGCCCGGCATCCGAGTCCAGATCCATTTTAAG
>JABDFE010000056.1 GCA_013286675.1 Chlamydiota bacterium
AGGCGATGTTACCTGCCTGTGACTTTATCCAAAAAATGACAAAAGAAGAGCGAACTGAGTTTCTCGATGAATTACCTAAAGAGCTCCTATTTGCGTTTCTTTCTGTCCCAGCGCACCAAAATTCAACGCTTGAGTACTATGATCAGCGTGTCTTGTCTTTGCAGACGAGCAATTTTAAAAACTTGCCCATCTCTACTCAAGTTGCTTTCCTTTCTCTGGACACCAGTGCAGAGTTTACTAAGAAATATCTTCGTGAGATCCCCGACTCTGAATATGATCAACTTATGCCCCATCTGTCCGTCAAGTTAATTGAGACTTACAACACTCTGAAAACAGAAAAAAATCTTAATACTATTTTAGATGCAACCCTCGAAGAAATGGAAAATAGCTTTCAACCTTCGAGTTCTTCTCCCGTTCAGTCCACAGCTGTTGCTAATCTAGGAGCTTCTTTCATCGAAGAAGACATTGATTTAGAAAATCTCTTATTAGAAGTAGCAGGTGTGGCAATTGTACCACTTCATTTTGTAAGCATGATGGAAGCTATGTGTGGTAATGAAATAATCCTGATTTGCCAAAAAACCACTCAGGCCATTGAGATGCTGAATCTGAATTTCAAGTCTCTTCTTGAACACTCGGATAGTCCAGGCACCTGGTTGGAACAAGAAACTCAAACGGCTTTCTATTGTAAATACCATCCTTTTGCAGCAACCTATCTCTTAATTACATCTATTAACAAATCAACGAGCATACAGACTCGTCTAAATTCATCACTATTAGCAGAATGGAAGCGCAACTATCAACAATGTGTTGTTTTGCTAAAAAACCATCGCTTAGATCAATATCTCAAAACGGAATTTCCGTTTTCTATGCAAAGTCAATTCGCATTGAAAATGATGAACCAAATGTACGCTCCAACTACTCAGACAGCCAATAATCTTCAAATGCAAGCACCAACAAATGCAACGCAAGGGACCAAAATCCATTCTCAACCTGATACAGCCTTGATTGAACAAGTTCAACCGCTGATTGATTTCTTTCAAGCACTCGTCCAGGTGCTAAACAACCATCCTCAGGATGCTAACGCTGTTGACTCTTGGTTAAAAAATGTACAAGCTCAATCACTAAATTCGTATCCCTTTTTTTTCTGTAAAACCATATTCTTGTATGATTCTGCCTCTGAAAAAACCTCTTCTATAGTTACCGAGCTCAAATCACTCTATACAAGCTGCGGTGAGCGGCTAAAGGCCCTAGATTTGCAAAAGTATATCGATGAAATTCCTCCTCAAGAGCTCATGAACAGATTTAAACCAGATCCTGTGAGTCAAAATGAATATATACAACGCTTCTTGTCTAGGTCTCTGTCTGTTCTCAAGCCTCTTTCAGAACAACTCAAAAAACTCAACTTTTCTCCCGATGAATACGATACCAATCGGCAAGTGATCGAGAAGTACATTACAAGCTACAAAAAATTAAAGTATTTTCCATCTTTTACCACGGATTTGGATCTATTTAACACTTTGTTTGGAGAAATTTTAGATAAAAATCTGTTACATGAATTCTCTCTGCTTCTACCCTTCTGTCGAGAGAAATTACTGCAATTAGGTTTGAATGCCTATGTCGAAAAAACCCCGCTTCAAGAGTCATCGCAAAAGGTTGCAGCAGAACAAGAGCCGATCACAATATCAACAGGTGAAATCGAAGCATCTTTTCTTTTTTTTAAAAGGCTTGATCAGATGCTGAAAAGTGAGGACGCAACAGTCGTAGAAAATTGGTTGAAGGATCTAATACCTCAGTTAAAAGATGGACATCTAAATCCTTTTTTTACGGCCAAGATTGTAGATGAATATGATACCATTATTGGTCTTTCTGAAAAGTATTCTGCAATGGTCAAAGAACTCATACCACTCTCAAAAAGCTGCTGTCACCGTTTAAAAGAGCTCAGGTTGCAAAAGTATATCAATGAAAATCCTCCGGAATTAGGTTTGAACACAGATCAGTCTACTGCAAAAAATGCCACGAGCGAGCCAGATATCGATTAATTGTTCTCAAGGCTGATAAAGCTCGGGATAGAATTGGATGATCCGTTGTTTGCGCTGTAAGAGCAGATCGACTTGGTGTTGAAGCTCAATCGCCTTACGGCGCTCTTGATCGGCCCTGTTCCAATTGGCATAAGCATCTTGGATATTGCCTGAGGAATATTGCCACTCATCTCCGAGCTTTTGATATTTGCGGGCTAGGTCTTGATGGACTTGTTTTTGTTGTTCAAGCTTCTGCACTTGCTGGTCAATGTGCTGAATCTCTTTTCCACAAGCATCTGACTCAGCAGAAGCTGCAGACAAAGAGCCAAAAGCTAGTAACAGGAAAAACAGTATTCGTTGCATAATCCTCTCTTGAACCTATCTCAGTAAAATTTTTCGTCGATTTTCGGATTCTTTTGAGCCGATTTTCGATTTTCTTTGCAGGGGTTGTATCAGCTTACGTATACTATACCCCTGCAAAAAAAATCAAAAAGCGGCCAAAATAATCCCGAAAATCGACTGAAACTTTTTACTGAGATAGGTTCTTGCCATCAATACCATTAAATACTTATAGAGTGCAATAGGGAGTCCACCAATGCCCCATGCTTGTCATGACAAAACCCACGCCCATGCGATGCACCGCTCTCTTTGGATTGCGGTTGTTTTCATGCTGGTTGAGGTCATTGCTGGCTGGATTGCCAATAGTTTGGCTCTGATCTCTGATGCGATGCATCTCTTCACGGATGTCGGAGCGCTTTTGTTGGGAATCATCGTCGCACGGATGGCCAGATGGCCCGCAACGCCTACGATGAGCTACGGATACCATCGGGCAGAAATTTTAGGAGCGCTGGTTAGCGCAGCGTCTTTGTGGACGCTCTCTGGTGTATTGATCTATGAATCGATCCATCGGTTTTTCCAGCCAGAAACCGTCGATGGACCGATCGTTTTTTTTATCGCCACAGTTGGACTTTTGGCCAATCTCTGGATGATGAAAATCCTCCATCCTGCTCAAAACCATAGTTTAAATGTCAGGGCAGCTTACCTCCATATTTTGGGAGATGTCCTGGGCAGTATCGGTGTGATCATCAGCGGTATTATCCTTTGGACGACCCAATGGAACCTGATCGACCCGATTATCACAATTTTATTTACTCTGACCATCTTGCGAAGTTCTGGAAAAGTGATCAAACAGACGATTGGGATTTTGATGGAGTCAACTCCTGAAGGGATCGATCCAGAGATGGTCAAAAAAGCATTGGAAGATCTCCCAGGAATCAAAGAAGTCCATGATCTCCATATCTGGTCGGCATCCCATCATAAAATTGTTTTGAGTGTCCATCTGATCGCCGACCCCTCCATGGATGCTTTGGGAGAGGCCCATAGGCTCTTGGAAGCCCAGTTTGGGATCAAGCATATGACAATCCAAATTGAAGATCCCAAGAGATTTGAACCTAAATATTGCTACGATTGCGAAAATAAATTATAATCAAATTATGAAGAGAGTGATTTTAATAGTTTCTATTTTACTAACGACATTTTTAAATGCATTTTCTTTAAAAGATAAAATCGTAAAAGGAAACCCAGGAGATTATGTCGTTACTGAGCAAATGGGGACATATACGATCTTAGTGATCCGCTCTTTGTCAGCTAACCACCTTCTGCTCGAAGAAATCGATGCTCCTAAGCTCAATCTCGAACCTACACCTGCTTCTTGGAAAGAGTGGATCTCTAAGGCAGCCCCTGGCCATACCGCTTGGGTCTCCTACCTGATCGACCTCGAAAAAAATCAACTTTTAGAGATCTATTCCCATTCGAGATCTGCTTGGCTCTATGCGGAAGATCCTAACAACTTCCTCTCACGCCTGATGACACTCTCGTTAGAAAAGACCCCTACAGATAAAAGAAAAAGAATCGGTCCTCCTCCTAACGGGGATGAAGACCATCGAGCACTCTGGCTCCCATCCGTGACTTTTGAAGGCAAAAAAATGGAAAAACCTCCGATCACTGCCTGGGTAGCGAAATGGCCCTCTGACAATTCCATTATCGCCGGCTGTGAAATTGAGCTCTATTTTTCAGGATTTGCCTTTCCCTACTGGATCGAGATCAAAAGCCCCCACTATAAAGCGGCCATCCGCACGATCGACTCAGGGCGTGAAATGAGATCGCCCAAAGCAATCGTCTTCCAACAATCTCCTTTTTTCATTGGAAACCATCAAATGAATAAAGGCTCTTTAGAATTTCATGTCCATTGCCCACCTTATCACTCTAAATTACGTCTGATGGCGATGGATCTGACTGCTCCAGCTCATCCCA
>JABDFE010000057.1:0-1741 GCA_013286675.1 Chlamydiota bacterium
TCAAAAGAGAAATTTCTAGAAGCAATCAACAAAGCACAAGAAGTTGCTAATGAGGGACAGATTGTGACATTTGGAGTGAAGCCCTATAAGCCTGAAACGGGATATGGTTATATTAAAATCAATCCTTACACTGCTTCAGATGTTTACCCTGCTATCGCTTTTGTTGAAAAACCTGCTCTTGAATTGGCCGAGCAGTATGTCCAATCAGGAGAATATTTATGGAACAGCGGGATTTTTGCTTTTTCTATCGAAACTTTTTGGAAAGAATTAGCAGAGCATTCCCCTGCGCTTTCACAGCAAAGTCAAGGAACCCTCGAAACCCTTACGGCAAATTTTTCACATATGCCAAATTGTTCTATTGATTGTGAAGTCATGGAAAAGTCTAAAAATATTTCCGTTGTTCCCTTTGATTTTCTCTGGTCGGATGTAGGATCTTGGGACACCATTTTTGAAGTCATGAACAAGGATGTTAATCAAAATGTCAAGATAGGCAATATCCATACGATTGATACCAAAAATAGCTTAGTGATCGGTGATAAGCGGTTAATCTCTATGGTTGGTCTCGAAGATATGGTCGTTGTTGAAACCGAGGATGCGCTTTTCTTAGGCAAGAAAGGCGAATCACAACGAGTGAAGGCCTTGGTTGAGGAACTCCGAAAAGGTGGCAATAAAGAGACAAAAGACCACCTTACAGCGCATCGTCCTTGGGGTTATTATAAAGTTCTGGAGTCAGGCCCTCGGTATAAAGTAAAACGGATTCTAGTCGATCCTCAACAAGTCCTAAGCCTGCAAATGCATTATCATCGGAGCGAACACTGGGTCGTTGTCAAAGGAACAGCAAAAGTGACCATTGGAGAGACAGTGCAGATGGTGCATGAAAATCAAAGTGTTTATGTCCCTAAAGGAACCCAACATCGCATGGAAAATCCCGGCAAAGTACCTCTTGAATTGATCGAAGTTCAGGTGGGCGAATATCTGGGCGAAGATGATATAGTGCGTTTCGAAGATGTCTACGGCAGAAAGTAAAGCAGGTTTACTTCAACGTAAAGGGCTGATTTTGCCAAACATTGGCAGAATTGTCCCGCTTTTGTTTGTTTTTCTCTACTTTTTGTTCTCTTCTGCAGAACTTCTGCATATGGTCATTACCATTTTTAAACCCAAAATCTCCCAGATCATGGCAGTGCTGCTACTCTCGTACTTATGCCTTTCTTTTCGTCGAATGACTCTTCCTCGATCTATTTTATATCCTTCTACTTGGCTATTGCTTTCCATGCTTGTCTCAGCGCTTTTGAGTGCTCATCCTCTCCGCTGCTGTATCTATGCCGGAGGATATATCTTCAATTTCATTTTCTATTTTTTGATTCCCGTAAATCTATTTCGATTTTTTGATTCTAAAACGATCTTAAGAACCTATTCTCTAGCATTCTCATGTTTAGGATTTTACGCCATTTCTCAACTTGCCTTGTCTTGGTTAGGCATTTACGATCCTTTGGCAACACAGCGCATCGGAACAATAGCACGTGGGCAAGGATGGACATATGAACCTTCTTATTATGCTCTATATATCACGGCTTATGTGATGTTCAGAAATGCATTGGCCATTTTTGGATCCGAAGAATTTTCTCTTAAAAAAGCCTTAAAATTATTAGGAATCAATACCTTTCTTTTGGCCTCCACCTCTACGGGTGTTATTTTTTCGTATCCTGTTTTTTTCTTTGTTTGTTTGGGGATGGTTTTACAG
>JABDFE010000057.1:1751-4210 GCA_013286675.1 Chlamydiota bacterium
ATTCGAAGGCTGGCATCGTATGCTAGGAAAAGAATACTGAAATTCGTTGCGATTTGTTGTGCTCTTGGGGGAATCTTGTCCTGGTTATTCTGGGAGCATTTTGTTATGAGTTTTTTTAAATTCTTTTATTTTGGGTTTATGACACATGGATCGTTCGTTGCAAGATGGGAAGGCATCGTGTCGTGCTTTAGATTGTTTAAGGAGCACCCATTATTTGGGGTTGGGGTGGGTGGTGTCGGTCCTTATCTTTTTGCAAAGAACTCATGGTACGATACTAGTCCTGTAACGCTTCAAGAAGTTGAGTCTTTTGATCCTACCAATGTATTCACGGAGATATTGGCAAGTTTAGGAATTGTAGGCCTAGTAGGCTTTGTATGGCTGTCTTTTGTTTTCTATAGAAGTTTTAGAAAGGTTTTCAGTGCTCAGGTTGCACAGTCGGATAAAATCGTAGCCATAGCGCTTTTTATATCTCTCATCCTCGTGATGTTTGTCTTACAATTTAATCAGGGCCTTTTTCGACCCTATGTTTGGATTCATATAGGTATCTTTTATGGTTATTTGAGAAAAACAATGGATAATTCAGCATCGAGTGTGCTTTGAATATATTTTTGTTGGATTTTAAGTTTAAGTTGCAGATAGACTCCCAACATAGAAATATGAAAAGCTACCAAGAGAGTATGGCTCGATTCGTCAAGTTATTTCTAGCATTTTGCGTTGGCATCTTGTTTTCGTCGTGTTACAAAGAACACGATTGTGATTCTTTGATTAGTAATGGCTCTATAGATCATGTTCAACACTTTAAAAAACTTTTTGAAAATATTAAGATTAAATCGTTTCTCGAATTTGGGTTGGGTTCCGGAAGCGAGTATTTTTTGGATAATTGTGAAGAAGTCACGTCTTGCTCCATTACTCTTCAAAGTCAAGGTCTTTATTGGCGTGAAAGAACAGATTTAGTTCATAGATACTCGAACTGGACTCCTATTCTAAAATACGGGGGGGTCGCTCTGCAACAAGCAAATCTTCTTTGCAGCCGAGATTTCAAAGACCCGGCACTGTATGACGGAGCTTATTTATTAGAACTTAAAGATATCTGTGATGATTTGCTCAAGGATAAACAATTCGAGGTGGTTTTTGTAAATCCAGATTTTCACATGAGAGGAGATCTTGTTAACGAACTCTTTGATCGAGTGCCAGTCATTGTTGCCCGCGATACAAATATAGCCCCTGAAATCTATGGGTGGAGGAAAATTTATACACCTTTTAATTACACAAAAATTGAGTATAAAGATGGGCAAGGGATGACATTTTGGGTCAGACACGACCGGGAAGATGTGATTTTAGCATTAGGTGGCAAGGTTCCTCAACAACCAAGAAAAAAATTACGGATATTCTTTCCTATTACGCATGATCAACTCGGAAAATCCGTACTCGCCGCTTTTAAACATTTAGGACATGCATTAGTTGTTCCTGGAACATCATTTCAACAAAACTCTCAAGGACCTCGCATTTCTGAATATTGTCTTTTTTGTCCTAAAGAGAAAGAAAAACGGCCCCTATTTCTGCAAGATGATCAAGTAGAAGTAATTGAGAATAACGAGATATTTCAGAATCCCCCGGATGTAATGTTTATTACCTGGTCGGTTCATGAATTGGATATATATGATATTCATCAGAAGATAAAAAATACAACAAAGCTTGTATATTTTACAGGAAACGAAAACGAAGTATATCATAAAAAAGTAGAAAACTTTCTTGTGCTTGGAAGTATAGCGAGATACATTTTTCCCGATGCCCATACATTAGCTTGGATTCCTTGGATTGATTTTGATGGCTTAACCTTTGAAGAGCCTTTAGAGGAGCGGTTCATAATTAATAGTTATCTCGCGGAACGTTATCAGCATCCTCATTTGAAGAGTGATGGAGAGTTATTCGAAAGTTATGTAGGCAAATTTTTTCATGATGCGTCTATTCAAATTAACAATTATGGTGGATTGCCTTATGAAAATATCGTTAATTTAATTCGCGACAGTCAGGCGACTGTTCATATTAAATCCCTAGAAGGGTTTGGTTATAGTGTAATGGAAAGTTTATCCAGAGGTCGCCCTGTTTTTTTGAAAAGATCTTTTGCCTTAGAAAAGGCAATGATGAACTGGTGCATAGAGGGAAAAACGGCTTTATTTTTTGACTCTTATGAGGAATTCAAGACGAAACTAGAACTGTTTATAGCAGATATCCAATTTCGCAAGAGTTTACAAACAACATCAGCAGAGACAGTCCGTCGCATTGTCAACAATGACCAACAAGCCAGAAAGCTGCAGTATTTCTTAGAGCACTTAAAGTGAGAGTTTTTCTTTATAAGAAGTGTTTATTGAGAACGCCGGCAAGCTGCATCATGTCAAGGGCGGCTTTGGAGCCGAAGACTTTGGCGAGTTTAGTATCGGGGATGATGCGCCGTTTGT
>JABDFE010000058.1 GCA_013286675.1 Chlamydiota bacterium
AGTAGCAGACTTTGCATAATACCCCAACTACCCGCAATGGATAATATAATAGGAAAGGTGTGGTCCTTTAGATATGCGAACCTGATCGAGTTCATTAATATAAACCATGGAAGAACTAGATTTGATGCTAGGTCGGCCAAAAATGAACTAGCGTGCTCTTTAATGTAGACTTGCTTCTCTCCTCTTGCCAACAGGGTTACTTGATAAACGCAATTACCCAAGTGCCAAATGCTTCCTATAGAAGGTGCAAAAATAACAATACCTGCGCAAGCAGCTGCTCTTGCAACTCTTCCAATTAATGCATGTAGCAATCCATTACAACGACCTGCTTCAATTTGACGATTAAATAAATCAATTCCAGAAGCTTTAATGGAGGCCTGTATTGATCCTTTGTCTCTGATTTTTGTAACTGCGCAATCCGTTGGTGCCAGGAAGTTATTACTTACCACCCAAAAAAAGACATTTTGGGTAAACGAATTCCGTTTCCATGCTTCTGGAAGTGTACTAAATGTCGGATAAAAAAAAGATTCTATAACCACTCAACGCCTCCGGCTTATTTTGCCAAAAGTATATCATGGGAATTGAAAAAAAATCGACTAACAAATTTTTTGAATAAGCCCAAATTCTGATAGTAGCTTAATATCTATTAAAAGATTTTAATTTTTTGTATTTTAAAGCAGCTTTGGCTTTAGCACGACTTTTGACAGACGGCTTATCATAAAAGCGGTGCGCTTTCGCAGCTTTCAAGATGCCTTCTTTATCAATTTTCTTTTTGAGAGCGCGTAGAGCTTTATCAATCGGCTCACCGGGACGGACTTTTACGCTAGTCATTCAGGAATCCACTCCTTTAAATTAGAATATCCCTAGAATCTTACGGTGTAGAGGAAATATAGACAAGTTCTATTTGGGTGATTGTCTCTCCGGAAAGGTATTTTTCGTAAGATTGTGCAGCAATGGCCTCTAAATCGGGCACGAGTGTCGAAGAAAAAGAGATGAGGGGAATATTCCAGCCATAGCTTAAACTGTGGGCAACGATACCGCCGACTCGAGATCCGGTGAAAGAGCCTGGGCCTGTGCCGATTGCAATAAATGTTGGCCTACGCTCTTGCAAAATGGATTGGATTGATGGTAAAAGAAATTTTGAAAGCTGGCGACCCTCTGAAATGATAACTTTAGAGAGGAGAGTGCCATTTTCGGCTAAGCCGAGAAAAGCTTGAGGGCCTGTTGTATCGATAAGTAGAGATAACATAGGTCGTTATTATACCTTTCATTGCGATATTTTTGTAGAGCTGGTAAATTTTTAAGATTAAAACTCGAGGGATGATGCATCAATTTATGGACGATGAAAATGTTTTCACTGAAGAAGAAGAGGCCGTTGTCGATGCTGTAAAAGAATCTTTGCAAGGCAATCAGGAGGAACAGCCTTCTCCTAGCGGTCCCGATCAAGTCTTTATTATTCCTCTGACACGCCGTCCCTTCTTTCCAGGTATGGCCGCGCCAGTTGTCATTGAGCCAGGACCTTTCTATGAAGTGCTGAAGATCGTTGCGAAGACCGAACATAAATGCATGGGGCTTTTTCTCACGAAAAAAGAAGATGCCAATGTCTACAAAGTCGGATTCGATGACCTCTATAAAGTCGGTGTGCTCGCTCGGATTCTGCGCATTATTCCCATGGAGCAAGGCGGAGCGCAGGTCGTTCTGAACATGGAAAAGAGAATTTCGATCACGAAGCCGGTTAAGGGAGCTAAGTCTCTTCGGGCGCAAGTGAAATATGTTGAAGACGGCGGAGGCAAGCTGACGAAAGAGCTCAAGGCTTATTCGATCAGTATTATCACGACGATTAAAGAGCTGCTTAAGCTCAATCCGTTATTTAAGGAAGAGCTTCAGATTTTCTTGTCCCATTCTGACTTTACAGAACCGGGAAAACTCGCTGATTTTGCTGTGGCACTGACAACAGCAGGCCGTGAAGAGTTGCAAGAGGTCTTAGAAACATTTGATCTCCATACCCGTATTGATAAAGCTCTGATGCTTTTGAAAAAAGAGCTCGATTTGAGCAAACTGCAAAATTCGATCACGCAGAAGATGGAATCGACGATCTCAAAAACACAGCGCGATTTCTTTTTGCGCGAGCAGCTCAAGACGATCAAAAAAGAATTGGGCCTAGAAAAAGAAGATAAATCGATCGATTTGGAAAAGTTTGAGAGCCGTCTTAAAAAAAGGCAAGTGCCTGATGATGTCATGACGGTGATCCGCGAAGAGATGGATAAACTTTCCGTCTTGGAAGTTCAATCTGCTGAATATGCCGTCTGCCGCAACTACCTCGACTGGCTCACGATCATTCCTTGGGGTATCTACAGCGAAGAATCTCACGATCTTGGAAAGGCCAAGAAGATCCTTGAAGAAGACCACTACGGTCTGGAAGATATCAAAGAGCGGATTTTAGAGTTCATCAGCGTGGGGAAGCTCTCCGGTGGAGTCAAAGGAAGCATCATTTGTTTAGTCGGTCCTCCAGGTGTGGGTAAAACGAGCATTGGTAAAAGTATCGCCCGCGCCCTCAACCGTCAGTTTTACCGATTTTCTGTCGGTGGGATGCGCGATGAGGCTGAGATCAAAGGTCACCGCCGCACCTATATAGGAGCGATGCCTGGAAAAATGATCCAGGCGCTCAAGTTCACCCAGACGATGAACCCTGTGATCATGCTCGATGAAGTCGATAAGCTTGGCAATAGCTATCAAGGCGATCCTGCTTCTGCGCTTTTAGAGGTGCTCGATCCGGAACAAAATAAAGATTTCTTGGATCATTATCTTGATGTTCGGTGCAACCTCTCGAATATTCTTTTCATTGTGACAGCCAACGTGCTCGATTCTATTCCAGAGCCTTTGAAAGACAGGATGGATATCCTCAGGCTTTCTGGCTACATCATGGAAGAAAAAATCAAGATTGCTCAGAAATATCTGATCCCAAGAAATCGGAAACTCATGGGTTTGAAATCCCAAGATCTCGATTTCTCTGTCGGTGCTTTAAAAGAGATGATCAACGGCTATGCTCGGGAAGCAGGGGTCCGTAGTCTTGAGAACAACGTTAAAAAGATCATGCGAAAAGTCGCTGTTAAAGTTGTCCGTGAAGAAGAAAACGCAGCTAAGAAAAAGAGAAAACCAAAACACGAAGAGCACCGTCTGACGGATAAGAGCTTGGAAAAATATCTCGGCAAACCGATTTTTACCAGTGACAGATACTATCCTCGCACTCCGATCGGAGTTTGCATGGGCCTGGCATGGACATCGATGGGCGGAGCAACTCTCTACGTCGAATCTGTAAAATTTCCTGCAGAAAAAACGGAGATGAAGCTCACAGGACAAGCAGGCGATGTGATGAAAGAATCTTCTCAGATTGCATGGAGTTACTTGCAGAGCACCTATGATAAGTATGCTCCTGGAAAATCGTTCTTTGAAAAGAGCCAGATCCATATTCATATCCCTGAAGGTGCAACTCCCAAAGACGGCCCTTCTGCAGGTGTAACAATGATGACATCATTGGTCTCGCTCCTGCGCAATCAGCCGATTTTGCAAGATCTCGGGATGACAGGCGAGCTGACATTGACGGGCAAAGTACTGCCGATTGGCGGGGTGAAAGAAAAAGTGATTGCTGCACGCCGCTCAGGCGTCAAAGTGTTGATATTCCCTAAAGAAAATAAACGGGATTTTGATGAGCTTCCATCCTATGTGAAGAAAGGGCTGCGAGTCCATTTTGTGGATAACTACGATGAGGTCTTTAATGTTGCATTCTCCCAAAAACTTTGAGGAATATTTTTCTCAAAAGTGGATCGACCCTTCGAAGCTTGAAGAGAGTGTCGAAAATCTAAAAAAGAGTGGAAAGACAATTGCCACTCTCAATGGTTCGTTTGACTTGCTCCATGCAGGACATCTCCATATGATATATGAAGCATCGCTCCAAGCTGATCTTCTCATCATGGCTCTTAATTCCGATAGCTCGATCAAAAAATACAAAAGCCCTCTCAGACCAATTGTTCCACTAGAGTACCGCCTGCGGATGATAGCAGCTCTTGAGTTTGTCGATTATGTCACAACATTTGAAGAGATAGATCCTTGCGTTTTGCTTTCCAAGATCAGACCGCATGTCCATGTCAA
>JABDFE010000059.1 GCA_013286675.1 Chlamydiota bacterium
AGCTGCCCTAGCATCCGAGTAAAATCGAGTAAAAAAGGGAAAGGAAGCGTAATCTCTTTTTTCTTTTCTTGAAAAAGATCTAAATCGACGACGAGGATTTGCTCTTTGCGGAGTTTTTCTTTAGCCGAATGAATAGACTCTGCATCGATAACACCCGAGATTTTTTTTCCAGCGGTGGAAAGCGCTTGATAGCGATAGAGCATGAACCTATCCCTTAATGATAAAATTTTGATTTTTGATGTATTTTTTCGCAGATTTTAAAGCCGCTTCGTAGGACATACTTGGGGAAGTAGGCCAAGAAGCGGCTTTAGAAGATGCGAAAAAAGACGCAAAAAGCGAACTTTTAGCATTAAGGGATAGGTACATAGGGTTAGTCTCCTTCGTAGCCGCGTGTGACGCGGAGAACTTCAGCAGAGGTCGTAATGCCACGCAAGACTAGCTGAGCTCCATTTGTGCGAAGAGCAGACATGCCGTGCTGCAGAGCGACTTCTCGCAGTTCAACGGCATCGGCGCTTTTTAAGATCTGCTGCTTGACAGCGTGGTTCATGGCCATGAGCTCATAAATTCCGTGGCGTCCTTTATAACCAAGATCAAAGCACTGATCGCATCCGCATCCTTTATAAAAGGGTTGGATAGAATCTATTCCAAGTTCTTTGCACTCGAGCTCTGTTGGAAGATAGCTTTCTCTACAATGTGGGCAGATGGTGCGCACTAGCCGCTGGGCTAAGACTCCGACAACTGTGGATGAAAGCAAATACGCCTCTGTTCCCATTTCAACAAGCCGTGTTAAAGCAGAAGGAGCATCATTGGTGTGGAGTGTGCTGAGAACAAGGTGGCCGGTTAAAGAGGCTTGAATGGCGATCTCAGCCGTTTCTTTATCGCGGATCTCTCCGATCATGATGATATCAGGGTCTTGTCGTAAGATATGACGAAGGCCTGTGGCAAAATCGAGGTTGATCTTGGGATTGACGCCGACTTGGGCCATATTTTGGAGTTTATACTCGACAGGATCTTCAATCGTCATGATGTTAACTTCAGGGGAGTTCACATCGTTGATTGCACTATAAAGAGTTGTTGTTTTTCCGCTTCCTGTCGGTCCGGTAACGAGAATAATTCCTTCGCTAAGGCGAATGAGCTTGTTGAATTTATCTAGTACATCTAACGGCATGCCAAGACGGTCCAAGCCTAAAACGATATTGCTTTTATCCAGAATTCGAAGAACGACACGCTCGCCAAAGACAATCGGAATCGTGCTGACACGGAAATCAATTTCTCGTCCGCCGATTTTAAGTTTGATTCGTCCATCTTGAGGAAGCCGTTGCTGTGCGATATCGAGCCTTGCTAAAACCTTGATTCGGGTTATGAGCTGTGTTTGGAGCTCTTTGGGAGGCTCATGGCGGAGCTGAAGGACGCCATCGATGCGGTAGCGGATGACAAGCCCTTGTTCTGACGGCTCAAAGTGGATATCGGAGGCTCCTTGCTGGATGGCTTCTGTCATCACCATATTCAGGAGGCGAATGACAGGAGAATCGGCCGTTTGTGCAAGAAGATCGTACCCTTCTGTCTCAATCAGCGTGTCGGAGCTGATTTCTTTTAGAGTCGCGATGAGTGCTGAAGCTGCATTTTCTTTTTGGTGGTAACATTGTTCGATGGCTGCTTCGATCGCTTCACGCGGTGCGCAAATCTCTTGTATTTTTTTCCCTGTCTGACAGCGGACGGCTTCTAGACTTTCCAAGTCGAGCGGATCTTCTAAAGCGACGATCAAGACATCTTCGTGTTCATCGACAGGAAGAACTTGTAGATTTTTTGCCATTGAATACGGAATCAGCTGCACTTTATCGCGAACAAATGGATATGCTGAAAGGTCTGCGACGTAGGAGATATTGAATTCTTGGCAAAGTGTCTGAGATCTATCTGTCCTATCTATCATGGCAGAAAAACGTTTTTAAGCTATGTTTGAAAAACTTCTTGGCTGTTTTTGCACGGGCTTCGTCCACCCGCTCTAAAAACTCAGGAATGTCACCTGGTCGTTTCTTGAGCTCTTCACAGCGGATCTGTTCCATTTGAGCTTGTGGATCATAGACAATTTTAGGAGTGATGAAGAAATAGAGCTCCGTATCATGATCTATAATGTGAGTCGTGCCAAAGAATCTTCCAAGGAAAGGAATATCTCCGAAGAAAGGAACTTTTTCCTCATGATCTTCTTGCACTTTACGACGAAGGCCTCCGAGAACAACCGTTTCACCGTCGATAACATGGACCTCGTTTTCGAGATGGCGTCGATCGACATTGGGCTGCTTGTCTTTATCATGCTTAGAGGTTGTATCGAAAGAAATATTTGTTTTTAATGTCACAGCACCGCATTCTTCCCCAGCTTCATCGGGCATATGAATCGTCGGAGTTAAAATAATGTTGATTCCGTATTGGTTTCTGGAAAACGATTTTTCAAAAGCGATCTGCCCTGAGCTGGTATTGACAGGAGCTGCACCGTTGTTGATAGAAACCTCTTCCATGATCGAAATCGTCGCAGGGGTTTGATTGACTGTGATAATCGAAGGAGCGGCATTGAGCTGAATATTGTCTTGGGTGAGCAAGAAATTATAAGCGACATCGAAATGAGGAAGATATTTATGGTGCGGTCCGTGGAAGAAAAATTGCAAAACGCCTTCCCCAATGGAATCTTTTTCCTTGTGACCAGCGTTATGCCCGGAGGGGACATGAGGCCCGGCGACAGGGCGATACGTCATGCCGTTAAAGGTTTTACCAAGTTTTAGAAGATTGAGGCCAAAATTATTTTGAGAGTTAATTCTTCTTTCAAAGAGCAGGATTTCTAGCTGCACCATTTTCTTAGGAACATCGAGTTTCTTCAAGAGCTCTTTAATTTTCCCCAGCGTATCTTTTCGGACGGTCATCAATACAGTGCCGGTCTTTGGATCAGGAATAAAATGGCCGGGAACATTTTGTTCAATCTCGACTTTGGTATTGATCCCCGGATTGAGAGGAGGCGGCGTGATGACTAAAGGCGGTATGGGAGGATATCCTGCTGGAGGAGATTGCGTTCCTTGAATTGTCGAATGGTAATTGAGCTCCGTTTCTTGCGGCACACCTTCTTGTGCTGCATAAATCAACGAACTGTAAACTTTTTCAAGCGTTTGAGATAAATCGCTTGGATCGCTATGACGGCAGGTATAGAGATAGATCGTCATTTCCGACGGATCTTCTAATTGCTCTTCAGTATCTTTGACGATTTTTTCTGCGCGGTCGACAGTCTCTTTTGAACCGATAAAGACCAAGCTATTGCTAGTGCCGAGCGGAAATATACCAAGCCCTTCCTGTTCGGGCTTTCCAAAAGGAGCTCGCCCCTTCTCCATTGCTTCGTTAAAAAATGTCGTTAATATTTTTTCCATTTCTTTGAGATGTATTTTACTGACGTGCACAACGCGTGTGACTTTCCCGTGATGCCCTTCCCAAACCTTGTCATAAAAATCGATCAATTTTTCGACTTCTTCTTTGACAGCAACGATGGCGATCTTATTCCCTAGCTGATGCACAAAAGTCTGTTTATTATCTGAGAACTTTTCAAAGAATTGAAAGACCGTCTTAACTTGCTCAATGGGAGGAATCATCAGGTAACACATGCGACTGCCTTCAGGAACAGTCGCAACCTGCTCGGGACGGTAAGCGATTGTCTGAACAGCACTTAAGTCGAGTTTTAAAAGATAGAGCTGACGGGCATAGGTGTTGAGTTTTTTCAACCCAAAACCGTTATGGTAAAGCATCATCTCTAGAAGATCTGTCCAAGATCCGCGAGGAATAGGAATGTTTGAGTAGAGATGGAGCTTCATGGCAGCATATTCAGGAGGGATGACATAGAGATAATCAGCTGATCCATACTCCATAATGAGCTGGCTTAACGTAATCTCTTCTTGATCCCACAAAGAATACGCCTCTCCGTCTTGGTTGCCCTCTTGCACAGCTGTTTCCCGCCAGGACTCTTCTAATTGCTGCTTTTCTTTTTTAAGACCGTTAACTTCTGCTAG
>JABDFE010000060.1 GCA_013286675.1 Chlamydiota bacterium
CGTTTGATCAGGAAACGACGTTTTGAGGCAGATCGGTATCCTGAGTATCATCATGTAAAGACTGGGTTATCGAAATCTTATTCGGGAGGCGGGGAAAAGCGCGAATTTGTGTTTGAGAAAGTTGTTGAAGAGATACCAACACTATTATTTTCTGGTCAGGCAATAGCATTAAATAACCCTGAAAAACTTGCTGAAGAGATGCCAAAGCCATCCTTTTCTGATCTGGCAATAACATTAAAAGACCCTGAAAAAAAGGAATATCAAATTACAACAGACAAAAAAGATAATCCTCTTCCTCAAGATTATTATTTTGAGTGCAGCACTGATGAAGAGTCCTCAGATGGATATGAGTCAGATTAAATAGCAAAATTATTTACGGCGGCGGCGTTCTTTTTTGGGAACAGCAAGCTCCCATTTAGATTCGAGAAGGACAAGGTCGATGGCGGTGGGCCTGACTTTGATCGGATCGCCTGTGCGATGGGTTTTGCCTGATGTTCTGCCGACAAGGGTATTTTGAGATTCATTGAAGACGAAGTAGTCGTTCTCGAGTTCAGAGATATGGAGAAAGCCCTCTAACATGAGGTGATTGATATCAAAGAAAAGTCCAAAAGGCTTGATCCGGGTGATGATGGCATCATAGACTTCGGTAGGCTCTTCTTTCATCCAATGGTCCATTAGACGGAGTTTTTTCAAGGTTTTCACACTGCTTTCAGCACGGAAGGAAATCCGCTCTCTTTCAGAGGCGATTTCAGCGATCTTATCGACTTCTAGATCTTTCCCTTCCTGATCAAACAGAAGCCGCTGGATCACGAGGTCTGTATAGCGGCGGATTGGACTGGTGAAGTGGCAGTAATATTCTAGGGCAAGGCCGTAGTGGCCGATGTTAGCTGAAGAGTAAAGAGCAAGATTCATGCTCCGGATGAATCCGACAGCCAGTTGAGAGGCATAAGGGGTCTTTTTAGCTTTTTCAAAGAGGGCTTGGATATCTTTTTGGGTGGGAGAGCTGGGGAGTGTAAATCCCATCGAGCGGGCCATGGCATAGAAATCATCGAAATCTTCTTTGTCAGGAGCTTCATGGACGCGGAAGACGACAGGTTTACCTTTCTCAGTGAGATGCGTGGCAACGAGCTCGTTGGCTTTGAGCATGAACTCTTCGACGAGCTGATGGGTGATGTCGTATTCAACCCGTTTGGTTTTATGGGGCTGTCCTTTTTCATCGACGATGATGACAAGTTCCGGAAGAGCAAAGTCGATGCTTCCTCGTTCATGCCGTTTTTCTTTCAAGAGATTGCAGAGCTCGACCATGAGTTTAAGCGCATCAAGATGGGGGCTTTTAATTTCGCCATCGAGGACTTGCTTGGCCTCTTCATAGGTAAATCGCTTTGCACTTTTAATGAAGCTGCGAGTAATGCGGTAGCTCGTCACTGTCCCATTTTTATCAAAGTCTGCAAGGACAGAAACAGTGAGACGGATGACATTGGGCTGGAGGCTACAAAGGTTGTCGGAGAGCTCATGCGGCAGCATGGGAAGGCAATAGCCGGGAAAATAAGTCGAATTGCCGCGCTGGATGGCTTCTAAGTCAAGAGGGGTTCCTACTTGGACATAATGGGCAACATCGGCAATGTGAACACCGAGATGGTATCCTTTTTTGTCTTTAGAGATCGAAAGGGCATCATCGAAGTCTTTAGCGGTCTCAGGATCGATGGTCATCGTTGTGAGCGTCGTGAGGTCTTCCCGGTTTTTGAGTTCCGATTTGGGGACTTCCCTTCCCCACTGAGCTGTTTGCTCAAGGGCTTCGGGAGGAAAAACACTCCGGAGATCAAACTCTTCAATGGCGCATTGGATATCGCAAGAAGGGTCGGAAATATGTCCTAAGAAATGGGAGATTTCTCCTTGAGGCTCTTCTTTTTCACTACCCCAGCTACGGATTTTGATGATGACGCGGTCACCGACTTTCGTCTTAGGATTTGGAGTAACACCGATGAATTTTGAACTTCCAAGGAGTGGAGAATAGGCATAGGCTTTTTTGGGGCCAAGATGATGGATCGTAGCTCCAACGTGGGTGCGTCCTCGCTCTAAGACAGCAATGACTTTCCCTTCTGGCCCTTTTTCTGAGACAATGGCATTGACTTCGACTTCAACACGGTCGCCGTCGACAGCACCGTCTGTGAGGTGTTTAGGAATGAAGATATCTTGAGGATATTGGGCCTTATGATCAGGCACAACGAATCCAAATCCTTTGGCATGGACGCGGATCGTTCCCGTCATCAGGTCGCGGGGAGGGCCTCGCCTCATATATTTTTTTTTAACAAACTCGAGGAAACCTTCGTTGACAAGGTCTTCTAAGATCATCTTGCAAAGAGCTAGAAATTTAGGAGAAATACTGAGTTTTTTAAAGAGTTCTTTTTCGGTGAGGGGAGTGTACTTCTTACCTCGGACGTATTCTAAAATTATTTGTTTAAAATTTTCGTAGTTAGGGTGAGTTTTTGACATGAACCCCCATGATAACCGCCTTCCTTTTAAGAAACAAGTGTATAGCTAAGAAAGACCTTTATAGTGTACAATATTGCCAAAAAAGGAAGGTCTTATGTTTGATGCTCTCATTTCTCTTGTAGGTAGAATGTCCGATCAACTCCAAGTTTTACGACAAACGCAATTTATATTTGGGTTCGAAAACATCGTTAAGAAATTCACCTCAATGCCCAGTCTAGAAGTCGCTCCAAATTTAAATTTTTCAAGTTTAATTGAAGAAGTGGGAAAAAATTCCACTGAAGCTGCTGGCACGGTCCTTCTATCAGGAGGATCCCCAGTTGCCGTGATTTTTAATATGGAACAAGCTTCCATGCTTGACAAAGTTATAAACTTCATTCCTGCTATTATTCAGCACATGCATAAAACACTCCAATTCAGGGTAGAGTTCAAAGGAAAACTCCAGGAGTGCAGCGTTGAACTACTTAAGTCAGCTGGTGAGTTTACCCACTATTTGCCTTACCTTGTTCTGCTGGGAACAATCGCAACTGTAGCAGGAGCGTTCTTTCTTGGAAAAAGGTCTCAAGAAGTTAAAACTGACCGGAACAAATCAAGAATGAGCTTACTAGTTCCAAGTTTTAGTCTCGGAGTTGGCATCGGTCTACTTGCTTTATCAGCTTTTGGAGCAAGCCGAGTCAGCAGTAACTTTTTTGGAGTTGCTCAACAGTTAAGATCGTTTCCTCAGTAAATCTTCCGATCTCCCTTCCATCAATGGAGGGATTTCTGGGGAGAACATTTAGTGATCATGATTTTTTTCGATTTCTTGTACTACCTTCAGAAAATGTTCCTCTATTGGAGAAAGCTGGCTGTCTAACTCTTTTTGGTATTTTTCATACTCCCTGAGCGCCCTCTCAAGCGCCGCTGCATGGCTAATTTTGCCAGCATCGGCTAAGACCTCCCGACTGGACAACTTAAGAAAATCATCTAATTTTGCAATCCAATCGTCATGTACATGGGTAGGCGATTAAGCGCCTGCAGTTCCGCAAATTCCAAGTAGGCTGTCACAATGCGGTTGAGTGTACGGATTTCCTCTTCATTGAGGTAGTTTTTGGCAATAATAGCATCTGTCTTTCGAGGGATATTGCCAATCCATGATGTCATGCCCATATGCGGTTTATGGCCATCGGCGCGTTGGTAAATGATTTCCGAAGCTGTATGTCCATGCGCAGCCCAGTGCATTTTATTCTGTACAACTTTGAAAAACTGCAAGGTGAGTTCATTTTTAGGATCGTAATCAATGCTTGTAGCATAAATGTCGAGTACTTTTCGCCAAAACACCTTTTCTGAAGACCGGATATCTCTAATCCGGGCTAGCAATTGTTCAAAATATGTGCTATTGCTCGCTTGTTTGAGACGAGCATCATCCAAAACAAACCCTTTGGTAACGAACTCTTTGAGTTGATTTGTTGCCCAAATTCTAAATTGCGTACCTCGATGAGAATTGATACGATAACCTATGGCAATAACCACCTCTAGGTTGAAATATTCCATATCCCGGACAATC
>JABDFE010000061.1:0-3904 GCA_013286675.1 Chlamydiota bacterium
CCAGTAATAGAGTTCAGGTTCGATATACGGTAAGCCAATGGTTCTTAAAAGCTGCCCTGCTACTTGCTCAGCAATTCCTCCGCTATTGATTAAAATAATTTCATCTGTTGTTGTGATTTGATCCAATGTCAAATCCAAAGCCGCACTGCACAAACCAACATCTAAAAAGATTGCTTTGAAGAATTTCTTATCTAATTCTGCTCCAATAGGAATTCCATTTGCATGTGTACTTGTCACACGATGACAAACCCTAGCTTTGCAAAGAAGATCAAATGCTTGTTTGGTCGATACTGACCAAATATCTGGATTAACCTTGCTGTAGATAAATTTTTCGCCAAGGAGTTTAGGAATAGCTAGTAATACCTCATCCAATCTCTCTTTATCAATACGTCCACAATATTTGGCAAAATCATCTCGATAGGTTGTGATTAAATTACGATGAATTTGACTCACTTTTGGCAAAGAGCGATCCATTATCCATGAGCTAACAGCTGCCGGCATTCCTCCAATAACAATATATTCTTTAAAAGAAGACAGCAGCTTCTCATGAAGAGCTTCGGGGATTTCAGTATTCCACTGAAAAACTTCTAAATAAGACAATAATGATTCTTGCTTGTTTGCGACTAAGAACTCCTCGAACGATAACGGCTCCATATGCATATATCCGATGCGTCCCACAGGCATGCTAAAAGTATGTTCTTCTAGGACAAACTCTAAAAGAGATCCTGCTGCAATGACAGGGAGTTCACGAAGATCTTCAGCAAACCATCGCAGCTTCGCTAGAAGTTCTGGAACTGCTTGAATTTCATCTAAAAATAAGAGACATTGATCTGGATGGATAACCTCGCCACGAAACGATCCTAAATTGAGCAAAATTTCCTTTGGATCATTCGATTTAAAAAAAGAAACCAGCTGAGGCTCTTTTTCAAAATTGAGCTCGATCAAACGTCTATTTTGCTGCTTAGCAAAATACCTCACGAGCCAAGTCTTGCCTACCTGCCGAGCACCCCGGATAACTAAGGGTTTTCGATCATGAGAACTCAACCACTCTTGTAAAAAGGCTAAATATTTTCTTTTCATAAGCTTATTTTACAAAATGGTCCTATTTAACTCAATAAAACAACCCCCTGTTTTTTAGAGTTACCCTCAAAAACAGCCCCCTGTTTTTTAGAGCAGAAATCACAAGTTACTTTATATAAGACAGTTACAAAAAAATGACTGTTTTTAGAGAAATCCCCCGTCTGAAGGACGGGGTAAAGAATTATGATCGGTGTTCTTGGGCTTGTTCTCCGATGATCTCGAGAGAATAAGCACAGGTGACGCCTTCTTTGAGTTTCAGGGTCATGGGATGGACGCCTGTCACTTTGATCGGCTTATTGAGGCCGATATTACGCTTGCTAACTGCGATGCCTTCTTTTGAGAAGAGCTCGATGATGTCAGAAGCTCCGACAGAGCCGTACATATGTCCTTCAGGATCGACCTTGACGGTGATCTTGAGAACAAGTCCTTGAAGTTTTGCGGCTTGATCTTCTGCTTCTTTCTTGTCGACAGCTGCTTTTTTCGCGCGCTCTTCGACGAGCTTGGCTTGCATACGCAGGGTATGGGCAGACGCGGGGACAGCTTTTGACCGAGGAAGAAGAAAGTTCCGTGCGAAGCCGGGCTTGACAGAGATGAGCTCACCGCTGCGGCCGACATCTTCAACGTCGTCGATTAATAAATATTGTTGTTTCATATCTTCTCCTTAAATCTCTGATACAAACGGCACTAAGGCCATGTAACGCGCACGTTTGATCGCATTGACCAATTTACGCTGGTTAGTTGCTGAAACGCCGGTAATACGGCGAGGAAGGATCTTTCCACGCTCTGTGATAAACCGGTACAAGGTGTCCAAGTCTTTGTAGTCGATATGCTTGATACCTGCAGCCGTAAAAGGGCAGCTTCTTTTCTTTTTAGGTCCAAAACCAAATGGTGCTTCCATAACTCCTCTTACTCGGGTAGGGGTTGAAATTCAATTTTTTCGGGAACTTGCTCTACGTGCAAGGTCATGAAACGAAGAATATCTTCGTTCAAACGGTACTCCCTCCAAAGCTTATCCATGTTTTCTGTCGGAACAGAAAAATAGAGGACAAAATAGTGTCCTTCTCGTTTTTTATTGATCGGGTAGGCGAGCTTTTTGCGGCCTTGATCAAAAATTTTAACAACTTCTCCACCTTTGTCGGCGATGCTGCCAGTGACTTTGTCCAAGAGCTTTTGTCTTGCATCGTCGCTGATGCCTGTGTTGAAGATATACATCCCTTCGTAGAGATGTTTTTGTTTTTTAGTCATTTCAAATAACTCCTTTTGTATTCGCCTTTGTCATTGCAGATTGAATTCCTTCTCGGATCCAGCTGTCTAAGACATCGGCAGCTTTATCGAAGACCTGTGGTAGCAACTCTTCTTCAGCTTTCTCAAATTTTCCTAGCACGTAATCGGCTAGGTCCTGGCCTCCGGGACTTCCGACTCCCAGACGGAGTCTGGGATATGCAGTTGTGCCTAGATGGGCCTCAATACTTTTTAAACCGTTATGGCCTCCGCTGCTCCCGCCTTCTTTCAGACGGAGATCACCGACAGGAAATGCGACGTCATCGACGACAATCATGACCTGTTTGAGAGGCACTTTGAATGCTTTTACGCACTCTTTCACCGCTTGCCCGCTGCTATTCATATATGTCAGCGGAAGGACTAGTCCAACCGAAATTTTATCGATCGTGCCGTGACCGATTTCTGCTGAGATGCGGGCGGCTTTTCGAAGCTCTATCCCGTGTCTCTTAGCAAACTCGCGTACTGCCCGAAAACCGACGTTATGCCGAGTTTTCGTGTAACCGGACCCCGGATTTCCCAGTCCAATAATTAAAAAATCTTTAGGTCGCTGCTCGTTTGGAGACGACAACAACGACTTCATCCATTTTAGCAAGGGGTTTCACTCCTTGAGGGATTTTAATATCTGACAAAGTTCTCGATTGTTTGATTCCTAAATCACGCACATCCACCTGGAACTCTGTTGGAATGTGTTTGGGCAAACATTCGACTTTGACATGACGGATCACCTGTCTAAGAAAGCCCCCGAGTTTAATCCCGGCGCAGTCGGCAACACCGACGCAATTAATTGGCACTTTCACATTGACAGGGACATCGTCAAAAAGTTCTTCAAAATCAATGTGCGACACTAAATAGGTTGTCAATTGATATTGAATATCCTTGATAATCGCCCGTCTGTTTTTTCCATCCAAATGGAGTTGAAAAACTGTTGTTCCCAAATGTCCCGGCTTCATCTGCCTTAAAATCGCATTAAACTCTGCGGCGTCCAAAATCAATTGCTGATTGGCGTTGCCAGCTGAGTAAAGAATAGCAGGAACTTTTCCTTCACGTCGGATCTGCTTCGTGTCGCTTTTTTTAGTTGAAGCGCGCACGGTTGCAGTCAATTTCATAAAATACTCCCGTTAATAAATAATTTAGTGGTGAAATAGACCCGCTTAAGATCTATTGAAAAAGAGAAGAGATTGATTTTGCTCCAGCAATCGCTTCGATCGCCTTTGCAAACAACGGAGCAACAGATACAATCCTGATCTTACGGGAGAGTCCCTTCAGAGGAGGAATGGTATTTGTCACAAACATTTTCTCAATCGCACTTTCTTCGAACGTCTTTATAAAGATTCCATGAGTGACAACTGCTCGTACGGCTTTTGAGCCGTTTGCTTTGCACACCTGGGAAGCTCTTTGCAACGTTCCACCTGTCGAGCAAATGTCATCAACTAAGATGACGTTTTTTCCCTGGACGTCTCCGACCAAAGCTTTTGCTTCGACACGTTTTGCATTCACGCGGCGCTTGTCAACAATCGCGTATTCACTCTTCAGACCTTCAGCA
>JABDFE010000061.1:3914-4007 GCA_013286675.1 Chlamydiota bacterium
CCGATATCAGGCGCAACGACAACACTTTGACTCCAACCTTCTTTCTTAGCCGCTTCTACTAGAAGAGGCCGAGCAAGGAGGTTATCGACAGGG
>JABDFE010000062.1 GCA_013286675.1 Chlamydiota bacterium
GAAAGGATGATAGAAGCCTAAAATATGGGCATGCAGACAGAGTCTGCGGCGGTTGGTCTGTCCACCGTATTTAGTGTCGCCCAAGATCGGGAAGCCTGCTTCTGAAGCATGGACGCGGATTTGGTTCTTACGGCCTGTCTCTAAAGTGAACTTCACTAAGGCAGTGTGTTTTCTTTGTTTGATGACTTCATAATGGGTAATGGCAAGTTTACCGGTCTCTTTGTTTTTGCTTTCGATGAAGGCTTTTCTTTGGTGATACCGCGCAGCTTCTCTTGCTCGGAAATCGTTCTTGATAGGCATTTCTGGGACGCTTTTGACAAAGAAAAAATCGTCTTCGACGAGCGTGCTTTTCCAAGTCCCTTTTAAAGGTGTGGGTGTGCCTTCAACGATCGCCATGTAGATTCGATCAATCGAATGTTCTGCAAATTGCTCTTTTAAGACATCACGCGCGTTAGTGGTGTAAGCAAAGAGCATCACGCCAGATGTATCTCTGTCCAAACGATGGACTGGATAGACCATGCGGCGAAGACGTCTTTTTAAGATAGCATGGACGGTCTTTTCATTTTCAGCAGCCGTAGCAACAGTGAGGAGTTTATCGGGCTTGTCTAAGACCACGAGATGTTCGTCTTCGTAGAGGATTTT
The DNA here is from genome assembly GCA_013286675.1 of Chlamydiota bacterium. Taxonomy (GTDB): domain Bacteria; phylum Chlamydiota; class Chlamydiia; order Chlamydiales; family Rhabdochlamydiaceae; genus PALSA-1444. The sequence goes on from JABDFE010000062.1 coordinate 643, forward strand.
AATGCCATGTTCGGTGTAGGCAACCTTAGGACCCACTTTGAGCTCTTGGCCAGGAAGGAGCTCTTGGCGGGAGGAAGAGACACGGGTTTCATTAACGGAAACACGTCCTTGCTCGATCCAGGATTTCAAAGTATTTTTTGAGCTTTCCGGGCTAAGCTCTTGCAAAGCAGTCAAAAGAGAAGTCTTTTCTTGAATTTTCGTTTTCATGAGCACAATTGTACCATATTTCTTGATTGGTTTTCAAACCTCAGATATATATTTCATAAAATAGGAGTGTTTTTATGAAATCGACACGTGAAAAAGTGAGTTACTGCATTGGCCTTGAGACAGGTCGGAATCTAAAGCGTCAGTTCAGCGATATGGACTCAGGCCTTCTCAAAGATGGTTTTGACGACGGAATCAAGGAAGCTGCCCCTAAACTTAGCCAAGAAGAGGTCCAATCGATCATGCAGGCCCTTCGCCAGCAGATCGAACAGCAGCAAAGACAATATTTTACTAAAGTCTCTGAGCAGAATAAGAATGAAGGCGAGGCTTACTTAGAAGAAAACAAACAGAAAGAAGGCGTGCAAGTTCTTAAAAGCGGCCTTCAGTACAAAATCATCCAAAAAGGCGATGGTGAAAAACCAACTCCTGTTGATGTCGTTTCTGTCCACTACCGTGGAAGCTTTATCAACGGTTCTATTTTTGACAGCAGCTATGAGCGCGGCAAGCCTCAAGTATTCCCAGTCAACCGTGTGATTCCAGGTTGGTCCGAAGCTCTCCAACACATGCAAGTTGGTGACAAATGGCAGATCGTTGTGCCTCACTATTTAGCCTACGGTGAAGCTGGTTTTGGTAACGAGATTGGTCCTTGCACAACCCTCATTTTTGAGATGGAACTGCTCGGCATCAATAACGCACAGCCGCAGGAATGATTTCTATCCGAGCTTCAAAGCTCCGAGGAGTTTTTAAAATTCCTCCTTCGAAGTCTCAAACGATGCGAGCCTTAATCTTTGCGTCCCTTAGTCAGGGACGCAGCTCTATCCACAATTACCTTCATTCTCCTGACACAAACGCCATGATCCATGCTTGCCGTTTAATGGGAGCCAAGATCAAAATCATGGACAAAATTCTTGAAATTGAGGGAAATCTCACATCAGCTCAAGATGTCATCGATGCAGGAAATTCCGGCCTCGTGCTTCGTTTCATCGGAGCAATCAGCGCGCTAACATCTAACTATACAATCATCACAGGTGATGAATCGATCCGGTCCCGCCGTCCTGTAAAGCCCCTTTTAGTGGGGCTTACTCAGTTAGGAGCATTAGCTGTAACATCTCGCGGAAATAACCACGCTCCAATCATTATCAAGGGTCCCCTCAAGGGAGGAACTGCTGTCATTGATGGAGAAGATTCTCAGCCTGTCTCAGGGCTTTTGATTGCGTCTGCGTTTGCACCTTCAAAAACAGAGCTCTTTGTCACTAACCCTGGAGAAAAACCGTTTGTTGCTATGACACTGAGCTGGTTTGATCGACTCGGCATTCCGTATGAAAATGACAATTATGAACGGTATGTGATCCCAGGTGGAGCAGAGTTAGAAGGGTTTGACTATAGAGTCCCGGCAGATTGGAGCTCCGCAGCGTATCCGATTGCAGCGGCTTTGATCACCAATTCTGAGCTGACCATCGAAGGTGTCGATTTTTCTGATTCACAAGGCGACAAAGAACTGATTGGTCTGTTGCAAGAGATGGGAGCGAATTTTCATATCGAGGGACAAAGACTCACGGTTCTTCCTGGCTCCAAATTAAAAGGGCAGAAGATCGATATCGGACGCTTTATTGATGCGATCACACTACTTCCCGTGATTGGGTGTTTTGCTGAAGGGAAAACCGAAATCACAGGCGGCAGTGTCGCACGTTTGAAAGAGTGCGATCGGATTAAATCGATTGTATCTGAACTAAAAAAAATGGGCGCTAAAATTGTCGAGACAGAAGATGGGCTCATCGTCGAGCAATCAGAGCTCCATGGAGCTGCGCTACAGAGCTATGCCGATCATCGCATGGCGATGTCGCTGACAGTTGCTGGCCTTGGCGCAGCAGGGGAGACCATTGTCACTGGAACAGAAATGATCGCCAAGAGCTTTCCGGGATTTTTTGACCACTTACGTGAAGTAGGAGCAAACATTGAATAACATCATTCTCTGCGGATACAAATCGTGTGGCAAAACAACCCTCGGAAAAAAAATCTCAGAAAAAACCGGCCTGCACTTTATTGATACCGATGATCTTTGCCACCATAGCTATCTTGATAGCCCAGACGATTTCTATGAGATTGAAAAAAAGGTGATTGCTGCTCTTGTCGATTTCCAAAACTGTGTCATCGCTACTGGCGGAGGATCCGTTTTAGCTCCTGAGAATGTCGCTATCTTTAAAAAACTGGGCAAGATCTTTTATCTACGTGTCCCTAAAGAAATCATCAAAGAACGGCTCCTCTATGGAAGGCTTCCAACTTTCTTAGAGCCCCATCGGCCAGAAGAGTCGTTTGAAGAGATGTATGCATCCCGCAAAGACCTCTATGAGCAAATCGCCGATCATATCATTGATCATGAAGACCAGATCTGGCCTTTAATCAGTAAATAATTAGTTAGAGCTCTTTATATAAAATTTTTTTATTTGTTTCATTTAGTTAACTAAAATGATATGATGATTAGACAATTTATTTGAGGGATTATGGCAGGGACAATATATGCCTTCGGAAGACAGAATAAACTCGCTTCTCTTCTTTGCCTAGCTGTTATAGGAATGGGTGCATATTTGCTAGGAAGATGGTTAGTGACATTTGGGCAAGACGATGAATTAACTAAAAAGACCCAGAATTTGGCCTCAAAGACAATTGCCAAAGAAACTAGCTTATCTTCATCTTTAACGAACGACTCTGTGCTATCCCCAGTAGCAAAAAAATTACTCAGTACATACACCGATCCTAACGAACCTCTTTGGATAGGAATACCTCCTAAAGAAGATATTAAGCTGGATAAGCCATTTAGTTTGATTTTGGGTTCAGTGATTTTCCAGGGAAGGGGAAAATGGAAAATTCATTTAAGTATTGATCCAACGCAAATGGAACTGGCAATCCCAATCATTATAGAGGTCTTACATCATCCAGATACACCCCGACTAGGTTTTAAGATGGCAAATAAAGCAATCTTAGATTCGAATCATCAAATTGGTAAGGAACTTGCAATCCTCTTCGAAGAAAAAGTGGAACAAGCTGCTA
>JABDFE010000063.1:0-2375 GCA_013286675.1 Chlamydiota bacterium
GATATTTGCTTGCACCCCGGATTTTAGCAGGAATCTTTATCATGCCTATGTTGACGATTTTTAGCATGATCATGGGGATCATCGGAGGCTATGTCATTGCAGTCTACTTTTTTGGGATGTCAGGGACTGCTTTTTTTGATCCGATGCCTCTTCATATCACGATGTTTGACTTAACGACAGGAATTGTGAAGGCATTTGTCTTTGGTGGGATCATCATGTCGATTTCGTGCTACAAAGGAATGAAGACGTCTGGCGGAGCTGCGGGAGTCGGAAACGCTACAACTAATAGCGTGGTGCTGTCGTACTGCTGCATCTTGTTTACGAACTTCTTCCTGACCCTTGCCTTGAATACTTTCAGGAGCCAGCTACAGAAACTTCTATGATCGAAATCAGAAACCTGAAAAAAAGCTTTAAAAAATCCAAGGTCCTCGATGGAGTCGACCTAGATATCCAAAAGGGTGAAACTCTTGTGATTTTGGGTCGATCTGGCACAGGAAAAAGCGTTCTGTTAAAGCATATCATCGGGATCTCCAAACCCGATGAAGGAACCATCGATATCGATGGAGCCCGTATTTCGGATCTATCTGGGCCTGATCTCTATAAAGCCGTGATCAACATGGGGATGCTCTTTCAGGGGGCGGCCCTCTTTGATTCAATGACCGTCGAAGAAAATATACGATTTTTCTTAGACCAACATGGCGATGTGACGACCGGAAAAAAATTCTCTGAGCAAGAGATCCAGGATAGAGTCACCAAAGCCTTAAGTATGGTCGGACTTGCCGGAACACAGCAAAAGATGCCGTCTGAGCTCTCTGGCGGGATGAGAAAGCGGGCAGCCTTGGCGAGGCTCATCGTCTACCGGCCGTCGATTATCCTTTATGACGAACCGACCACGGGCCTGGATCCTATCACCTCGATGCAAATCAACGAACTCATCGTCAAGACCCAGCATGAGCTGCAGGCTACCAGCATTGTCGTGACCCATGATATCTTATCGGCCTTCCATGTCGCTGATCGGCTAGCTCTCCTAGACAAAGGAAAAATTATACATATTGCAGAACCTGAGGCTTTCCTGAAAATCGATAATCCTATAATTGAATTCTTAAGGAAGACTATTACTGAAGGACCTCGTAAGATGGGAAGGCATGAATAACTCGATCAAGAATTTTTTAATTGGAATCTTTCTCATCACAGGCCTTGGCCTTTTTGTAGGCCTAGTCATGTTTTTGCGTCCAACCGTTGGCGATGAGAAGCAGACCATCTATCTCCGATTCTCTAACATCAACAAAATCCACGTCGGCACGCGTGTCCTTTTTGCTGGCAAGCCTGTCGGAGTTGTAACCGCTGTCAATGAGATCTCCCATGCGAGGGAAACTCAGCCTAGCGATGAGCTCGGAAGACTCTATTTCTATCAGCTGACTCTAAAAATCGACTCTAAAGTTCATGTCTATAGCACCGACCAGATCACGCTGCAAACATCGGGTCTTCTTGGAGAAAGATCGATTGGGATCACACCAAGAACCCCACCGATTGGAACAACTCCTCAAATGATCTCCGATAAAAGCCCTGTCTATGCCGATTCTGTCGATCCTCTGGAAAATACTTTCAACAGGCTCTCTGATATCGGTGAAAAACTCAACGACACGGCTGATCTAGTGAAAACCTGGTTTGAAGACAACGAAGCAAACTTAAGCCTAGCTGTTTCTTCTTTTGGATCGGCCATGACCCAAATCGACACCATCGGCCGCTCTGTCAATGAACACCAGCTGGTCCCTCAGCTCCACGAGGGCACCATTGCACTCTCTACCTCTCTGCAAAAAATCGATAGTGCGCTCGCTCAAATGAACAAAGACGGCGTGTTTGAGAATTTTGGGCCTGCTGTCTCTCATATCAAAGATCTCTCCAAATCCCTCGGCACTGTCTGCCAAACCATGGCTTCTGGGCAAGGTACCTTTGGGAAGCTTTTCACCGACGAAGACTTATTCTTAAGAATGACCGCCGTCATGAGCAAGATGGACACCATGATGAACGACGTCAACCACTATGGCGTCCTCTTCCATCTCAATAAAAGCTGGCAAAGAACCAGAGTCAAACGCATCTCCGAGATGAATGCATTGGAAACGCCCGACTCTTTTAAAAATTACTTCCAAAAAGAAATCGACCAGATCAATACATCCATGGCACGTCTTTCCATGGTGATTGACCGATCTCAATCAGACTCTACTGTTCAAGAAAATACGAAGTTCAAAGAGAACTTTGCTCAGCTCATGAGACAAGTGACAGAGATGTCGAACAACCTCCATCTCTACAACGAAAAGCTTTACGAAGCTATTGCAGACTAATGGCAAAAGAACCGTACGCTCAGCTCACCAAAG
>JABDFE010000063.1:2395-3808 GCA_013286675.1 Chlamydiota bacterium
ATCGCCAGCCCCGATATTAATGCAGGGATGTATTTCCGCGGTGTTATTCTCCTTTGTGAACACGGCCCTTCCGGTTCGTTTGGCATCCTAGTGAATAAAGTTCTCGATGTGGAGATTCCCGAAGAAGTGATCGACATCAAAGATATCGCCAATCCCCGCGTACAGATCCGGGCTGGCGGCCCTCTTCAACCGAGCCAGATGATGCTAGTCCATTCTAGCGATCAGCAGCCTGATCTCACTCTAAAACTCTCAGATGGCATCTATTTAGGCGGAGATCTTCAGTTTCTCCAAGAAGCGATGACCGATCCGAATGGCCCTGCAGTCCGCCTATGTTTTGGATACTGCGGCTGGGGCCCTGGCCAGCTCGAACAAGAGTTCATGGCCGGCATGTGGTTCATTTGCCCTGCCTCAGCCCACCATGTCTTTGAAACGCCTCCAGAGAAACTCTGGCAGACACTCCTGCGTGAAATGGGCGGCAAATACGCCACCCTCTCGATGATCCCTGAAGACTTAAGCTTAAATTAACAATTGAAAACTCCTCTTCGTATGATATAATTTCCACGGAGAGGAGCTATGATTACCGATGACAACAAAAGTTGGAACAACTGGCGACACTTTACCCTGGCAATCTTTAAAAAGTTTCACAGCCTCGACAACCTTATCCGAGAAGGTCTGGCGCATCGTTAATAACCTGCTCTTTGTAGCTGGGGGTCTCAGTCTTTATACCCTCGCTAGAAGAACAATTTTGCCTCCTACTCTGTCTTATGCAAGTTATGTTATCCTAGCTTTGACTGTCAGAAAAATTGCTTCCACTATAATCGGATATGCCGTTTATCCGGCCGCATTCTCTTTCGTATATGCCAATAGGCTTGCCGAGACTGAGCAACAACAATTCAACAAGTTACATAAGCAAGGATATGTCACTCAAAAAATAACGCTGCATAAATCAGGAACCGCCTACAACGCCACCCTCATTGGACATAAAGATGCTATTGCTAATCGTAAATGGACCATTTACGCTTTAGGAAACGGTATGGCCATGGAAAACTATGTGGAGTATTTCTCTAACGACAAATTCAACACTTTATTGATCAATGGTCCCTCTGTTGGACGCAGTAAAGGGTATCCAACACGTTATCAAATGGGCGCTGGATTTGAAGCGGGACTCCAGCTTTTGGAAAAAGAAGTCAAAGCCTCCCATATTGCATTCCACGGATTATCCCTAGGAGGTGGGATGATATCAGAAGCTATACAAATTCATGAGTTTGACTCCAATGTGAACTACTTAGGAATCTTTGATCGTACTTTCAGCTATTTATCTGCTCTTGCAGCAGAATTAGCGGGATTCTTTGTTCATCCGTTTTTGACGTTCTGTACTACTCCGCTTTTTTACCTGAGTGGTGCAGAACTAGA
>JABDFE010000064.1 GCA_013286675.1 Chlamydiota bacterium
TCATTGGAGCTTTGTCTTTGGGGCATACTTGATCCCAGTCAAAGTCATCAGCGTAGTCTTCCTTTTTGAAATCGAGGGCCTCAATTGGAGCGGTGTAGTCGCAGTCGGGATAGTTCGAGCAGCCGTAGAAGTATTTATTGCGCGACCAGATCTTTTGTACTTTGTGCTGACATTTTGGACAGACGATATCGGTGAGCTGTTTAGGAACAAAGGCATCTTTTTCGGCATTTTCAACGGTCGGGATGAATTCTTTCCAGAATTCAGCGATGAGGTCTTTCCATGGGATTTTGTTTTCAGCAACTTGTTCAAGCGCGTCTTCCATCGTCGCTGTGAAAGTCACATCCATGATCAACTTGAAATTGTCTTCGAGCATTTTAGCAATCACGCGTCCGAGCTCTGTTGGTTTGAGAGCGCCTTTGTCTTTGATGGTATAATCGCGGCTTTGGATCTTCTGCATGATCGAGACATAGGTCGAAGGACGGCCGATACCGAGTCTTTCGAGTTCTTTCACAAGAGAAGCTTCTGTATAGCGCGGAGGAGGCTTGGTGAAAGATTGTTCAGGTGTAATGCTGAGCGATTGGAGGGTTTGTCCGACAGTGAGCGGAGGAAGGAGTTTATCTTCATCTTTTTTTTCACCTTCAGGAGCGCGGTCTTGTTTTTCTTCGTAGACGGCTAAGAATCCAGAAAACTTGATCGCAGAGCCGGTAGCGCGGAGCATCAAGTTGTTATTGGTTTCGATGTCGCAGGAGATCGTGTCGTAGACGGCAGGATTCATTTGGGAAGCGACAAAACGGCGCCAGATTAAGGTATAGAGCTTGAATTGATCGGGCGTGAGATATTTTTGGATTTTCTCAGGAGTGTAGTTGAGATTAGTTGGACGGATCGCTTCGTGGGCATCTTGGGCGCTTTTTTTAGTGGAGTAGATGCGGGGCGTTTCCGGGACATATTCTTTGCCGTATTTTTTTACGATGTGCTGACGAACGGCTTCGATGACTTCAGGAACGATTCTGACAGAGTCGGTACGCATGTAGGTAATAAGACCTTCTGCGCCTTCTTGTCCAAGCTCGACCCCTTCGTAGAGGGTTTGGGCGATATTCATGGTACGGGTTGCGGAAAATCCGTAGTGGCGTGAAGCTTCTTGTTGGATTGTTGAGGTGATGAAAGGGGCGACAGGATTTCTTTTTTTCTCTTTTTTCTCGACATGGGCAACTTTAAAAGTCGCACTTTTGAGTTTTTTAACCAGGTCGTCGGCGGTTTTTTGGTTCGGAATCAAGAAAACATCTTTTCCATCGGTCGTTTCTTTTTCAATTTTCTTGCCATTAACTGAAAAGAGGGTGGCTGAAAACGGCTGCTCGCCTTTCTTGGATAAGAATTCGGAGTAGATGTTCCAGTATTCAACGGGCTTGAACGCTTCGATTTCGATTTCGCGGTCGACGACGAGCTTTAAAGCAACGGATTGGACGCGGCCTGCTGAGAGTCCGCCATCGCGGCCTCCTTGCACTCGGCGTGTGAGAATAGGAGAAATTTTATATCCGACGATGCGGTCGAGTAACCGGCGAGCCTGTTGGGCGTTGACAAGGGCTTGATCGATATCGCGAGGATGTTTTAGCGCATCTAAGACGGCTTCTTTAGTGATCGAGTTGAAGGTCACGCGCTTGGCTTTAGTTTTAGGAGGAAGGATAGACAGGATGTGCCAGGCGATGGCTTCTCCTTCGCGGTCAGGGTCAGGAGAGAGGTAGACGACTTCTGCTTCTTTAGCCGATTTTTTGAGTTTGGCAATAACATCTTTTTTTTCTTCGAGCACGGTGTATTCGGGCTCAAAATCGTTTTTGATATCGATCCCGAATCCTTTTTTGGGCAGATCGCGGATATGCCCAACGGACGATTCGACAGCATAATTAGGCCCTAAAATTTTTTTTAGGGTTTTAATTTTGGCGGGAGACTCAACAATGACTAGGGCTTTTTTCATTTTTTTCAAAACAATAAGTTGTTTGTTCATATCATTAAGATTTTTTTTCTAGATGTATACTAGCGGCGGCTAGAAAGTTTGAATTTGGACTCTGCGAGACAAGGCACAATCGAAGCTTTGTGTTCCGAGCGAGGATACCCTTCCCCGTGTGGGAAGGGTGACGAGGCTGCGGAAACACGAGAAGGCTCGGGGGCCTTCGCAGTGCGGAGCAGGTGAGCGCAAGCGAACCGGCCCGAAGGGATCGATTGGGCCCAAATTGCACTTGGGTCGCAGCCAGCCCAAATTCAAACTTTCTAGCCGTTGCTAGTATAATTCTACACCTATTATAAATGCACCCTTGCGGGAAATTAGGATTCATTATGCGTCGAATCTTGACGGTTGTCATTTTTTGTGTGTTCTCATTTGCTTGCAGATGTTGAAAAAAAAGTTGAACCTGCGCGGCATAAGATCGGTGTTTGCATTGTGGCAATGGATGAGTACGAAATGAAAGCCAAAGAACTCATCGAATCAGGCCGAAAGTTTTTCTGTATTAACCATGATGTGGCCTATTTCATCTTTACGGATGGAGAAAAGCTTCATGAGGCCAATGATTTGATCAAAGTTCGGCAGGAGAATTTTGGGTGGCCGTACGTCACTTTGAAGCGTTTCCAGGTGTATGAAGAGCATGCAAAGCTTTTTGAAAAAATGGACTACCTCTTTGCAGTTGATGCAGATCTGGTCTTTGTAGCTCCTGTCGGTGAAGAGGTTTTATCGGATCTAGTTGCGACTCAGCATCCTGCTTTTTTGAAAAAAAGAGGCGATTATGAGAATAAAAAAATCTCAGCTGCTTATGTCGGGCCTCATGAAGGCAAGCACTACTTTTCGTGCTCTCTTTACGGGGGACGGAAAAACGAATTTTTGAATTTAGTGAAAGAAGCAAGGAAACGTGTTGATGCCGATCTCGAGAAAAAATTTATCTCCCGTTGGCACGACCAAAGCTATCTTATTCGTTATTTGATAGATCATCCTCCGACTCGGATCTTAAATCCTTCTTATTGTTATCCTGAAGACTGGCAGTTGGAATATCCAAAAAAGCTTGTGGCATCAGGTAAATCTGCAAAAAAAACAGGTCGTAAGTAAGTGAATAAGTATCTTATTGCCTTCGTTTTATCCAGCACTTTGCTGTTTTCTATAGAGAAAGATGATTTTGATCTTTTGATGGGAAAAAACACGAGCCATTGGACACATGTGGCGCAGCCTATTGATGTCGAAGCGCTGACAAGATATAAGCAGCTCTACGAGCGGCAAAAAGAACTTAAAGGTAGAAAATCGGTAGCGAAAATTCCCAAAGTTGTCCATTTCATTTGGCTGGGGCCGCGCACCTTTCCTAGAGAATCCGTTGAAAATGTCCGCACGTGGATGGCGAAAAATCCCGACTGGAAGTTTAAATTTTGGACGGATCGGCAAAGAGATGCACCCTGTAACGGCATGGAAACGATTTTGATTAAGAAATACCCTTTTCCGCTGCTTAGTAGATGTTATGACTCTTCGGAAAACTGGGGAGAAAAATCTGACGTCTTGAGATTTGAGATCCTCTACACCCTAGGCGGAGTCTATGTCGATCACGACGCCAATTGCCTTCAACCGTTTGATGGGATGCATGGAGCTTATGATTTTTATTGCGGACTCGAAGCTCCTCATCCACTTGTTGCTGGACTTAACATCACAGCTGGAAATGGGGTGATTGGATCTCGACCTGGCCATCCTGTCGTTAAAGAAGTGATCGACCTGATGGATCAGAGGTGGGATGAGCTAGCTCTAAAATATTCCGGCAAGGA
>JABDFE010000065.1 GCA_013286675.1 Chlamydiota bacterium
CTCGACAGATGGCCATATATCGGAATTATACATTGTGAATTTAAATCAGCCTGACGTGGTTAAAGTCTCCCCTAGTGGAGACAAGGGTACAGGCATAAAACATTACCCGGCATGGGGAACACGTTAATAAAAACAAGGATACGTATATGAAAAAATCGAAGGTCTTAAAAGTGTGCTTCTTGACCGTTTGCGCACTTCTAGCCACGGGATGTCAACAAAGATCTGGCAACATTTGGGACGATAACCAAACAGGCGCCGGATATAAATATAATGACCAAAAAACTTCTGCGCTTTGGGATGCAAACTCTAGAAAAGGTGATGGCCTAGCAGGCCCCGTTGATGAAGAATTTATTCCTCTCAACGAAGACGACCTGAAAACTCAATTTGCTGAGAGATCAGTCCGCCAGCCCAGCCGAGATCTCGGTGAAGCTGGAATGCCCTCCGCCAGCGAATTTGCCGATCCTGCAGGCTCGCTTGCGACGATTTTTACCCCTGTTTTCTTCAACACCGATGAACACACCGTAAACGGAAAGCACTATCTAGAATCTGTGCGCCGCATCGCTGCGTATATGAAATCGCATCCAAATATCAATGTGATTGTCGAAGGCTATTGCGATGAGCGTGGCCCTGAAGCTTACAACCTTTCCTTAGGAACCAAACGCGCTAACTTTGTTCGCTCACTTCTCGTCAAAGAAGGAGTCCATCCGGATCAAGTTCACACGATCTCTTTCGGCAAAGAGAAACCGTTTGATCCAGCCCATAACCCCGATGCATGGTCTAAAAACCGTCGCGCTCACTTCCGAGTGCACCAAAAACGATGAATAAAAAAATCGCTCTTATTTTTCTATGCACCCCCCTCATTTGGGGGTGCACCTCGACTCTCACGGCTCTTCGCGGAAACAATGATCATGTTATTGAAGAGATGAAAACAGAAATTGCTGATCTCAAACATTCTCTGCATGGCACTGAAGTTGAGTTAAAGCTGCTGGAAGAAAAATTCGAGACCAGGGAGGCCAGGGAAATGGCTTCACCTAAAGGAGAGGTTGCCTCATTGCAACGGAAAATCGGTCTTCTGGAAAAAACTGTCGATAAGATGAGCGGTGATCTAAAATCGCTCATGTCGTATGCAAACCAAACCACCACTTCTCTTTCCCACTATCGCGATCAAATCCAGGAGATCGACCGCAAACTTGGTGAAGTGAGCAAGCTCCGTTCAACACTCTCTCAAATATCTAAAACCTATGCTGCACCAGAAACTGCAACTCAAAACACCTACCGCGTCAAGTCCGGCGATTCCCTAGAAAAAATTGCACGCATGCATCAGACAACAGCAGACGCTCTCAAAAAAAACAACCAACTCTCTTCAGACAAAATTGCCATCGGACAAGAACTCAAGATTCCGCAATGACTACTGACCCTATTGGAATTTTTGATTCAGGTTTTGGCGGACTTACCGTGCTTAAGGCCATTCGGTCTTTACTCCCTTCTGAAAACATCATCTATTTCGGTGATACCGCTCGCCTTCCGTATGGAACAAAAAGCCGGGAAACCATCCAAAGATATTCCATAGAAAACGCCTCTTTCTTGATAGAGCAAGGAATCAAAGTCTTGGTCGTCGCTTGCCATACCGCCTGTTCGTTTGCCCTAGAAGAGCTGCAGAAGAAGTTCGAGATTCCCGTGATCGGCGTCACAACACCGATGATTGAACAAGTCGCACAGATTTCCAAACGTGGAAAGATTGCCGTCTTAGGAACGCGTGGAACGATTGCTTCGGGCGCCTATCAAAATGCGATCCAAAAAATACTCCCCACTGCTGAGATTTCTCCAATAGCATGTCAACTACTTGTTCACCTTGTTGAAGAAGGGTATATCGACCATCCTATCACTGCTATGGCAACATTTGAGTATCTCCACTCCCTAAAAAATAAAGAGATCGATACGCTCATTTTAGGATGCACTCATTTTCCTCTCCTCTTAAAACAGATTCAACAAACCGTTGGCCCCAACGTCCAAGTCATCGATCCTGCACAGTTTTGTGCTGCTGCACTCAAAAAACTTCTCGAAGAAAAGCAATGTCTTAATCCCCTCCACGAACCTACCACCCAATTTTTTGTTTCTGATGATCCGGAAAAGTTCCGTCTCTTAGGAAAAACCTTTCTTGGACACTCCTTGCCTGAAGTCTCTTTAAGCAATTATGTTTTCGAGATTTAAAAAAAATAGTCAACCTGATTATATTCTTCCCTTTCGGAGGAACACTCATGACCCACAAAAAACGCATTTTACTCATCGAAGATGAAGAGGATATCGCAGCTCTCATCAAGCTCCAGGCCGAGCTGTCAGGCTACAAAATGCATGTCGAGGTAGACGGTCTGAACGGGTATCGAGCTATTGAGCGTGAAAAACCAGATCTCGTTATTTTAGATATCATGCTGCCTGGACAAAACGGCTTTGATATCTGCCGTAAAATGAAAAGCAATCCTGAGCTCAAAAACATCCCAGTCATTGTTCTCTCTGCAAAAGGAGATGAAATCGATGTTATCTTAGGTTTAGAGCTTGGAGCCGATGACTACGTTGCTAAGCCTTTTTCTCCCAAAGTTCTGTTCTCTCGCATTAAGGCAGTTCTTCGCCGCGGGAAAGAAGCAGAAAAAACACCTAAAGTTCTCTCCTTTGGTGATTTTATACTCGAAGTCGACAGGTACCTCTTGCGCAGGTTAGATAAGATCATCGCTATCACCCTTTCTGAATTTGGTATTCTTAAGCGCCTTCTGACGAATCGAGGCAAAGTCTTGACCCGCAACCAACTCTTGGATGATATCCATAACGATGATGCCTTCATCGTCGATCGGAATATCGATGTGCATATCGCTTCTTTGAGAAAAAAACTCGGCCCTGGGTTTGATTGGATTGAGACTGTCCGCGGCGTCGGCTATCGCTTTAGAGAAGAGCCCGTAGCTGTTCAAAAAGAAATGGCAAGAAAGTCATAAGCTGTTATTGATTAGGGGATGACGCATCGCCAAAGCATCATTCCCGTTCTTCTCACCTATTTCATCGATCACTTTGGTTTTGCCATTGTCTTTTTTCTATTTGGACCTTTGGTCTTAGGTCAAGATGCCTATATCCCTATTTCTCAAGCACAGCGGCCGGTTTTGGCTCTTTTCACCATCCTGATTTTTCCACTCGCTCAATCCCTTGGAGCTCCTATTTTTGGAGCACTTTCCGATCGAATTGGCCGGAAAAAAACCTTTCTGATCTCGATCGGAGGGACGATCATCGGAAACGGTATCATGGGATCTGCCTTTCACTGGGGAGGTTTTGCTTGGGTCTTAGCCGGGCGTTTCTTGGCAGGATTTTTCGCCGGAAACTTAACCCTTTGTCTTGCGTCTCTAGCTGATATGTCACGCACGCTTAAGCATAAGGTGCACAATTTCAGTTTGCTGGCAGCCGTCGGAGGCGTCAGCTACATTTGTGCGATTTTATCAGGGGATTTATTTGGTAGTTTCTCACCCAGCTTTCCGTTTTGGCTTTCTGCAATTTTAGGATTGTTTAACATCACCCTCCTCTTAATTTTCTTCCAAGAAACGCATATTATCAAAAACTCAGTGCCGTTTGGTTTCTGGAAAATCGTTGGAGCCCTTAAGCGACTTTTTAGCTCCCGTCAGTTGAACCTTCTCT
>JABDFE010000066.1 GCA_013286675.1 Chlamydiota bacterium
TGCTGCATCAGTCCCAGATAGCGGCGGCGTCTTTTTTGTTCCTGCTTTTACAGGTCTTGGAGCTCCCTACTGGGATCCCTACGCTCGTGGCGCTCTTGTTGGACTCTCGCGCGGAACAACGGCTGCACATATTGCTAGAAGCGCTCTTGACAGCATCGCCTTTCAAGTCATGGATGTTTTAAAAGCCATGGAAGCTGACGCTGGAGTGCCCATTGCAGAAATCCGTGTCGATGGCGGTGCCGTTGCCAATAATCTTCTCATGCAATTTCAAGCCGATCTCATGGATGTCCCCGTGATCCGTCCAAAAATCACCGAATTGACAGCGCTAGGGAGCGCTTTTCTAGCAGGCATTGCAGTCGGTTTCTGGAAGAATAAAGAAGAAGCAGCAGCCTCTTGGCAGGAAGACAGAAAATTTCAACCCAACATGCCTGCTGCTCAAGTCCAGGCTCTTTATCATAAATGGGCAAAAGCCATCGCCTGCGCACAAACCTGGGAAGCAAAATGAATCGAAACAAGATGGTCCAGGATCTCAAAAGAGACCATTGGGATATCATTATTGTTGGAGGCGGAGCGACAGGTCTTGGCGCTGCTGTCGATGCTGCTTCAAGAGGGTATAAAACGCTTCTTTTGGAGCAAAGCGATTTTGCTAAGGGAACATCGAGCCGCAGCACGAAACTCATCCACGGCGGATTAAGATATCTCCAACAAGGCAACATCGGTCTAGTCACGGAAGCCTTAAGAGAGCGCGGTCTTCTCTGTGATAATGCTCCCCATCTCGTGCACCACCTTCCTTTTTTAGTTCCCTTATACCGCTGGTGGGAAGGACCTTTTTACGGCATTGGTTTGAAAGTGTACGATCTGTTGGCGGGAAAGCTCGGACTAGAACCCTCGCGGAATCTGACACGCAAACAGACGCTGCAGGCAATCCCGACCATTGAAAGAAAGGGACTACGCGGCGGCGCCCTTTATTACGACGGACAATTCGATGATTCAAGACTTGCCATTACACTTGCTCAGACAGCCGGAGATCTTGGCGCTACCCTTGTCAATTATATGCATGTCTCTTCTTTGATGAAGAAAAACAAGAAGATTGACGGCGTCCGGGCAACCGATATTGAAACAGGCAAACACTACAATCTCAAAGCAAAAGTTGTGATCAATGCCACCGGGATTTTTTCCGACAATTTACGCCAGTCCGATGATAAAAAAGCAGCAAAGCTAATGGAACCTAGCCAAGGAATTCATCTTGTTCTACCAGTTTCTTTTCTTCCCAATCATACCGCCATTTTAGTCCCGCATACCGATGATAAACGGGTGATTTTCTTAGTCCCTTGGCATGGAAAAGTCCTAGTTGGAACAACGGATATTCCGGTTGACAAGCCGTCTTTAGAACCGAGGCCCCTGAAAGAAGAGATCGACTTTTTACTTAAGCATGCCGCGCGTTATCTCCATCAAGCACCGACAAAAAAAGACATCTTAAGCATTTTTGCCGGACAGCGTCCCCTTGTTAGAACGCCTGGAAAATCGACTGCGGCCATCTCTCGGGATCATGTGATAACCACGTCTAAGTCGGGACTTGTCACCATTGCCGGAGGCAAATGGACCACCTATCGCAAAATGGCAGAAGACGTGATCAATAAAGCGATTTCCGTTGCACGCCTTCCCTATCGAGCTTGCATCACAACCGATCTGCAATTGCACGGTTATGAAAAAAATGCCAATCGAACCCAGCACTGGAGCCTATATGGCACCGATGCCAAAGCCATCAAAAAACTCATCCGCCGCAATAAAAAATGGGGCCAAAGCATTACACCCGGTCTTCCCTACTTGCTCGCTGAAGTGGTTTGGGCTGCCCGCAATGAAATGGCACGCAGCGTCGAAGACATCTTAGCCCGAAGAACCCGAATCTTATTTTTAGATGCGAGAGCAGCCATCAAAGCAGCACCCCTAATAGCGAAAATTTTAGCCAAAGAACTCAAAAAGTCTTCAGCTTGGCAAACCAAGCAAATCAGGGAGTTTAAGCGTGTCGCAAAAAACTACCTTCCTTGAACTCTATCTCATCCGTCATGGTGCCACCGAATGGTCAGAAAATGGACGGCATACGGGCACGACTGATCTTTCATTAACAGATCTGGGTAAAAAACAGTCAGAGCTGCTCAAAAAACGTTTAGTGCAAGAAAAGTTCACCAAAATCTTTTGCAGCCCTTTAAAAAGGGCTTTAGAAACCTGCAAGCTCTGTGGGTATGATCCCATGATCAACCCAGACTTAAGGGAGTGGAATTATGGCCAGTACGAAGGATTGACAACGCAGCAGATTCATGAAAAAAATCCCACTTGGAACATCTTTGAAAATGGAGCTCCTGGCGGTGAATCTCCTCAGCAGATTGCTTCAAGAGCCCACCATTTTTTGCATCAGGTTCACTCGCTTGAGGGAAAAGTTGCAATTTTTTCCCATGCGCATTTTCTAAGAATCTTTGCAACGGTGTGGTTAGGCGCTCTCCCCGCTTTTGGAAATGAGCTGACCTTATCGCCAGCTTCGCTTTCAATTCTAGGCTATGAACGCTTGACCAGAGTCATCATCTGCTGGAATGATATTGGCCATTTAGGTATAAGTTGAAAGCATGTCTACAGCTTGGATCTTTTTATTACTCGCCGGATTTTTTGAAATCTGCTTCACCATTTCCCTGAAATATAGCCAGGGATTTAGCAAACTCATTCCGAGTATCATTACAGTGGTTTTTATTGTAATGAGCTTCTTTGCCGTTTCGCAAGCGATGAAAACCATCCCTATCGGCACCGCTTATGCAGTCTGGGCTGGGATCGGCGCTGCTGGAACTGTTGTGACAGGAATTATTTTCTTTGGAGATTCTCACCATATTGTCCGGTTGCTTTCGATCATGCTCATTATTATCGGGATTATCGGCCTTAAACTTGTACAAGTCGACTAGTCTAAGAAGAATCATTTCTAGCTTGGATGCATGAATTCCCAAAAGCCATTCCAGTCTTTGAGGGAAAAAGACCTATAAGCCGTTAATGTTGACTGCAATTGTTGCTTGTAATTGTTTAACTTTGTGTCAGCTTCATTGATTTTATTATTTGCATCCAATCCATTCCAGAAGCCATGTAGTACTGCTCCAGTTCCAATAGCCGTTCCAACAACCACAGCTACCGGTCCAGTTGTTGCTACGGCAATACCACCTGCAACTACGCCACCAACAACTTCTGCAGCACTAGATAAAAGTTGATTTTGTGCTTGGTCCTTCTCGTCCTGTGCTTTACTCATGTCCTGAAATGCAGTTATCACAGCTTGATTAAAAAAGTGTTCTCTAGCTTCCGCTCCTCGACAATCCTCTTTCAAATCCTGATTCTTCCTCTCAAGCTGCTTTTTTTCTTTTTTAAGCACGTTGATTTCCTCTTGCATCTTCTCTTGTCTTAATTCATAAGATTGGCGATCCCTGTTGTAGTCTGTTATGATTTTTTGCCATGATTCGATACAGTTTTTTACAGCCAAATTATCAAAATATATTACTCGATTATTTGGTTGTATAGGGCATCCCCTATGATTTATTTGAAATTGTTCCATCTCGGTTTTTTCAAAAGTATGCCCATGCTTGTCTGTGACAGGCCTTTTCATGA
>JABDFE010000067.1:0-1857 GCA_013286675.1 Chlamydiota bacterium
TGCATTTCTCTTCTCAAAGATCTCGAGTTTACTTTGAAATGCATGCAGCTCTGTCGGACAAACAAACGTAAAATCTAAAGGATAGAAAAAAAAGACGACATACTGTCCTAAAAAATTGCTTAGCGAAAACTCATCTACAATGTTTCTGTTTACAACAGCTTTTGCCTTGAAGGCTGGAGCTGGCTTTCCAATCAATAAACTATTCATATTTTTCCTTTTTTAGGGTGTGTCATCAATTCATAATAGCCTATATTCGAGATTATTTTCTCTCTAGGAGTTCGCACCATGGGCAACGAAAATAAGAGGGCCATATTAATCAATATGGCCCTCTTATTTTTGCGAGCTCCTAGAGGAAAAGAACTCGAATCTAGGTCATTAGCAATTGATGACACACCCTAGAATTCTTCAAATCTTTCCCTAGCTTGCGCAATCCAGCTTTCAGCCTTGATCGTCGTTTCAGGCCCATGACCGGGGAAAACCCGTGTGTCAGGAGGCAGCTTGGCGAGTTTCTTCAGCGAGTGCCACATGAGTTCAGGACGGGCAGTTGGAAAGCTAATATTTCCTATCGTCCCTTTGAAAAGGGTATCTCCTGATATTAATATTTTTTGTGCCTTAAGCCAAAAACAGACCCCTCCAGGGGTATGCCCTGGGGTGCAGATGACTTCGATTTGCAAATCCCCCAAGGGAATGATCTGACCATCACTTAAAAATTTATCTGGTTTGACCCCCTCTATGGGAAAGAAAAGCGGAAGCCTATCAGAGCCCGGCCTCTCCAAGTTACCCGCGTCTTCATGGTGGACATAGATAGGGACTCCTAACAGTTTTTTGAGCTTAGCCGCATCGGCAAGATGGTCCCAATGAGAATGGGTTAGCAGGATCATCTGAGGCGTAAGGGAGTCTTTTTTAAGAGCTTGGACGATCAGTTCAGTACTGTCCAAGGGCACATCGATAATGGCAGCATGCCGCGTTTTGGAGCATCCAATGAGAATGGAATTTGTCTCCGCAGGTCCTGTAGTAAAAACTTTGATTATCATAAAACCTCGCACCGGAGAGGATTTGAACCTCTGACCCCATGGTTCGTAGCCATGTACTCTATCCAACTGAGCTACCGGTGCAATAAACTTTTTATAGACTCTTGGCCTGGGGAATATTTTCAAGGAGTGGCCGATTTTGAGCAAGCTTTACTTTGACAGATAGTTTACTCGATGAGCAATACTGTGCTACCAAAAAAATGAGTGCTACTATAGTTTTAAGGATCTTATCGTCATCAGCTCTGTTGAAGTAATAATACCGAGGCAGTTGCAAAACTCCTCGCCTCAGCAAAATCGCCCTTTTGAAGCCATTTTATCGCCCCACCGCGGGTCCCTACTCCCCCGAGCATGTGCCCCGCAGTGGGGTTCAGGCCGCGTGGCGGACCCGATAAACTGACTCAAAATCATCGATTTTTCCGGGGAGGGGAGTTTTGCAACTACCTCTACCATCGTGATTTTTTACCCCTAAACGCTGTTTCTTCAAAACTGTGTTTGATAACTGTATTCAGGGTTTTGTAAGGGCTCCCCGGCATACTTGTAGAGCTTTTCAATTCTTTTTAAGGCAAGATCGGGGTTGCTC
Organism: Chlamydiota bacterium; assembly: GCA_013286675.1. GTDB lineage: Bacteria > Chlamydiota > Chlamydiia > Chlamydiales > Rhabdochlamydiaceae > PALSA-1444. The sequence goes on from JABDFE010000067.1 coordinate 1,612, forward strand.
CCGAATCCGATCAATCGATAACTCGCTGTTGTAAAAGGTCCATTCCACAATTTTTCATATAAGAGCGGATCCTCCTTTTGCAAGTCGGCCCAATCAGGCAATACGCCTATCTGTTTTGCTAAATCATCGCTAAGCCTAAGGTAGCCTCTAAATTGAGGTTTTGGATTCAACTCTCGAATATTTTGTTCCTCTTTTATTCCTTCTTTCATCGTTTCAGGTATTGGCAAAGGAATATTTCCGCTCAAA
>JABDFE010000067.1:1867-2691 GCA_013286675.1 Chlamydiota bacterium
GCCATATTGGGAAGATCTGGATGGAAGATGGTTTTATATAAAAGAATAGATTGGAAAGGATCGTTGGGTTGATAGCTGATCTTTTCTTGGATGTCTGGTGCGCAAAACGAGAGGTCGGTTCGATATCCGGTACAGAACACAATATTATCGGCACAAAGGCTGCTTCCATCCGATAAATAGAGCGTATTTCCCTTGATCCGTTCAATGGAAGCTTGTCTCAAAGTAATCCTTCCTTTACAAACTTCGGAAGGGTAGGAATCGGAGAGCGCAGCGTAGGGAGGACTGTCTAAAAACGTCGGTAGGATTAAATCTGGGCAGATTTCCTCTTGTCTTCTGCAAAGAGCATGCAAAAACTTATTGTATTTTTCCATGCTCTGGGAAACCGTTAAACCCTGGTACTGAAATGCAAAGGAGCGTCTCTCCGAAAAGAGATCATGCGGCAATCTTCTATTGGATTCCTCTTCTTTGAGATAACGAGAGAGCACTGCACATGGCCGATGATAAAGATGGAACACTTCCTTTGCTTTTTGAGCGATTTCAGCAGCAATCTCGCAGCCGCTGAAAGCATTTCCGACCACTACGACCCGCTTGTTTTCAAATGGCGTTGAATTTTTGTAGTCTTGGGAATGGATTGTTGAACCAGAAAACGTTTCCTGGCCGGAGATCTGTGGTATGAAAGCTCGAGAAAACATGCCGCTGCAAACAATGACGGAATCAAAAAGAGAAGCGTTTACCTCCCCATTGCAGAGCCATTCAACACGCCATTGATTGCCTTCCTTCTCGATTTTTGTAACTTTCGAGTTCAATAGCACTTCATCCTGGAT
>JABDFE010000067.1:2701-3567 GCA_013286675.1 Chlamydiota bacterium
GGATATTAAAAGCTTTTGCATAGGAACAAAGATAGAGATAAACTTCTTTTGAATTAGGGAAATTTTCGTTGTCATTTTGCCATTCGTAATCTGAAAAACTACAGGCATAAAAAGAATTATTAATCCGCATGTTTTCCCAAGTCTTCCCACCGTCTGGCCTCCACAACCCTCCAATGCTATTACCTTGTTCAAAGACTGTGATTTTAAGTCCTGACTGTTTGGCCTCTTTTGCAGCCACAATACCCGATGGCCCTCCTCCAATAATTGCTACGGAACTCGCAATTGCAGCAGCGAAGAATAACATCTCATCCCCCTTAATAATAAACAGATAATGAATAATTCATTATGCTCAATACACTGGATTATTCCCATTAAAAATTGTAAGGACAACCCTATCTTACGCGATGTGCTCACGTTAATTCTTCACTATGTACTTTCTGGAGCGAAGCAGATATGCTAAATGGCTATGAATATTGTCATTCTAGGGGCCGATACCATTGGATCTTATTTGGCTGCAAAACTTAGCGTCTTAACTCCAGGCGATACAGCCATTGTGCTTTCTAGTCCTGCAACCATCCCAGAAGTCGTGAAAATATTATGAAAAAATTCCTTTTTGTCTTTTTAAGCATTTCAGTTTTGTCTGTGGGCGTTTATTTCTTAATCCCCTCTCCTAAACTCTCTAAAGATTATTGCGCTTTCTGCGATCCAAAAGTCATCGCAGCCCAGAAGTTCTATGAAGACGATGCCATTATCGCCCTCTATACGCATAAACCCGTCGTACCAGGCCACTGCTTGATCATTCCCAAAAGGCATGCAGAACGGTTTGAACAGCTCACGGATCGAGAAGCCGCTGCGATCAGCAGCGT
>JABDFE010000068.1 GCA_013286675.1 Chlamydiota bacterium
TTTTGTCTAAGTGTTTTTAAAGATTGTTGGGAAAAGTGTGTATGGCCCATTTTTGTGGGCAAGGTCACCCCATCAGCTTACGCTGATGGGTTATGCAACAAGCCTATTCATAACAATTTAAAACTTTTAATTGCTAATTTAATTAATTATTATATATTTACCACATTTGAACTATGTATTAAAATAGTTGTGTTTTTAAACTAATTTAAAATGGGTTTTTTTATGAGTACAAGTTTGGTAGCAGTTGGTGCTGGTCTTGTGAGTTGTGCGAGTACTTTAGCTTTTTCTTTTAGCAGCAGAAATATTAGGTTGGTTCCAGAAATAGCAACCACGATGGCAGTAGCTACGGGAATTTTATCTCTTATTGCGCAAAGGTTTTGCAAGAATGAAGGTGAAACTCTGAATAGAAAGGATTATATTCTGATTGGCGGAGCAAGCATCGCGGGAGCATTGGCTGGAGCAGCCATAGTGAATTTATATGCTCAATGGATGTCGACGGTTGTTTTAGATTGGATGGCAACTGGATTAAAGGTTTATTCTGATTCACAGCCAAGAGTTGGACTTGGAGTCAATTTTTACATTCCAATACGATAACTTCAGAGAAAAGACCGTGGTTTTTTGGGTTTCTATAAGAAAATACTGTGGTCTGTTCTCCCCCCACTTGCATCTATGTAACCTGCTGCTATGTGAATTCTTCAAGGCATAGGTAGCAGATGGGGTATGTTGAAGGGTGTGATTAAAAGTTGTACATAGAGGAGCCAGACATCAATCTGCACTTTATTAAGTGTTTTTTGATGACAACCACAGGTTTTTCAGAGATTTACAGGCCTTTGGCTTTAAAAATGGTCTTTTTCGGCTAAAGAAGCTTATTGAGCCACCGATTTTGCTATCGATTCCTCTATGTACGACTTTTAATCACACCCTATGTTGAATCCTCGCTGTACGCAAACCAAAGCTTCTGCTAAAATCTTTAACCGCTTATTCATGTAGACAAATAAACGAAGGCTTTCAATGAATTTTCAGTACGATTTCACTGAGAAACAAAAACTGCTAAGAAAAGCATGGCTAATACTCACGATAATGATGTACTTTGTGTTTACGCCTTTCAGGATGGGTTATCTGACCTTAAATTTCGCCCCAGCTGGTGATAAAGGTCTCATTTTTATCTTGAGCATGATAAGTCTTTTTGCCTTCTTTTCGACTCTCTATTTTTGTATTTTATATAGATGCGCCTACAAGAAGCCCGGAACTCGAATTCTAACGGTTGTGTTAATCTTAGCAGCCTTGGGAATTTTACGTGAATTGGGGTCTCTTTCTAAAAGCCCCTCCTTGCTTGATTTTTGCTTTTCTTTTGTTGCATTGCTGATGAGCAGCTGGTGGTGTGTTTTGTCTTATGGACTCAGAAAGATCAATCACGAAATCAAAGCATTAAAACGTGCGGCTGTAGAGGCTCAAGATCTCAAGCAGTGAATTCGTTCTTTTTGTTTTGAGGGTACCCACCTAGCGATTCTATCTGACTGTTTTCCACTCGTGTGTCCCTCAGGGCGATTGCATGATAAATTATTTGACTCCCAACAGTCTTAACCGGTAAGCCGGATCCCATCCTGCCATCATTCTCTTAAGCCTAACACTTGCTTTTTCAGTTGTATCTGCTTTTACAAGATTTAAAACACAGCGCTTCAAGAGAGAAAAATTCTCCGCTCCGTGACCTGCTCTGATCTTGCTTTTATCCTCATTGAAAGTTACGTCAAGATGCCAATGCAATTTATTCTCTATTCCCCAGTGCAATCGAATGATTTGTCCAAAACGCTCTGCGGTTGTTTTTAAACTCGATATATAATATCGCTTCTCTATGGTGGTTTTTCCCTTTTCGTGCCGTGTTGATCGTATACAAATAAGCGATTTTAGCCCTTTCCACGCCTCGATGTTGCCAAGCCATTCTAAATCTGAAGTAACCCAGATCGCTCGTTCCTCTATGCGTCCATGGTCTTTTTCTGTGGTTTTTGCATAGCTACAACCAGCTTCTTCTGCTTCCACTTCTATAACCTGGTCGAAAAAATTCATGGCTTCGTCGTGAAGCGTAGCTTGGTTGCCTTTAAGGCCGAGCACATAATCTCCTTTCTGATCGTAGATTGCTCCTGCGATCGCTGTTTGACAGCCCATTGCATCTATGGTGATAATACAGCCTTTTAGCTTCAGAATTTGTAGTAGCTCGGGAATAGCAGTAATTTCATTCGATTTCTCAGCTGTTCGCAGTTGACCAAGAATAATGTCGTTTTCTGCAGCAAAAGCCGTAACAATATGAGTGGGCTTCGTATCGGCAAACTCATCGCCAGAGTTGCAAATGGTCTTTCCATCAATGGCAATCACGCCTTGTATCTTTTCAACAACAGAGTGCATCCACAGAGCGAAACAGCCTTCAAATGCCTTGGGATCAACTAAACGAAAGAATCTTCCAATCGTGTCGTGTGAAGGAACTCCACTCAGGCATAACCCGACAGATTGGAACCATTGTTCATACGCGTTAGCCCATCTTACAATTGACACCCAATCGTTAGCAGAACAAAGGATACCAATAATGGCGACGGCAACAATATCCATGAGGGGAAAAATTTGGTTTCTTGATTTTCTTGGGTCCGGGAGCGAAGCAAAGGCTTTTAATAGCGGCGCGTCAGCTGCAAGGTTAAACGTCATGATGTCCTCCATGTTAGTTAAAGGACAAACACAACACACTTGAAATTAATTACTTGTCAATAAGATTTTCTTGCAATCGCCCTGAGTACAATCCGCATGCAACCATACAACACATCTGTTTTATGATATTTTTTGCCCTAACTCATCCCTTACTGAAAGAGTGACAACTGTTGTATTGGGTGGTTTGTTGTTGATTGGAGGAATTTTTACAGTTTCAGCCATTTCAAAATATCTTTTTACACCCTCTTATCCTGAAATTCCAGAAGTAGGCAAGGAAGCTAGAAAGTTTGCAATAGAAAGCCTTGAAAGCCATCCTGAGATTACTCCATTTAAATTTACAGCCTTCTGTTCCGGTGATAATACACTTCAACCGGTTAACACCCAAATTGCGAAATTAAGGAACCTTTACGAGGATGTCCATTTTAAAGCCTTTGAAGAAGCGCTGAAAAACCATCCGAACAATCCATGGGAGCAAGATGAAGTTCTTCAAGCAGCAGATGCTATCATAAAGGTTGCCTACACTATTAGTTGTTTAACTTTGGAAGACCTAAAGCCTTTTACTGCACAAAATAAAAGAACCTATGCAGAAGCCCTAACTGTACAAGACTCATACCAGTATCGCACATTCTATTATTGCACACTAGCCTACCACTGGATTAGAGGTGGAGCCGTTTGGAATGATAAGGAAGAAGGGTACATCGACCATTCAACAACTTATAATGGTAGAATACCAGTTTTTACAACTAAAGCTCATGCACAGACCTTTTATACAGATGGGACTATGCAAAACTCGTG
>JABDFE010000069.1 GCA_013286675.1 Chlamydiota bacterium
CAATGAGGACATTCATTTTGTTCACTATAAATATTTTTATTACGGAGTGCAACCATCAGAACTTGGATGTCAGCAGGTGTGATGCCGCTAAGGCGCATCGCTTGGCCGACATTGCGGGGTTTGATTTTATCGAGCTTTTCCCTTGCTTCGCGGCTTAAAGATGCAATTTGCAAAAAGTCAAAATGAGCTGGAATTTCCATTTTCTCTACGCCGTCTAACTTAGCGACTTCTTGATATTGCCGATCGATATAGCCGGCATATTTAACCTGGATTTCAACTTGGAAATTGATCTCACTGCCATGATCCTGCAACTGATAATCGGTCAGTAATTGAAAGTAGGTGGTTTCAGGCCGGCAAAGCAGCTGAGCAAGCGTATAACTTTTGCCATCTAACTGGATGAATTTTTTTGTCAGGAGCTCAACTTGCTCTGTAATTGTTTTTTCTTTCAGCTCAAGCTTGTCAAATCTTTCTCTGCTGATCAGTCCTAGCTCATAGCCATAGTGCATAAGGCGTCTGTCGGCGTTATCTTGCCGTAGGAGTAGACGGTGTTCTGCGCGGCTGGTGAACATCCGGTAAGGCTCATCGAGTTCTTTGGTAATTAACTCATCGATCATCACGCCGATATATGCATCCGATCTTTTTAAGAAGAAAGGAGGTCTTCCTTGGACTTTAAGGGCTGCGTTGATCCCTGCGATCAACCCTTGCCCAGCGGCTTCTTCATAACCGGTGGTGCCGTTGATCTGGCCTGAGATAAAAAGACCTTCGAGGGATTTTGTTTCTAGCGTCGGATGGAGCTGGCCGCTTGTGATATAGTCGTATTCGATCGCATAAGCGGGCCGCATAATCTCAGCATTTTGCAGGCCAGGAATCGTTCGGATCATCTTCAATTGAACATCGAAAGGAAGCGATGTGGAGATCCCGTTGATGTAGAGCTCATCGGTTTGAAGACCTTCTGGTTCAATGAATATTTGGTGCCTGTCTTTGTCGGCAAAACGGACAAATTTATCTTCGATAGAAGGACAATAACGTGGTCCGCGGCTTTGGATTTTTCCTGAATACATCGGCGATAGATGGAGATTTTCCAGAACGACTTTTTTCGTTTCATCCGAGGTATAAGTGATATAGCAAGGAACTTGTACAAGGCCGGGACCTTCAGGTTTGTCATAGGAAAAACGGATTCCAGATTCACCCCATTGCGCTTCCATTTGGGTAATGTCGATGCTACGACGGTTGATGCGAGGAGGTGTTCCGGTTTTAAGCCGGCCGAGTTTGAATCCGTATTGTTCTAAGCTTGCAGAAAGTCCGATCGAAGGCTTGTCGCCTGCACGGCCTCCGGAAAAAGTTGTCGATCCTATATGGATCATGCCGCGCATGAAGGTTCCTGAAGAAAGGATGACGGTTTTAGCAGCATAAGCAATCCCTTCCTGAGTCTCGACGCCAACGACTTTTTGGTCGCGGACGATGAGGTTTTCAGTGGTTCCTTGTTTGATAAAAAGATTAGGGGTCTCTTCCAGCTTTTTCTTCATCACCGTTTGATAAGCGAGCTTATCGCTCTGAGCTCGAGGCGACCAAACAGCTGGTCCTTTAGAGCTGTTGAGCATGCGGTATTGAATGGCGGTGGCATCTGCAATTTTACCCATGATTCCGCCCATCGCATCAATCTCGCGAACGATGTGGCCCTTTGCTGTTCCGCCAATGGCTGGGTTGCAGCTCATCTTGCCGATCGTATCTAAAGACATTGTGAGAAGGAGAGTTTTTGCGCCCATGCGGGCAGAAGCATGCGCAGCTTCACAGCCTGCATGGCCAGCACCAACGACAATAACATCAAATTCTTCCGGAAAAGTCCACATATAGGGACCTATTATACGGGATTCGACAAATGAAAGAACCTATGTTTTACATAGGCTCAAAAATGATTTAGGTCTTATGACGATCTCGGCGACGACGTTTTTTACGTTTATGTTTCGCCATTTTGTATTTTCTTTTTTTCTTAACAGATGACATATCTTTCGTTTTTTCCTATGGTTTCAAAAATTAAGTAGCAGCTTCTCGGCTTTCTTCCGCCTTTCCTGCAGCAGTTTCTTTAATACTAATTGTTTCATGGTGTGCGACCAGGGATTGGAATTGTTTGCCTAAATAGGTAACAGCGACCATCCAAGCAGCGATGACGGCAAGCAAGATGAGGCCGACGTAAGGGAGCGTCGCTGAGACGGTGCCGAAGAATAGTAATAAAGCTTGGTAGGCAAGGGCGCTTCCCGATTTGCCAAGACGAGAGCCGATGCCGTCGATGACGGCTTTGCCTTTGAGTTTAGATTCTCGGCTTAAAGGGATGAAAGCAAGCTCTTTGGTTGCATCGAAAATGGTGTATTTAGAGGCTCTTGAAATGCATTGCTGAACCGATCCAAAGAGCACGCCAAGGAGAAGCGGTGTGCTTCCCAAAGATGCTGCTAAAGCGATCCCAAATGGCGAATCTTTCATGAAGAGAAAAGAGAAGAATCCAACACCGGTGATCAAAAGAAGAGCAGGAGCGATCATCGCGTTGAGGGTCCAAGAGAACCTGCGAATCAAGAAGTTAGAAGCGACTGCAATGAGCGTTGCAGCAATGCCGACCCACATTGTCACTTTTCCATAGTAGCCATTGAAGTCATTTGGCAGAGGGAAGATGTGGTGGAGCTGATTTTTCCAAGTCACTTCAGTTAAATTGATGCAGATATTGTACGTGAGCACAATTGTCGCAATGCAAAGTAAATACTTGGAACTCGCCAAGTATTTAAAGTTTTTGCGGAGGCTCATTTTTTCGCTCGATTTTGCTGTCTCTTGCGTTAGCTGTTGCTGGTACGCAGGATTTTTCAAAACATTTTTATGGAACCATCGGAATATTCCGACAACGGCGATTCCAGTGACGACAACGATGCTGCTGATGACTAAAAGAGAATATTGCCATGGATCGCTGCCATTCGTTAGCATCCAGTGTCCTGCCATCTTCGAGATGATCATTGCGGCTCCACCAGCACAAATTGAAGAGAGGTTGCCGCCAATCAGAATGAGGACGTAGAACCTTTTGGCGGTTTTGACGTTCAAAATTTCATTTGCAAATCCCCAAAACAAAACAGTCATGATGGTTGTGCCCCAGAGCTCTGCCATCACGTAAAAGATCGTATAGGTCCAGTTGCGGATGAGCGCAACGAATCCTTTTAACCCGAGTGGAAAGACACTTTCCATCTTATCGGCAAAGGCGTGGGGGTGGAGTGAGTCGCTGAACGGGAAAAGGATAAATGAAAAAGCCATGAAGAACCCCAAGAAGAGAGTCATTATGATGTAGAAGATTTTCTCTGTAGAATACCGGTTTGCCAGCCGGGTGAATAAAACGGTCATGAGGAGTGCCATCGGTAAGACGACCC
>JABDFE010000070.1 GCA_013286675.1 Chlamydiota bacterium
AAAAACTCCCCGACCCAGCAAAATCGCCCTTTTAAGCCATTTTGTCGCCCAGCCGACAAGCCCTACTCATTTGAGTATGTGCTTGTCGGCTGGGTTCAGGCCGCACAGCGGCCACGACAAACTGACTTAAAATCATCGATTTTTCTGGATCGGGGAGTTTGCAACTACCTCTTCAGTTTAAGCTTGATAGAATTCAATGTGGAGAGCATGGAGTCATCCTGCTCTCCTGTTTTTTTCTCTACACTTTTGACACTTGTCATGACTGTCGAATGGTCTCTTGAAAAGACCGTCGCAATCTTCAAAAAAGGCATTTTGAGCACTGATCGGCACAGGTACATGGCGACTTGCCGAGGCAGGCTGCAATCTTGATTTTGAGACCGTCCTAAGATGTCTGCTGCAGAGATTTCAAAAGCTTCAGCTGTTGCTTGGACGATTTTTCCCGGTGTTAGCTCTTTCCTTTTTTGATCTTGCAATAGGGGCTCTATCCACTTCTGAATGAGAGACACAGTGACTTCATTCTTCCCTTTCCTAAGGTTGATCGTATCCAAAGCGCTCTGAAGAGATTTCACACTGGTTAAATTGTTTAATAAAAACTCATCGACTTCTTTAGAAAATTTTTCTTTAGCCCGGCTAGAGTAATACTCTTTCTGTTCTTGTGCTGCCAAAACTTGCAGGGGAAGAACCAGACCCCACTCAAAGCGGCTCGTTAAGCGAGGTTCGATCCCGTCTAACTGAGAAGGCAGGCCGCTTCCAGCTAAAATGATTTGTTTCCCGGCGACATGCAGAGCATTGAATGTATGAAAAAGCTCTTCTTGGGTGGCGCTCCGGTGGGCAAGTTGATGGACGTCATCGACTAAAAGGACATCATGCTGCCGATACAGCTCCCGCAGTTTTTGCATCCCGCCAGTTCGCATTGCAGCCACAATATGATTTGTCAATGTGCTGGCGGTCACATAGAAACACCGTTTTTTTTGCTCAGTCAAAAAGTTAAAAGCTGCCATCAGCAGATGAGTTTTTCCTGAGCCGGACGGACCATGCAGATAGATCGGATTATAGATCATTTTTTCTAGAGACTCTTTTACAAGGGAAAAGCTCATCAAATTGGACTCTCCTGCAAAATACGTCTCCAAGCGGCAGGCAGCATTGATGCTGTCCCCGGCAAGATTGAGGACAGGTTTCCAGATTTTTTTGTCTATAGGGGAACTTCCTGCCATCGAGAGATGGACTTTGATCAGCCTTTGGTTGTTATTGCGAAAAAATTGACGGATTTGCGGTCTGAGATGTTCTTCAAACCAATTGACCTGAAAGGAGTCCTGGGCTTCTAGATAAAGATTGCCCGCATCAAAAAAGACAACTTTTAGAGATTTAGCCCATTTGTCTATTGCTTCAGACCCAAGGCTTTTCACCTGTATCTGAAGAAAATCTTCCCATAGTTTCATCTTCTTGAGACTCTTGAGTAAGAAATTTCATTTTTCATTATCAACCTTTTTCCATGCCTCTTTTTGTACTTCAAAGTCTTCCCATGCGCATTCCATTGCAAGCTCAAGCGTATCTTGAAGGTCATCACGTATACATTTACCATTTTCAAACACGTAAAGATAAAAACCAACAGATGGATCGTGTTTAATTTCGTAATGCCTAGGCATCGGTAGTTGCATATTGGATTAACCTTAAACATTTTTGCAGGGAAGTTGGTTCGATATGCAAGTTTTCTACCCATCCTTCAACAAAATCCTGAGCAATAAATACTTCTAAAAAGTATTTGAGTCCAAGCTTTTTAGCTTCTAAAGGTAATCCTCCTTCCTCTGGTTCAGGTAAAACCATGGCCTTTGAATTTTCCATCCACGGTTCAGCAACATAGATGGTATTCGCTTTATCGAGAGAATCTAATTCTTCAACTATTTGCTGCAATGTCATGGTTGTCCTAATGCTGATATCTTTTTGGGGATCATTTGTATTCTTTAGGAATATTTTTCATCTGCTCTTCTAATGACCAAGTAGTTGGTTTTTCTTTTGGATATTTCCATTCAGCATCTTTGGCTAGCCAACGCTCTCTCGAAGCTTGAATAGCCTTTAATGTACAGTCACCACATCCAAATTCAGTCCCACAGCAATCGCATATATCATATGTTGGACACTGCCGTCTTCTCCCCATGGGGGGTCATCCTGAATTTTCCCACATACTCTACAAGCTAGTTCATTGAGATTTAAAGCATCTTCCCTGCTCCAAGCTAGATCATTGACCCCATATTTTTCTAAAGAAATGGCTTTTTCTATAATTTTGTCTCTAATTTTATGATCCATCATATTCTTTTCTCTTTTACGGATGCGCTCATTATCTAAGGCATTTCATCAGGAAGAGGGGCTCGAACTTTTTTTATATGCCTTTTAGCTGAGGCCCCAAATTTTTTATAATTTTCTCTGGCTTCATTAAGACTTTCTTGATTGGCCCCTCCCCGAAAGTCCGGATTATTAAACTGTACATCATCATCTTCCCAATTGCAAACAGGACAAATTTCAAATGTCTCATGGGTGTCTTCTGATAGAGTCAAAAAGCCACAACAGGGGCATGGATATCCCTTTTCATCTTTTGTCATTTTTAATTCCTTGTTTCCCAATATATGATTCCTTCCGTTGGTTTGAACATTGTTTTAGGTACTCCATCTGGAGTGAAGACACCAAACGTGTTAGTTTGAACATCATAGAGAAGAACCTCTCCATTTGGCCTTATCTTTGTTAATAGTTGATCTCTTGATCCTGAAAAAAAATTATGAGTATGTTCAACATATTGTTTAGAGTTTAGGAGCTCTGGAAACTCATGACCATGATCTTTCCAATGGCCAAATGCATTTTGTACAGGATTCTTTCTCTTGGTAGAGGTCCAGATTTGCTTGGCTTTAATTCCTTTGCGAGTAGCCGAAGCTTCTTTCAATAAACTTGTAGCTACTCTTGAAGCCTGGGCAGGCATTTTAGCCAATCTATTGAATGCTATAACCCCCTTTACAGCTCCGTAACCCCCAGCAACCAAAGAACTGATCTCAAGACCGGTGGTGGTTTTAGAGCGGAAAGATTGATAAATGGCATCAGACGGGTCAGCGGACAGGCGATTTATCATCCAGCTTCCTACTGCGTTCATTTGAGCTTCCTGTGATTGCTCAATCGCTTCGATCATTTCCACCCTTTCTTGAAAGACTTATTCCTAGGAGGCAGTTGTGTCGTTTTTTTTACTTAAGAGAAAATCCTTCATATTTATTAATTCCTCTACAGCTTTAGCCTTATTAACGTTGTTC
>JABDFE010000071.1 GCA_013286675.1 Chlamydiota bacterium
CTCTTTTTTGAAGCGCGTTTCATTAAATCTCTCGGCATTCAATCGAATTTCGTGAGGATTGAATGACATCTTCTCAAATTGGTCGATGGCCTTGACGAGGCTAGAAACTGTCTGCTCATCAAAAAATATGCCTGTTTGATTTTCTACGACAGTTTCCAAAACTCCGCCTTTTCCATACGCTATCACAGGGCATCCAGCAGCTTGCGCTTCAACAGGAGCTATCCCAAAATCTTCTTCTGCTGCAAAAATAAATCCACGAGTCCTGCTAAGGTAGTCTCTAACAACATCGTCTGGTTGAAAGCCGAGTAGTTCAATGTTACTTCCTGCTAATTTTTTGATTCTTTCCATTTCAGGACCATCCCCAATTACAATCAGGCGCTTAGATGGCATTTTAGAAAAGGCTTCTACGATCAGATCAATGCGCTTATACGGAACAAGACGCGACATGGTTAAATAGAAATCTTCTTTATCCTGCTGAAAATTAAAAAGTTCCGTCTGCACTGGGGGGTAGATAACTTCTGCATCCCGGCCATATATTCTTTTGATTCGTTCTGCTATAAACTTAGAATTAGCAACAAAATGATGAACGCTTTCTAAGTTGCCTACATCCCATTTGCGCAAATAAGACAAGGTCCACTTAGCAAGCCGCTCCTTAACTCCTGAGAGTTGACTCAAATATTCGCCTTCCAAATCCCAAGCATATCTCATGGGAGTATGACAATAGCAAATATGCATCTGCCCCTCTCTAACTTTAATTCCCTTAGCTACAGCATGTGAACTCGACAAAATCACATCAAAATCGCTTAAGTCAAAACTTTCTATAGCGGAGGGGAAAAATGGAAGATAATGGCGATGTTTTTGACTGGAGAATGGAAGTTTTTGAATAAAAGACGTAATGATCTTCGCATCAGCAAAAGAGGAGTTTTCAAAAAAACCTTCTCGCTTCACTAATGTGTAAATCGAAGAAGGATAAATAGAATAGATGGCATCTAAAACCTTCTCAGCCCCGCCCAAAGAAACCAACCAATCATGAATAAGAACTGTTTTCATTGTAGTGATTCCATGATGGAAATATGTTTTTCAGCGGTTGTGTTCCAATCATAATGGCGACTCCGTTGAAGCCCTTTGATTTTCAATTCTGCACGCAGAATCGGGTCTTGGATGATTTTCTCCATTCCCAGGGCAATATCCTGAATATTGTAGGGATCGACATAAAGCGCACTATCTCCACACATCTCAGGTAAACTCGCAACTTTTGAGGCAATCACAGGACACCCAGAGCTCATCGCTTCTAAAGGCGTCAGGCCAAATCCTTCATAAAGCGAAGGATGAATCAGGGCGTGAGCATTTTGATAAAGCCCTGGCAGATCTTGATCATCAACCTGTCCCAAAAACAAAAGACTCTTTTGGAGCGAAGGGTTAGCGCTAAGGATCTGTTCCCATGAACCAGTCTTACCTCGCTTGCCCACAAAAACAAGTTTCCATTCAGGTAATTTTTCTCTGATCAAATCCCAGGCTAATATAAGCCTCTCAACATTTTTATGTGCGGTTAAAGTGCTGACAAAAAGAAAATAATGGGCCGGAAGTGCATATTTCTGCCTCAGGTCGTTTTCTTTAGAGAAACGAGACTGATCAACTCCCAAAGGAATATTCGAAATCTTTTCTTGAGAGATTCCGGTATGTCTTATAATTTCATCTTTAGAAAACTGGGAAATCGTAAAAATATGATCTGAGATTTTTGAGGCCCGATTGATCATGATTTTCGCATAGGTCTTTTGGAGAAAGCTGAGCGTATGACTAAATGCCAGGTGATAAACATCATGGATAGTTGCAATTCTCTTCTTCGATTTCAAGTTCGCAAACGGGACGTTATAATGAGGAGTCCAAAAAATATCACAGGCGGGTACAAGGAATGGAATTTTGATTTGCTCTTCAATTGAGTAGATCGGTATCCGCGTTATAATGAGATCGCACTGGCTCAAAAAAGGCCATTTTTGAATCGATCTCTCGTCGGCAATCAATTTCAGTTTAAAGACATTTGCCAGTAGAGGAACCACATTGCGAATATACGTGCCAATACCAGCAGATAGGGCCATTCGAACATCGATACAGAGTTCTTTCATTGTATCCCTTTAGCGATGGCAGAAAACGGGATCTGCAATTGAAAGCGTCTTGTTTTCCAATAAACTTAGATCTGCTTTAACCATAAGCTGGACCAGCTCTTGCAGAGATGTCGAGGAGGCCCATCCAAGTTTCTGTTTAGCTTTTGTCGCATCTCCTATTAAAATATCGACTTCAGCCGGCCTAAAATAATCAGAGGACACTTCGACTAATATTTGCCCACTCTTCTTATCTTTTCCTCTCTCATTCACTCCACTGCCTTCCCAAACAATTTCTATATCGGTTTCTTTGAAAGCAAGCTCCACAAAGAGGCGCACTGTATGCGTTTCGCCTGTAGCGAGCACAAAATCATCTGGACGGTCCTGTTGAAGCATCAACCACATGCCCTCAACAAATTCTTTGGCATATCCCCAATCTCTTTTTGCATCTAAATTTCCTAAAACCAGTTTGTTTTGCAAACCTTTTGCAATTTTTGCCACTGCCATTGTGATCTTACGTGTAACAAAATCTTCACCACGACGAGGACTTTCGTGGTTAAACAAAATTCCATTACACGCATACATTTGATACGCCTCGCGATAATTAATCACGGACCAATAGGCAAATAGCTTGGCAACCGAATAGGGAGATCGAGGATGGAATGGAGTGTTTTCAGTCTGAGGAATTTCTCTGACTTTTCCATAAAGTTCTGAAGTCGAGGCTTGATAAAATCGAGCATTACCGTTGACCTCCTTAATGGCTTCTAATAAACGAAGCGTTCCCAAAGCATCTACATTGGCAGTGTATTCAGGTGTGTCAAATGAGACTTTTACATCACTCATTGCCCCTAGATTATAGATTTCATCAGGTTCTGTCTTATCTACTATCCTTCTAAGGGAACATGAATCGCTTAAATCCCCATCATGTAAGAAGAATCGATCTCGTAGACCCTCATCTTTCCAAAGATGTTCAATACGCCCTAGATTAAAGGAGGAAGAGCGGCGGATAAGCCCATGCACTTGGTAACCTTTTTGCAATAGCAGCTCAGCTAAATAAGAGCCATCTTGTCCAGTGATACCTGTGATGAGAGCATTTTTCTTTATCATGATTTTTATATCCTTGTTAAGTTGAAGGCTCCTGTTCAAAATGACAATTTTCTTGAGAGCTTTTCACTTGACTAA
>JABDFE010000072.1 GCA_013286675.1 Chlamydiota bacterium
GAAGGTTGAGTGAGGGAGGAGCGGAGGGATAGAGAGTGTTTGAAGGGAGTTGAGGCGTGAGCGGACTATAGGCCGCTAGGTCTGTCAGTAATTTTTGATTTTTCGACGTGAGCGCAGTTGTTTGAATTGCTTGGATATTTTCGATTATTGAGAAGTACTAGGGCATCAGCGGCCTGATGACACTCTGACGTTGATCTGACGTCATTCTGATTGATGAAATCACCCAAGGGTTTTCCTCGATATTTTCCGTCAATCACGGGAGCCATCCAGCCTTTAGCTTGAAAGTCTGAGAGTAAAACAAAGAGGTGCATACAAACTGAATTGACTCCTGCGTGTCGTAAAAAGCAACTACCTCTTCGTAGCGATGCCTCGTCTTGGACCAGAGCTCGGTTTCAAATGCCGTGATCACTCGTTGATTATCGACCTCGTAAATGGAATATCCGTCAGGTCGATGCGTATTGGATTGTGGCACCCATGCAGGCCAGGTGTCCATTGCGTATCTGCGCAACTGCTGCTCACTATAGGTTTGAGAGTTTTCGGGTTGATGTGTGAGCCATTCACCCAAATGAAACGCTGTTGCGAGGTAGTCATGGTGAATATTTTCAGACTTGTATCCAACGCACTCAAGCTCTCCTAGTTTTGGTAAAATAGATTTGAACCCAAGATCACTAAGGCTCCAGACTTCCTTATGTCTTCCGTCCACCTGAAGACACTTGATGTATCCGCCAGTCTCCAAGAGCATTAGTCTTCGATATGCCGAGAGGGGTTTAATATCTGGAAAGAATTTACGCGCGAGAGCTTGGGTTGTGAGAGCTTTCCATTTCCAAAGAGATCTGAGTATCTTGTAATCTCGCTCTGTAATTTCACAGCGGCTCATTTTTTACTCCGTTTCCGATGCGACGAGCGGTGCATTTTCCGAAGGCACAGGCTGTTCGACGACCTGATCTATGGGTTTATTTTGTTCAGTATCATCAGGCGCTCCAAGCAACGCTTCCGCATCTTCAGTTGTTAACAAAGGTGTTTGAACTTCAAGCATCTCGATCCCATTTTTCCAGATGGCGCGACCTGGGATTTTGGGTAGATCTGTTGCACGACCGTTTCCAAGAACTGCAATGCTGGACGCATCATTCATCATTTGGAAACAGACGACGCCAGTGAGATTGGCTTTGACTTGCGGGTCGAGAGATTTTGCATCCGGGCGCTGAGTAGCCACAATCAAATGCACGCCGACGGCACGTCCTTGTCTAGCGATGCGACTTAGAACTCCGCGACCTGCTTGAACATCTTTGGCGCTAGCATGCTGACCGGCTAGAAACATTTCCGCCGCTTCATCGACCACAATTACCTGACGGCTCAAGTTAATCCCGCCGACCTTCACTTCCTTTTTGAAGTAGGCATCTATATCTTTGCATTGGTTTTTCTTGAGAAAGGCCATGCGCTCATCGAGCATTTTGTCGATTTTCTTGAGTTGCTCGACCGCAGCTTTCACATGAGGCACAACTATGAATTGCTTACGGTTCTCAAATAGAGAGAATTCGAGTCCGCCTTTGAGGTCGATCAGCAGAAATCGGCAGTCATCGTGTTTAATATGGATATGCACGATGAACTGACGCAAGAAAGTCGATTTACCACCTCCGGTTTGCCCGGCAACTAGGAGATGTGGAATTTCTCTGAATGTTGCCGTGACTGTGTGAGCACGCGTCTGACCCACCGGAAATTCATACGAGCGTGATGTCCAATTGGGCGAATATTTAACTTCTTCAGCCATCGGATAGTGGGAATAGATGACATCTACGGCTCTGTTCTCACGGTTTTCCTTGATCTCGTCGATAAAGATACCGAGCTCAGATTCAATGTAGTTTCCTTGTTCACGGAAGCTACTTAAGGGAAATCCGGCATTGGTCAGCCGCATTTTTCGCGTCATGGGATCCAAAGGAAAATCAGAAATCAGTTGCGGAAGTCTTCCCGTTTTGGATTGAAGACCAGCATTTTTGAACGACTCTTTTAGAAGCTTGAGTTTGTCGCGCTTCTTTTTCACTTCTGCCCATGCCCATATCCAGAATCCCAATGTCGCAAATCCAAATGCATAAGCGCGATAAAGCCAAGGATAGTAAGGGTACAGGGCAGATAAACGTGTATGGGAAATGAGAAAATGATCGATTCTAAAGATCAGCATGATGGATGCCACAACCAACCAGCCTGCACATGGAATCCAAGGGATGGTTTTAGCTTCGATGCCGTCCAAAATCTCTTTGACGGGCTCAAGTAAAACTAAAAGGTGGCGCAAAGTAATTTCAATTCGCGCGGAAAGGTCGCGTGTTTTTTGCATATAAATAGAACTCCTGAAATGTGAGGGTGATTCTGAGTGGATTTACTTATGAGATTCGAAGATCACGAGGATCTCTTTGCCAGCCGGAACTTCTATGGTCGGAGGCTTGCTCTTAATGTTGCTCATGGTATCGGTTGCAAGCTCGAGCGTTGCTCTGCTGGTTCCGTTGAGGAGTGCATTTTTGACATCGGGACGTGAGACCACTTGCTGGTTCACCACATCGTGATCTTGCAGGCCTTCAGCCATTCCACCCACGAAGTTGAGACCGATTGCAGCTCCATATTTCACGGCATAGCTACCAATTTTTGATCCGTGCAAACCAGCAATCTGGTCATCAGCATCGGCGGCTTGCGCCTGAATGCCGTCAAAGGAGCCGTCTTGAAAAACCATCTGAGTGAAACGAACAATCAGACGGTCTTCACCGGATTGGCCCTGACCAATTAAGGTGGCTCCTGCTGGAATCAGAGTTTCACCTTGAATTTGTAGCGACTCTTTGATTTCAGCTTTAACTGGTCCATTTGAGGCGCCAGTCAATAACACCGCCTTGACCGTGCTGCCTGGAGGGATCTCTCCAGTATGTCTGCGATCAATTTTTTGGATACCTGGAAGGCGAATAACCACGCTCGCATTACGCCTTTTATTCTGATCCTTCATTTTTTCGTTTTCATTAGGTGCAGAATAAGAATCAAATTTCTGATTTTGTGCTGACATGCTCATTTGCGAAGAGTCAGGTAGTTTGACGCCCGAATCCTCACGAGCGGGCTTCTCTGGCGCTCTAACAAATAGAAGCACAACCAAAGTTACACCCGTTACAGCAAACCCAAGCTTTACGACCAAAGAGGATTGCGGCTGGCCATCCATCTTGATTCCAAAGCGATTATCAACCTTGGGTTCGTCGACAAGCTCGACGCTTGAGTCATTATCTTCCACGTT
>JABDFE010000073.1 GCA_013286675.1 Chlamydiota bacterium
CAAATTACAGAAACGATCCAGGAACCTATCCCACTAAATTTCATCATGAGTTTTCCGGTTATTTTTTTCGGTCCAAATCGAATAGTTTGCTGCGTCATAGCTACACCTTCTTTAGAGAAGAAAAATGGATGTCTTCCGGAGCCATCTATTTTTCAGAGAGGGTGGTTAGAGATTCGATCTCTTCGGAAGAGAGTTTTGTGACAATTTGGATGGTTGCTATATCAACGCCTTGGGCAAGAAGATCTGCAGCTATGCGTGTGACTGCATTTTGGGCTCCTCTGGCTTCTCCCACTGCCTCGCCCTCAATAAATCCTTCAGCTTTACCTTCGGCCCTTGCAAAGGAAACATTTTCTTAAAAAATATGATCGATGACCCCAGTATTGAAATAGGCGAATATACCTATGCGCATATGGAGTACCTCGAAGGAGAAAGGGTTATTCGAAGCTTAGTTCCCTATTCCTTTGGAAATAAACGGCTCATTATTGGCAAATTTTGCTCCATTGGTTTTGGAACTCAGTTTATAAGCCCCTATGCCAATCACCAGATGCATTCCTTCACTACCTATCCTTTTTGGCATATTTTCAGCCAAAAAGAAACGATGGATCCTTGGCTCAAGGATGCTGAAGCCAAAGGCGATACCATTGTCGGCAATGATGTTTGGTTTGGAAGAGAATGCGTGATTCTGCCAGGTATTCAAATTGGAGATGGAGCAGTGATCGCAGCACGAGCTGTCGTCACCCAAAATGTCCCTCCGTATGCCATCGTCGGGGGAAATCCTGCCAAACTCATCAAATATCGCTTTGATCAAGAGATCATTGACGAGTTGCTTAAAATACAGTGGTGGAACTGGGATCTTGACATGATCATCCAATTCCACACCATCTTGATGGGAAACGACATAGACAAACTACGCTCCGTTGCCTCTCCCTAACCTACTAAGATTCACACTGTCGGAACTTCCAATGGCAAGCCCAGTTTAAAAAATCCAATAGGCTCCACGCCCATGACTTTCTGACTTAATAAGCCCCTTTTTCTTCAGAACCAAAAGATCGGACTGAAGCGAACGATCCGAAATGTCCAGAAAATGTTGTTTGAGTTGCTTGAAGCTCGTTGGTATGCCTTTGCGAAAAAGGCCCAACAATTTCTGCTGCCTGGAAGACAACATTGCATTCTCAGGCAATTCTAGCGAATTGCGCTATTATTGCGTTATTTCTGCGCTATTATTTTCACCCTAACGTTAGTTCTGATTTCTCAGAAACTTAGCCTGGTCAACTAAGCTTGTCTCATGACTAGCCTCCTCCTTTAGGAGGGGTGATTGACCACATTCTTGGCTATTGAAATTCAAAAATATTAATTGACATTCTCATCAAACTACTCAAATCTAGCCAAGCCTTTGCTGCGGCTTTTTTCAAAAGCCCAGTAGAAGACGCAAATGCTGAGTGCAAGATAAACCAGGTTCAAGCCTAAGCTGATCCACGCGTTGCTCCAAGGAAAAGGATTTCCTCTTAAAATCGAGCGCATCCCTTCAAAGACATACGTTGTCGGCAAATACCAGGAGATCTTTTGTGCCCAGAGTGGCAGCGCGCTCACTGGATAGAAGACCGCGCTAAACGGTGCAAACATATATGCTGACATCCACGCAAGCATCTGAAATCTCTGACCCCAATAGATCACGATAGAAGCGGCAAAAAAGCCGATCACCCATCCTGACATCATGAGAAGAGCTAGGAACGGCAAAAATGCCCATCCCAGAGTAAAGACGTTCAATGCATAGAGCAGATAGACAAACAGCACCCCAAAGACCATCGCAAAGCAAACTTTGCAAAGCGAGAGCATGATCACCCCGACGATCCATTCAATGATCTTCAATGGAGTCGAAAACATGTTCACGAGGTTCCTATTCCAAAACTCCTGCAGAAGGTTGACGGAGATCTCGTAATTGCCCCGCCAAACGATCTGCCAGAAGATGAGTCCTGTCAGGACGATCAAAGCGATGTTAGAAACACCTGGCTGATTCTGCTGGATCCAAACTGTGGTAAGTCCCCAGAGTGCGATGTCAATCGCAGGCCAATAGAGCAGGTCTGCAATCTGATCGAGTTTTGCAAAAAGATAAAAATAACGGAGAAAAACTCCCCAAGACCTTTTAAAATTAATCATCTCTTCACCATTTTCAAAAAGTAGTCTTCTAAATTCGGTTGATTGATCCGAATGCTGGAGTAGGAGATATTTGCCCGGGCTAGTTCAATTAAGAAAGGAGCAATGAATGTATCTTCCATTTCCAGTTCAATCCAACGGTGATCGCTCTTGTAGGAGAATTTTTTCTCTACTGCAAGCGCAATCACTTTTTCCATCCCTTCGACAACCACGAGTTCTAAACGGGAATGCGAGATGGTTTTGACAAGATTTTCAGGAATATCGTTTGCAATGATCTTTCCTGACTGCAAAAACAGAATCCGATCGCAGAGTTCTGCAACTTCATCCATCTTATGCGAGGTAAAGAGCATCGACGTCCCCTCTTTGTCTCTTTGCTCTAGAAGAAATGAACAGACTTCTTTAGCCATATCGGGATCCAAAGAGGCCGTCGGTTCATCGAGCAGCGCAATCAGAGGTTTGACGAGGAAAGCTTTCACAATAATGAGCCGTGTCAGCTGACCTGCAGACAGCTGGGTCACAGTCACATCGAGTTTATCGGCAATCCCGAATCTCTCTAACAGCGGAATACTCCGCAGTTTAATCTCAGGACCAGAAAGTCCATAGAGCCTTCCAAACACATCGAGGTTTTGCCTGATCGTCAGTTTCCATGGAACATTCACGTAGGTGCTAGCAAAAGCGACATTTTGCAGCACATCCGAGCGGTTTTTCCTAAAATCTTTTCCAAAATAAAGGATCGACCCTGAAGTATACGTCAGTGTCCCCAAAAGCATATGAATCGTCGTGGTCTTACCGGCGCCGTTAGGCCCGAGTAATCCTAAGATCTCCCCTTTCTGTAAATCAAAGGAGATCCCGTCTACAGCAACCATCGGAGGTTTGCCGGGAAATTTTTTCGTCAGTTTTTCAACTGAAAGAATAGCAGTCATAAATTTTTAGTCTTCGTAGAAATTAATCGTAAATATTAAGTGTGGTCAATGCTAAAGCAGCATCGCAGTAAAAGAGTCTCGGTTAGCCCGAATTAATTTGAATTTACCATGGATTCGAATCTCCCAACGAGAAGCGAAAGCGTAGCAGATTTTTTATTTATGTCCAAGAAACATTGGAGCTGAC
>JABDFE010000074.1:0-2159 GCA_013286675.1 Chlamydiota bacterium
CTGTGCGGAAGCGCTGTTTATAACATTATCATAATCGGCGCTTTCGCACAAAAAATATTAGCGAGCAACTAAACGTCATTTATTTTTGAAAACGCAAGATGGAAAAAAGCGACACTTACTTGCAGTTTGCAGCAAGCTCAAAGAAGCCTATAATATGATCGCTGAAACAGTGTTTGTCAGCGATTGACAGAAGAAGTCGACCTCTTCGATCGTGTTGTATGAAGCTAGAGAAAGCCTTAAAGCAGAGCTGCAGCCAAAGTGCTGGAGAAGCGGCTGAGCACAAAGGTGGCCTGAACGGACAGCAATGCCCTGCAGATCGAGTAAAGTAGCAGCATCTAAGGGATGCAGACCTTCGATGTTGAAGGTGATCAAGGAAGTTCTATTTTCAATAGGCCCTAAGATGCGGATCCCTTCGATTTGCGTTAATTTTTTGAGTGCATGTTGCATTAAACCCGTTTCGTAGGCATGGATTTTATCCAAGCCGTAAGACTCGATGTAGTCTAAAGCAGCGCCAAGGCCGATCACTTCAGCAATCATCGGCGTACCGGCTTCAAACCTAAGCGGCGAAGGCTGATATGTCGTTTTTTCAAATGTCACCGTCTCGATCATATCGCCACCGCCTTGATAAGGAGGCATCTGATCTAAAAGTTCTTTTTTTCCATAGAGAATGCCGATTCCTGTCGGTCCGTAGATTTTATGGCCTGAGAAAGCAAAGAAATCACAATCGAGATCTTGAACATCTATTTTTAAGTGAGGAGCGCTCTGGGCGCCATCGACAAACACTTTAGCTCCCCGCTCATGAGCAGCTTTGATGATCGTTTTTAGCGGATTGACAATACCAAGGACATTCGAAATGTGGGCAATGCTCACAAGCTTGGTGCGGGAAGAGAGTAATTTCTCATAGGCTGCGAGATCGAGCTCGCCGTTTTGGAGCAGTGGAATGATTTTAAGATGGGCCTTTTTTCTTTCACATAGAAGCTGCCAAGGGACAATGTTGGAGTGGTGCTCCATAGCGGAGATCAAAATCTCATCGCCGGGCTCGATATTAGCCTCGCCAAAAGAAAATGCCACCAGGTTAATGGCTTCTGTGGTTCCTTTAGTAAAGATGATCTCATCGGATGATTTTGCCTGGAGAAAATGCTGCACCTTGCTGCGGACGGCATTGTATTTTGCCGTGGATTCTCCAGCCATTTCATAGACCGCACGGTGGACTGTGCCATACTGATCTGAATAAAAATTTGAGATTGCTTCGATGACGGCTTTAGGCTTTAAAGTGGTTGCAGCAGAATCTAAATAGACCAGAGGTTTGCCGTGCACCGTCCTCTTAAGCATAGGGAAATCTTGACGGTTAAAAGACATTCTTAACCACTTCCTTGCGGACAAAATCATGAGGAATCTGATCGATCATCTCTTGCATGAACCCGCGGATTAAAAGCTGGCTGGCAACTTCAGTGCTGATCCCACGGCTCTTCAGATAAAAGAGCTGCTCATCATCGACTTGTGCAAAGGTCGCACCATGAGAAGCCTTCACATCATCGGCAAAAATTTCCAGATTAGGTTTTGCATGGGCAATTGCGCCTTCGCTCAGGAGTAAATTGTGATTGAGCTGATAGGCTTCAGTTTTCTGTGCTTCAGGGCGGACAAAGATTTTTCCTTCAAAGCTCGACTGCGCGGTGTCTTTTAAAACACCTTTGAACTTCTGCAGAGATCTTGCATGTGGTGCAGCATGTTCGACAAACACGTGTGTATGAGCTTGTGAGTTTTGTTGTAGATCCCAGAGTCCTTGGAGCAGCACATCAGCGTTTTCGCCTTGGATTTGTGCTCGAAGACTATGCCGTGTGATTCTAGGACCACTTGTCAAAGCAAAATATTTCAGACGACTATCTCGCTTTAAAGTCGCACGGAAGTGATTCAGATGCCAGCCATTCCCATTTGCGGGAACTTCAGTCTGTTGGAAAGAGGCGCCATCTTCTAAAGCAACATCGAGAAACGTATTGTGAAAGCAATCTCCCACAATTTTTGAGATCCACTGAACTTCTGTTTGAGAAGATCGATCATCTCTTGCATGAACCCGCAAATGGGAATGGCTGGCATCTGAATCACTTCCGTGCGACTTTAAAGCGAGATAGTCGTCTGAAATATTTTGCTTTGACAAGTGG
>JABDFE010000074.1:2169-3110 GCA_013286675.1 Chlamydiota bacterium
TTCTCATGGTGCGACCTTTGCACAAGTCGATGATGAGAAGCTAAAAAGAGCTGCAATCTTGCAGGTGCAAAACTTCCCGGGCTGCTAAGAAATAGCGTCTGAATCGGTTTTTCTAAAACAACTTTAGGTGGGACATAGAAGAAAAGGCCCTGAGGATGAACAGCAAGATTTAGCACGGCAAAAGGATCAGACTCTTCTTTAAGGGCTTTGCTCCAGCGGCTTTGTAAAAAGGGACCGTAAGACCGCATTGCATCATTAATTGTCTGAGCAACGATTTTTTTAGATAGGCTAGATAAATCGGAAAGCTCAGGACTGTAAGATCCATTGACAAAGACAAGATAGCTCCCATGACACTCTGGGTAGATATAAGAAAGGATTTCTTCCTTGGAGGGGATGTAAGCAGCTTCATGCAAGCTTTGCTCATAGAGACGTTTGAGAGGGACATACCGGAATGCTTCATTGGTTTTTTCTGGAAGGCCAAGCTCTAGAAAATGGTCCCAGGCTTTTTCACGCATCCCTTTCAATAGCTCATGACCACGTATATCTTCAAAATACCGCTGCAAGCTTAAGAGAAAAGTGTCATGGCTCGTCTCAATAGACATTATAACCCTGTTTTTCGAGTTTTAAAGCCAGCTCTGATGTGCCTGTTTCGACGATTTTCCCATCGATCACAACGTGGACGAAGTCAGGTTTAATATAGTCTAAAAGTCTTTGATAGTGGGTGATAAGTAACAGCCCCCGTTCACAGTTCTGCAACTTTTTAACTCCATCGGCAACGATTTTCATTGCGTCGATATCGAGACCAGAATCTGTCTCATCTAAAATCGCCATCTTTGGCTCTAACACAGCCATCTGAAGGATTTCATTCCGTTTTTTTTCTCCACCTGAAAAACCTTCATTTAAACTCCGGTCCTTGAATTCTTCTTTCATGTTCATCAGAG
>JABDFE010000075.1 GCA_013286675.1 Chlamydiota bacterium
TTTCCCTTATTCATTTGATCAAAAAGATAGGTTCTATTGTAAGCAGCTTCGTCTTGCGTTTCTCGGTTATCATAGAGCCTAGTTAAAAGATCTTGAAGGGCCTTCTCTTTATCCTGACTCAGTTTCAAAGGGTAAGCAGCAGGATTGACCACTCGCGTCTCTTTTTTGTCTCCTTTTTTAACGACCTCGACAATCTTACGCTCTTTTGTTAGCTTTTTTAAAATGTCTTCGCTCTCTTTATGAAATCGAATTTTAAGGCGTTCTGAGAGTTTTTTTGAGTCTTTGGATGCGAGTTCCTCTTCAATCGCCTGTTTGTTATCCTTGATCACCTGGACAGATAAAATTTCGCCGACTAATTCTGTTTGATTAACGATGCCTTTGGGTGAAACAAAACACATTGTTGCCAAGCTCAGTTCTTTCATGAATTTTCGAATCCCAGAGGAACCCACGATAACTTTCACGTCAGCCTCTTTGAGAAGGTCTTGAGGCTTATTCCCTTTCCAAGGATTAGGAAGTTGCCCTTCAGCATCCAACTTAAGGAGCTTCTGTTTGAGAAGAGTGCGAAAATCATCAATGAGCAACGCATTAAAATCAGTTGTTATCTGATACCACATAGCATGTAGTTTAAAATAAGCCCGCCCTTTATAGCGCAATTCCGACTCAATACACTTAATGAGAAATTCTTCAATTTGAAAGTTGTTTTTGCCACTAAATCGGATTTTACATTCACATAAAATTGCATATAAACTTTTGTGATCGGCAATCTCATGATTTTCGTTAATTGCTTCTAAAATTTCTTGAAGTGTTGGAGGGGTGGGGGAGAGATCGACAAAGCACCCTCCCTTTTTGAATTGAATAGCAAAATTATCTGATTTGTAGAAATCATTTAGGTATTTGTGCCGAAAACTTGCAGAGATGTCTTTCTCATCGGTAAAAGCCTTAAAGATCTCTTCCACTAAGGAGATGTTGAGCTTCTCATAAGAGATCTGTGCCGGTTGAACAAAATGGAGAAACTCGAACTGCATGTCTCTATCTTCAGGTTTTCCCTCACATGAATATGTCAGTTCATCGTGTATATAATCATAAAATAAGTTGAAAAGAGCAGGGTAATCTTCGAGCCGGAGCCTCTTTTCTATCCGCAAAAGCCCTCCTGCTGTGATTTTTATGGTGGGTTCTTTGGTTTGGGTGTCAAAAGGAGGGAGATTCATCATTGAGGCATGCGTTTTAACTGAGCTTCTGAAGGA
The DNA here is from genome assembly GCA_013286675.1 of Chlamydiota bacterium. GTDB lineage: Bacteria > Chlamydiota > Chlamydiia > Chlamydiales > Rhabdochlamydiaceae > PALSA-1444. The sequence continues at coordinate 1,245 of JABDFE010000075.1, forward strand.
TTCAATAAGATAGTAAAGCGAAGTCGTTTTTAATAATTCGCCATTTGGGGGGTGAAGAATCGTCTCCTTCAGGTTGGGCCCGATTAAGCATCTTCTAACAATTTCTACAATCCCATTCGGGTCTAATATCTTTTCTGCAATTTTGACTGGATAAGAGTGGTTAACACATTCACGCACGACTCTCCAGGATTGATCTGAAGTGAGAATAACAACATCTTTTTCACGAGCCACAGGGCAAAAGAAAAGTAAGATCTCATTTCCTGTTCTCTTTTTAAGATTTTTAACCCCTTTAGCCCCCAAATCTGTGACAAGTGAAGGGGTAGTACTAAAAGGTCGCGCATAGACTTTTAGTTTGTATTGAGACTTATCAAAATCGCATGTTTTTTTCGCAAAGCTTTGATCCTCGTGTTTTGTATTATAGGCTTCAATGATAGCTTTAACGACTTTCCCTAAAGAAGTATTGCTTAGAGTTTTTTCATTCCAGCTCAAATATTTGCGCGTTCTTCCCAAATCGAGCCATTGCATGCTCAAGGGTTGCACTTCTAAATTTGCTTTCTCTATTTTTGTTGCCTGAGTCATGAGGACACTCCTTAAAAAGAAAAAATTTTAAGAAAGTCTTCAGTTGAGTTCAATTTAAATTATTGACGCCGGCGGCGCTGTTTTTTGAGAACGTCAAGCTCCCAGCTGGATTCGAGGAGGACGAGGTCGATAGCAGTTGGCCTGACTTTATTCAACGGTCTTAAATTGGCATATTTGAAAAATCTTTTTTATGTTTATCTCACTCTTATTTATAGTTTTTTTATTCTTTGGAGGTTCATATGTCAATACGTCCTGTCGGTGTGCATATTTCGCCAGAAACCAAAATCGAGTTTTTTGAACAGGAAGACTCTAATGTAAGAGCACGCGTTTCAAATGCTCAAGATAATATTGAAGTTGTTGTGCCAGACACTCAGAGCATCTACGCCTTAGGGTTTTCTTCTTTAGCTACCAAAATTGAATCTTTGCTTCGTAATTGTCATTTAAAACCCGTTTACTTAGAAAATCAGAATCAAGTCGAGTTTAAGCCCTTTTGTGCAGGAGGAACGTCTTGGGAGAAAAAGAATGAGATTTTAGTGCCTTTTACTTCCGATTACAAGTGGATATGCCGGTTTAACGGAATGATTAGCTACGCATTTATCAATACGGTGAAGACATGGAACCCTGTCAATAATGAATGGACTGTGGTCTCTTACCCGATAACTAAAATTACAGCTTTAGCAGAGGACTCTAACGGGATGTTGGTTGTTGGAGACGAAAAAGGACAGCTTCACTTATTAGGAGAGGTCTACTTCACTGGCATTGCAGAAGCTATTGAAGAAATTATCCCTACGACCCCAGATCATTTTCTGGTTAAATTTCCCAATCAACAAGCAATCATATTCGATCTTGTTTCAAGAGCAATATTAAGAAAAATTGATTTTGATGAGGAATATGGTGATAAAAGATTTGTTTTCGTTATAGGGCACGGATCTGTCGTTTCTTTAAACAAAAATACAATCATTGTTCATCGGTATCATGCTCAGAAAAAAGAATACCTGGAGTCCATTTTTGACTTGAAAGAGGTGATGAGAATCTGCTTACTCTCAAGAACAAAGCTCTTGATTTTACATAAAGAGGAGAAGAAAAAATCTCTGACATTATGGAACTTTGAAACGGACAAGCGTAAATCATTTGAAGACGACTACTTATGGAACTGTTTTCGGTACAAAGTTATTTGGTTAGATGAAAATACATTTGTAACTCGAGGATCTGGTTCACCAACTTTTTATTCTAACGAAGAAATTAAAGAAACGCCAAACCAAGGAGGCTG
>JABDFE010000076.1 GCA_013286675.1 Chlamydiota bacterium
GGCCACAATGAAATTCATGCCTTCTGGGTTGTTAGTCCTTATATCTCTAGGGGTTATAGTAAGCCTAATCACCCATCTTCGACGCCCTTCAACTATATAATAAATATTTTACTTAACACGCTAATACTTAGTGTATTTAACTGTAATTTTTAGTATAATAATAGCTGAGGATTTAATATGAGTTCAATTCTAGCAATTGAAGGTGCCGTTCTTGGCTTGAGTACTGCCGTGCAAAACCTTGTTCGTAGTTGGAACCTTGGCCATCGATTCTGTACTGTCGAATCAGGCTTTGATTGCGCAGGCGGAGTTACAGCCTACTCATATTATGCCGGAAAATTCTTTGATGTTCTTTTTACAGTTGAAGCTATTTTTAATATTAATATTCCATTCCTTATTCACATTGCTTTGGTTCCATTGAAGCACTTCCTTGGTTGTGCAGGAATTATCAGTAACACCTTTAGAGCGATGAAGGAATCCCTCTCTTTATATCGTCAAAATCAATTCCTCAAGATTTTCGAAAAGCTTGCCTGGAAAGGGTCTGATACCCGAAATGTCTTAGCTGGGACAATTGAGCATTTTGATGAGCCTGGATTTCTGGAGTCACTTCCTGAAAAATTTAAAAAGATCATTGCAGGCAACAAACCGCAGCTTAAGAGACTTTTGGATAAAATCGATAGCGGAGATCAAAAAACCGCACAAATAGCCGCACAAAAAGCCGAGGAACTTTTTACACATTGGACAGCCCGAAATATCCGCGACAAACTAGCTGAAATTTCAACTTTGAGCGAACTAGAACTCGAACGCGCGCTTCCTGTGTGGTTACATACGGATATCGCCAATCTGGGAGGACAAACTTACTTAAGCAAGTTGCTTAAAAAGGTTGATAAAGGCGATCTGCAAGCGATCGAGAAAACAGCAAAACTCTTAAATACCATGCGAGACTATGCGACAAAAAAAGCCTGCGTTTATATCCTCAAAATTACCGGCGCAATTATCGGAGCGCTTGCGTGTGTGGGATTCTTCATTGCCGCTCCTTTGCCATTCGTTCTCTTTTTCTTATTCTTCATCGTCGTCTTTGCAGTAGGAGCCTATATGTACAATAGCGGCGTCGTAGAAAACCGCAATGGTGGTTTCTCTCTAAAACTTTGCGTCCCTGAATTCGTCAGAAATGCTGCTTTTAATCTCTGGAATTCCCCTTCTAAAATCAAAGCTTGGATCAATGCAAAAAAACCTAAAGTTCTTACCCCGCACCCATTCTTTGAAAAAGGAAATGAGCTGGAAAAACTCTCTCGCATTGCAACAAAAGGCATGTTCCTACGCGCTTCTTAAGTTCCGAAGCACCGGAAGAGGCCTTTTTAAGACTCTCCCCATTGAAGACAATAGATGTTCTAAAGAATCATAATAGCGGCCTGACAGCGTCGGATCGTCATCGTAAAAAAGCCAGTGGTCTTTCCAAGTCACAATGGTTTTTTCACGCACTTGTCCCTCAGGATCGAGATAACTTAAAGTAAAACACCGAACACGTGATTTCTTAGCCCCCGAAAAGATCTCTTCCATAACTGCAACAAAATGGTCTTTTCTAAAGAGGTAAGTTCCAGGTGAGGTGTTTAAGAGCATCAGCTCTGCCTCCTCTCGCTTAACAGCATGCCACGCTTCCCGCAGCAAGTCCCGACCTATGATCTCTTGAATAGACGGTTCAAATTCTAGATGGGCAAGCTCATGGATGTCATGGATATGCATTAGGGCAGATTTCAGATAATGACAGGTTTCAGAAAGCACCTTGCGGCCTTTGGGATCCATCTCTTTGAGGTTAAATTGCCTAGCATCTTGTCGCTCTGTAACGCGCACTTGTTGTTTGTCTAAATCCAAATGGATCTCAATCGACTTATTTTCTGATGGGGCCTTTCGAAGCTCCCCTGTCTTTAGATCCATGATAAATTCTAAGGTTTTCTGCCTCTGCTCTTTCTGTCTTTGAGGCAGTTTTCGTTGCTCCCGTACCGTATCTATGATCAAAACAATATTTTTCCGAACAGTTTCATTTTGAATATGGAGCTTATTCACAACTCTATCCCTGTTAGTTTTATTATAATTAAAATTAATTATATTAAAAGATTTACTTTGCGTTGAAATATACCGATCGTGTCTCAAAATTCGGCTTTGGACACAGTCAGCGCTTCAGGTTTGCAGCAGGCGCAGCCGTTGCGGAAGCAGGCCATGTTCAAGAACATGGCCTATGCACGCAGCTGCGAAGATGGAGATGCTGGCGAATTCCAAAGCCGAATTTTGAGACACGATCGGTATATGCCAAAAACAACCGGGAGAACGGCATAGATCCTGTTGACAGATCCAAGATAGATATAAGCCAGCTGAAACGGATCATTTTTCTAATAGAGTCTTAGCCCGATTGAAGGTGGCTTGATAGGTTTCTTGAAGGATCTGAGAAACCTCTTTGTCCGCTAAGACCTTTAAGCCAGCTCGAGTCGTGCCTCCTGGAGGAGCCACTTGGTTGATGAGTTCCTCCGCTGATTTTCCAGTCGATTTTAGAAGAGCGATGGAGCCTTCCGTTGTTTGGAGGACATACTCTTTAGCCTGCTGTGGAGTAAACCCGAGCTTGATCGCACTATCGATCATCGCCTGAAGGATCACGAGATTAAATGCAGGACCCGAGCCTGCAATGGCAGAAAGCATTTCTAGCTGATCTTCGGTAATCCAGTGAAGAAGGCCAAGCCCTTCAAAAACTTCTCCGATCATCTTTTTACGCTCAGGCGTCATTTGAGGGGTCTGGACAAACCCAATCACACCCTCGCCGCAAATCATAGGTAAATTCGGCATGATCCGCACAATCACACAAGATGGGAAAAGCTGCTTTAACACCGCTACCGATGTTCCAGCTAAAACACTCACAACTATAGAGCCATGCTTAAAACTTGAAACAACGTCCTCTGCAAAAGCGGCAAGATCTTTTGGTTTGAAGGCAAGGACGACCATCTCGGCTTTTTTGATCGCTTCATTAGCAGTTTCAACTGCAACACCGCCTAATTCCTGAGCAAGAGCCAAACT
>JABDFE010000077.1 GCA_013286675.1 Chlamydiota bacterium
TGAACGGGTAGGATGGCGCATTTTGCGCAGGGCCTTAGCTTCAATTTGACGGACGCGCTCGCGAGTCACTTTGAACCGAAGTCCCACTTCTTCAAGAGTTTTAGGCTTTCCGTCGAGGAGGCCAAAACGTTCGATGAGAACTGTTCTTTCACGATCGGTTAGAGTCGAGAGAACTTCATTCATTTTATCTTTTAAGATCGAATAACCTGTGGCTTCTGCAGGAGATTCTGTTGAAGTATCTTCGAGGAAATCCCCAAATTGACTTTCTCCGCCATCTCCGACTTCAGCTTGGAGAGAGATCGGATGTTGAGCGATCTTGTAAATCTCGCGGATACGCTCAGGTGTCAGACCCAGCTCATTGGCGAGTTCTTCTGGAGTCGGTTCACGACCGGTTTCCATCATCAACTTTTTCGCACCACGGAGCACTTTATTGATCGTTTCGATCATGTGGACAGGAATACGGATGGTACGGGCTTGATCGGCAATGGCGCGGGTTACAGCTTGTCTAATCCACCATGTGGCGTACGTTGAGAATTTATATCCACGACGGTATTCGAATTTCTCTACAGCCTTCATAAGGCCCATGTTCCCTTCTTGGATCAAATCGAGGAAGGAAAGGCCGCGGTTTGTATATTTCTTAGCAATGGAGATCACAAGACGCAGGTTAGATTCGACCATCTCGCGTTTTGCTTCTTGGCTCTTATCCATCCAACGTTGAAGCATGCGGACATCTTTCTTAAATTCATCGAGCGTACGGCCTGCAGCGAGTTCTCGTTTAAGCAGTTTTCGTTGGATTGCTACGAGTTTTGCAGCAGCGAATTTGTTTTTCTCAGCCCTTGGGATCAACTCTTGCATCTCTTTTTCAAGAGAGAGGAATCGATCGTAGGCTGTCATGATCACTTCGCCAAAGTCTTCGATGATATTGTGCCGGATATGCATTTGACGGAGGTAGGCTTGAGTCCGGATGCGGCATTTTTCGATGTCTTCTAAAACTTTCGCTTTATCGGTTTTTTTGAGTTCAGGATCTCTCATCAAGACAAAGTAGTTTTCTAAAATCAGATCTTCTTGTTTGAGCATTCCTGCGAGCTTAGGAAGGACACTATTATAGTGCGGCTTGTCAGAAACTTCTTTTTCAGTGATGACTTTGTCGAAACGCTCTTTGTTGTAAATCAGGTAGTTAGCGATCGAGATCGCTTCACGCGTTGAATAACGAAAGCGCATGATAATTTTTTCGATTTGGATCTGAGCTTTTTCGATCCGTTTGGAAATCTCCACTTCTTCTTCACGTGTCAGAAGAGGAACAGAGCCCATCTCTTTGAGATACATCCGGACTGGATCGTCTGAAGTCCCCTCAGGCCTTTTCGTCATGCCTTCGAGTTCTTTAGCTTCTTTCTTTCTCTCTTTTTGACGTTCAACTTCAGCTTGGTTTTGGACTTGGATGTCCATGCCGCTTAAGAAGATAAGCACCTGATCAATTTGCTCAGGCGAGTCAAAGCTCATCGGCAGAATTTCATTGATCTCTTCGTACGTGATGTAGCCTTGTTCTTTCGCAAGGGCTACTAGCTCTTCGATCTTCTGCTGATGCTGTTGTGTGAAAACGTTGGAAAAATTTCCTTTACTCATGCAATTCTTAAGATTTTGTTCGGAAAAGGCCTTGTTGTCAACATGCAACTCTATGCACTGGATAAATCTTCGCTTGTTTTAGCTTCCCATGCCGTCAGGGATCGGTCGTATCTTTGCCCTGAATGTCATGCGTTCGTGCGCATTAGAGGCGGCGGCAGGCGTCAAATCCATTTTTATCACGCACGCCGTCCGGCAACATGTCGTCAACATGGTAAAAGCTTAGCACATTTACAGATCCAGCTCCATCTAAAATCATTAATTCCCAGTCTAACCCTAGAAAAAAGATTTGAATCTAGGATTGCCGATGCCCACTGGGCTGAGGAAAAAATCGTTTTTGAAGTCCAATGCTCGCCGATCACCCTTCAAGAGGCCAAAACACGCTGCGAAGACTATCGTAAACTCGGCTTGACCCCTGTGTGGATCCTGCACGATCGCCGGTATAACCGCTTTAAGCTGACTCCCGCAGAAGAGTACTTAAGGAGCCAAACGACCACATTTTATACAGATGGAAGGAGCATCTATGATCAATTTGATGTGTGTCAGAAATTACGGAGGGTCTTTCGCGGACCTCGAATCTTGGTAAACCCTGCCCTGCCTCAAAAAAAAGCTTTAGAATCTCTTTTTTCAAGGAACTGGCCGCTTTCTTTTCACGGAGACCTCTTTCACCGAATAACCCCCCAGCAATTAGAACATCTGAAGAAAATCCAGAAAAAGCACCAAAAACCACGCCGATGGAGCCTGTGGAAAAAAGCCTATCGATTTTTACTCTACAGGCTCTTAGAGCAGACTAGCATCTAAAAGCACAGGATCTTTTTCTTTAAGACCAATGACTTTTCTCAGCTGCGTTGTAATGATCGACTTCATTCCATCACCACTTAGGTCTTGTGCAAACGCCAGGATATACTTATTCATTGTCACAACCAATTTAGCTGCAGACCACTGAGTGGCCTCCAGACTGTCAAACTTTTTCTGAATCAGTCCTTCTATCTTCGTCTGAATTCCAGCGAAAACCAAATATCCAGGGAGAACTCTTTTGGCGACCGTTTGGCCAATCCACATAAGGGGGCTCCACTGATTGTCTGTTGCGGACATACTTGAAAATAATGTTACAACTTTATCC
>JABDFE010000078.1 GCA_013286675.1 Chlamydiota bacterium
CACCAAATCCGAGTCCTGCTCCAGGCTATTATGAACAATGATGTCGTTAGCTACAAAATTATGTACATTTTCGACAGTGGCATCATAGACATCCTCTGTCCCCAGTTCAGTGATCGAAAGAATCTCATCCCAATAAACGTCAGTTGCAAGACTAGCAAGCTTTTGAGAGGGTAGAACTTGCACAAAAGTTTGTGTTGATTCGTGAACGATTGAGGGTTCCAAATGATGTGTTTCAAAATTATCCAAATTTGGAGGTATTGCAATAAGGTCTCCAGCAGCGAGTAATTCCAGTGGTTCCCAACCCATATTCAGTTTAAGAAAGGGGTGATTAGCACTAGCTTTAATGCTGCGGCCTGTTCGTGTTTTTAATTCATAAACAACCTTCTTTCCAGAGTAGAAGGCCTTGATCATTCGATGCTTACCCACTTTCAGATCTTTATCTACACCATAGACAAAGATAGGCTTTTGAACTTTTCGTTCAGCTAGTTCTTTAATGGTATAAATTTGACCAGTTTCGGCATCTTTTATTTGAGCATCACCGGTCAAGCAGCCCGACTCCCTCAAATCACTCATCATAGGACGGTGGCCTGCGCGCTCTTCAACTTTTCGAGAAAGCTGAGACAGACAGAGGATCGGAATATTGAGTTCGCGAGCCAAAGTCTTGAGTAATCTTGAGATTTCAGAAACCTCGAGCTGGCGGTTTTCTTGGTTTCTAAAACTGCCAGAGCCACTTAGTAACTGGAGGTAGTCGATCACGAGGAATTCTATGCCATACGCTTCTCTCATGCGCCGAGCTCTAGCACGGAGGTCGGTGATTTTTAGGCCTGGCTGGTCATCGATGATCATTGTATGTTTTTGCATCGTGTTGACAGCACCAACGATTCTTTGAAATTCGATGCCATTGAGCGATCCAGTCTTGATTTTATCGGATTCGACTTCGGCTTGAGAGCAAATAATCCGGTGGAGCAGTTGATCGGCTGTCATCTCTAAAGAAAAGATTCCGACAGGGAGATTATTTTTGAAACAGATGTTCTCAGCAATATTTAGAGCCAGAGCGGTTTTTCCCATTGCAGGACGAGCAGCTAAGATCATCAAGTTCGAGGGTGAGAGTCCATTGATCATCTTATCGAATTCAAGAAAATGCGTGGGGATTCCGGTGATCCCTGTATCATCAGGGCCGCGGGCTTGATATTTTTCTTGTTTTTCTTGGAGCTCTTTTAAGTAAGGAAGTTTAGAAGAAGCTTTTGCACCTGAGATAATATCTTTGATCAGAATGCCGCCTAACGTGTTGGCAGACTGGCTGATATGAAAGAATTTTTGCTGGGCAGCGTCTAAAGAGGTTTGGACATCATCTGGATTGTCAAAGGCTTGTTTTTCGATCTCTTGCGCAGAGTGGATCATCCGTCGAAGGAGCGATTTATTCCGGACAAGCTCGGTATATTCTTCGATATGTGCAGCAGTGCCTGCATATTGAGCAACGGTCGTCAGATAAGCAACTCCACCGATGGCTTTGAGTTGATTGCGTCGTTTGAGCTCTTCAGCAACTAGGTGAACATCAGCCGGTTTATCTTGGACAAAGCAGCCTTTTAAAACTTCAAAGATGATCTTGTGTTCGGTGTAGTAGAAATCCTGTTCGTTCAACGCATCTGCAGCAATATTCAGACTGCCGATCGAGGTGAGCATACACCCCAAGACGATCATTTCAGATTCTTTAGAGTTGGGAGGAATTTTGGTTAAGCTTTGTTCAGCCATATGAGTGCTAACTTATAGCATAAGCCGTATTAATTCAATCGGGAGTGAAACGGAAAGAGTGGGATTTGAACCCACGGTACCCCTTAACGGGGTACGCGTCCTTAGCAGGGACGTGCCTTCGGCCACTCAGCCATCTTTCCAAAGGAGAGCAATATTATCTATTGGGAGGCTATTAGTCAATAAAGTGGGAGCGGGAAAGTCTTTCGCCATTGAGGGCATTCCAATGGCTGGTGTGGACGGAGCCGTCCGGATTTTGGACGGTGATGCTATGGACAGGGAGATAGACGTCGGTCATGGTACGGATAGCAAAATTTTGACCAAAGGCAGCACGGGCTAGCCTTTCGATCTGGCCGGGGGTGAAATGACGGCCTAAGCGGATGGCGTCTTTATAGGGCTTGGTGACAAGTCTTTCATCGAGCTTGGTTTCAGGGGTCGTGCAGAATTTCGGGTGTTGGAAATGAAGTTTGAAGTGATTGCCAGCTTGGACAATGAGCTTTTTTTTGCGGCAGCTTTCGAGCAAAGCATTGAGAACTTCAGGTTCGACGTGGAGTGATTTAGAAAGGCCATCGCGGTCGAGAGCTCCGCCTTTTTTCGCAAGAAGGTTTAAGATCTTAAATTCTTGGACAGTCGCGTCGGCTGTGATGCAATCACCCATGCCATGGGTTTTTTCCCAATTTTTTGTCTTGGTGACCATTTCACCATCGGTGAGGTCCCAGAGCATGATGCTTTCATGGGTCTTGTCATCCGAAGAGGTATATTTCACTTCCATCAGAAGATATGGATAAAATTCTAAGACGGGATCTAAAAAACGGTGACGGCTGTCTTTAAGAAGAGAGTTGCGGTGTGTGTCCATGATCTGAGCTGCGCTATAGCGGACTTCTAGCGTATGGAAGTTTCCCATATCCAGGATGGAAGCGACCTTGTTTTTCACGTCAGGATGATTCTGGGAGACCATCCAAACGCCGTAGCCTCCGGCTAAAATTGC
>JABDFE010000079.1 GCA_013286675.1 Chlamydiota bacterium
CAGGAATCAGGTGTGTTTCATGGTTGTGGGCTTCACCGATTTCACCAGAGGCATCGGCTCCGGCTGCATTGAAATACCGAAGAGAGACGGATTTTAATTGAGGTATGTCAGAGAGCAGCTGCTCTGCAAGCCATTTGGTTTTTCCATATTCATTGATCGGCTGACCAGCACAGTCTTCTGAGATAGGTGTCTTATTGGGATGGCCATAAACTGCTGCCGAACTTGAGAAGACGATTTTATCGACCTGATGTCGAACCATCGCTTCTAAAAGATGGCGTGTCCCTTCCACATTGTTTTGATGATACTTTTGGGGGTTTTCCATCGATTCTTTCACATCGATGTACGAAGCTAAATGGATGACGCCTTTGGGCGCATACTTTGTAAAAATCGCATCGAGGGTAGCATCGTCTGAAATGTCGCCTTTGACAAGAGGGCCCCATTTGACAGCCCACTCATGACCGTTGGAGAGATTGTCATAAACGATGGGCTCAAAGCCGTCTTCTTTGAGCGCTTTGCAGACATGACTTCCAATGTATCCTGCTCCGCCAACAACGAGGATGGTCATTTTTTTCCTTTGGCCCACCCGACTGATACCATAGCGACTGCAACTGCAAGGCCGGCAGCAAGATTGGTTAGAGCCGCAGCTTGTAAGGGGATAGGTTCAGCTAATATTGAAGCCACATATACTCCTGCCAAGCAAAAGACTACCCTGCGGGTAAAAATATAAGCGACTTGTAGGGATATGGGGGGATTCCATGGTTTTTTTGCAGCAGCATATTTCTCGATCTCCCTGATTAGGATATGGAGTCCCAAATCAGCAGCGTTGAAAGCAAGAAGCGTATTTGTCGGGATGTTGTACCATCTTCCGACAGCATACCGAACTGGTATCGCAACGAGATGAGCCGCAGTGATTGCATATGTCGACATTTAAAAAGCTCCTTTGGTGAAGAACATCGCAGGGATGGTTTTACAGATGATCGTGAGGTCAAGAGTCAGTGATTGCCGGTCGATGTAGCTTTCTTCGAGCCGGATGCGTTCATCGAAGGTCAGGAGGCTTCTTCCAGAGGTTTGCCAGATGCCGGTCAGGCCTGGACGAACAGAGAGGATCTTAGAGGCTTTTGGTCCAAAATACTTTTGGATCTCTTCTTCTGTCACGGGTCTTGGGCCGACGACAGAGAGATCTCCTTTGAGGACATTGAAAAATTGAGGGAGTTCATCAAGTGAGGTTTTACGGAGGATTTTTCCGATGGTACTGACGCGGGGATCTTCTTTGAGTTTAAAGTAGGTGTCCCACTCTTGTTTTAGTTTGGGGTTTTCTCTTAAGATTTCAAGGAGTTTTTTATCGGCATCTTGGTGCATGGTACGGAATTTCCAGCAGTAGATCGGCTGGCCGTCTTTTCCGACACGTTTAGAGCTATAAAAGATGGGTCCAGGAGACGTGGCTTTAATGAAAAGGACTGCAACCATCCCAATAGGGATGAAGAAAATCATTGCTCCAAGGCTAAACAAAACATCAAAAATTCTTTTTGTACTTGCCATAAGAACTAATGGTATATCTTATTTAGTAATTAATTGGTACCGATTCCAAAGTAATGAAATCCTTTCGAGTTCATTTCATCTTTCTTGTATTGATTACGACCGTCGAAGAAGGCTTTTCCCTGCATTGACTTGGCAATGAGATCCAAATCAACGAAGCGGAACTGCTTCCATTCTGTCACCAGAGCAATGGCGTCAGATCCACTGGCTGCCTCGTATTCATCGCGGCACCAGGTGATATTAGGGTGATTGAGGAGCTTTTGAGCTTTAGGCATGGCGATGGGATCGTAGAGCCGCACATGAGCTCCCTGATTCAAGAGATCTTCAATGAGCTTGAGGGCAGGGGCTTCGCGGAGATCGTCGGTATCAGGCTTAAAGGTCAGACCCCAGATCGCGATGGTTTTTTTAGAGATGGAGCCAAAGTGAGTCACCATTTTCTTTGCGAGGACTTTTTTCTGCCGTTCATTGATGGTGTCAATGGCTTGCAAAAGAGGCGTGTCATAGTTAGTCTCTCTAGCCATCGCTTGCAAAGCGCGGACATCTTTAGGGAAGCACGATCCGCCATAGCCAGCTCCTGCATAAAGAAAGTGGTAGCCGATCCGTTGATCAGAGCCGATACCGATCCTGACCTGCTGGATATTTGCTCCGAGTTTTTCACAAAGGCCAGCCATTTCATTCATGAAAGAAATCCGAGCAGCTAGCATCGCATTGGCAACGTATTTGGTCATCTCAGCAGAGGGGGTGTCCATGATGATGATCCGGTCGTGATTGATCGTAAAAGCAGAATAGATCTCTTTCATGACGGAAGCAGCGTGAGGTGATTCAACGCCTAGGATAATGCGGTCGGGCTTCATGCAATCGGCAATCGCAGCGCCCTCTTTGAGAAATTCGGGGTTGGAAACAACATCGAAAGGGATCTTGGTGATTTCTTCGACAGTTTGCCGAATTTTTTGAGCTGTTCCTACAGGAACAGTCGATTTAGTCACGATCACCATCGGTCCGGTCATTGCCTCCGCAACAGATCTAGCAGCTGCAAGCACATACGTGAGATCGCAAGAGCCGTCTTCTTTGGAAGGCGTCGGTACGGCGATAAAGCAGACCTTAGAGTTTTGGACGCTTAGGTTGTAGTCGGTCGTAAACTTAAGCCGCCCTGCAGCGATATTTCTTTGGACGATCTCTTCAAGTCCTG
>JABDFE010000080.1:0-954 GCA_013286675.1 Chlamydiota bacterium
GCTTTTTAGAGTTTATTTCCACCTCAGGCAAAAAACCCATCGATGCGCCTGTCACAGTTCAGAATCTTCTTTCAGCACACAAGATCTTACGCAAGCAACCCCTCAGAGATCCGTATCAAGGCGGGGGAGATCTCCATCTTGCCATGCAAGTCTCCGAAAGGATTATCGAGCTCAAAGAAGATCTCGAAAAGCTCGATGAAGAAAAACGGGTCTTAGATACCGAGATCGTTCGCGTTGCTCCTTTTGGAGACTTTTCAATGGACGATATCGCGTATATCGAAAGAGAAACAGGCCGCAAAGTTCAATTCTTTTGCATGAAGACGGCCAAAAGAACCAGCATTTCTGATGAGATCATCTATGTCGGCACCGAATACGATCTCGATTATTTCATTACGATTAGCAAAGAGCCGATCACACTTCCTGGCATGATCGAAATGCGGATCGATGCCCCGATAGGCCAGCTGGAAAGTCGTCTTGATTTTGTCGAAGATTCGATCCAGCGGTTTGAGACAGAACTTAAAGAATACGCCAGCTACATCGATTTTCTTCACGACATCCTCTTAGAAGAGCTCAATAAATACCACCTGAGCTCTGCAAAAAAAGAGGTTGCATATCCATTAAAAAACGCCCTCTTTGTTATTGAAGCGTGGGTTCCTCGCAACCAGGTCCACCATCTTTTTGGCCTCATTGATGGCTTGAATATCCATGCCGAGCAAGTTGCAATTGATCCGGAAGATAAAGTTCCGACCTGTCTTCAAAACAGTGGGACCGGCATGATCGGCGAAGATATCATCAAATTCTATGACATCCCTGCGACCAATGACAAAGACCCGTCGTCGTGGGTGCTTTGGTTCTTTGCTTTTTTCTTTGCGGTGATCGTCGGAGATGCTGGTTACGGGTTGATCTTTTTAGGCTTGGCACTCTTTCTAAATAAAAAATTTCCACGCGCCCATG
>JABDFE010000080.1:964-2702 GCA_013286675.1 Chlamydiota bacterium
TTTCTCAAGCTATTTTTTATTCTCTCCTATGCGTGTATCGCCTGGGGAATTCTGACATCTTCCTATTTCGGCCTGAAACTGTCTCCGACAAATCCGATGACCAAGATCTCTCCGCTCCACTATCTAGTTGGGAAAAAAGCCGCTTATCATTTAGCTACTAAGGATGATGTCTATCAATCGTGGGTCGCAAAGTACCCCACCATTGAACAAGCTAAGACCGGCCAAGAAATGCTCCAAATGGTGACTGCCGACAAAAAGGGCAAGATTTCTTACCCGATGATCGAAGAGTTTTCTGGAAATGTCATTTTTGAATTCATCATTATCATCGGCGTTGTCCACATCAGTTTAGCCTTTTTGCGATACATGCGGCGCAATTTCTCTGGGCTAGGATGGATTATTTTCTTGAGTGGCGGCTATCTCTTTTTCCCGACCATGCTCCATGACATTTCGATCATGCAGTTCATGGGATGGGTAACGATTCCCACTGCAAAGGCCCTCGGCCTTCAGCTCCTTTATGGAGGCGTTGGATTTGCTTTGCTTGCAGCTATAATCCAGCGCGGCTGGAAAGGACTCAATGAGATCGCCAACGTCGTTACGGTCTTTTCAGATGTCCTTTCGTACCTTCGTCTCTATGCTCTTAGCTTGGCTGGAGCAATTATGGCCGACACCTTCAATAACGAAGGCGCGGGCCTGGGACTCTTTATCGGATTTATGATTATTTTAATCGGCCACATCGTCAATATTGGACTGAGTTTCATGGGAGGTGTCATCCATGGGCTTCGTCTTAATTTCCTAGAATGGTATCATCACTGCTTCTATGGCGGCGGCCGTTTATTTAAACCACTCAGCAAACTAAAAAAATAGGTAAAAATATGGATTATGCAATGGTAGGACCCGCTCTCGTTCTCGGACTCGGGTGTATCGGGAGTTCAATTGGTTGTGGAATCGGCGGCATGGCAGCTCACGCTGTGATGAGCCGCGTCGAAGAAAACCACGGCTCTTTCATCGGCATGTCTGCGATGGCAGCGTCTCAGTCGATCTACGGCTTTATCGTTATGCTCCTGATGCGAGATGCCATCCGAGCAGGCACATTAGCTCCGATGTCTGCGATTGGGATTGGCATATCCGTCGGCTTTGCGCTTTTATTTTCATCGGTCTACCAAGGCATGTGCGCAGCGTCTGGCATCCAAGCGTCTGCAAAACAACCTGCGATCATGGGTAAATGCTTTATCGCGCTCGGGATCATTGAGTCGTTCTCGCTTTTTGCCTTCGTATTCGCCCTGCTCTTGATCTAATAGCGCAAAAGGCTTACATAAAGGTTAATGAAGACGCGCGTTGAGACCGACAGCATGGGTTCGATCAAAGTCCCCGATGACAAATACTGGGGCGCTCAAACCCAGCGGTCTATCCAAAATTTTCCGATCGGCACTGAAAAGATGCCGATCGAACTCATCCGTGCTCTTGGCATTGTCAAAAAAGCTTCTGCTTTAGTCAATCACCAGCTTGGGCTTCTTTCTCCCAAGAAAAAAGATCTCATCGTCAAAACCTGTGATGAACTCCTTTCTGGAAAACTCGATGACCATTTCGACCTCGTCGTCTGGCAGACCGGCTCTGGCACCCAGACCAACATGAATGTCAACGAAGTGATTGCCAACCGCGCCATCAAAAAAGCCGGCGGCACGCTCGGCTCCAAAACCCCCATCCATCCCAATGACGATGTCAACATGTCGCAATCGTC
>JABDFE010000081.1 GCA_013286675.1 Chlamydiota bacterium
GGAGCATTGACAGGCAGCTTCTCAATGTCCTTCTTCATCTTTTTACCGGGTGTGAATTTCACAGCTGGTCTTGCAGGGATGACGATTGGCACAGCAGCATTTTTAGGATTGCGGCCGATTTTCTGTTTTCTTTCAACGATCTCAAAAACACCAAAATCGCGAAATTCCAAGCGATCGCCGCGAGCCAGGCAATCTGTCATTTCATCTAAGAACGATTGAATGACATTGCGTACTTCGTTTGGATGGAGTCCGCGTGCTTGGGAAATTTTTTGTACTAATTCCTTTTTGGTGATCGTTGCCATCTTTTTTGTCTCCGTAATTTTTTGCGGCCCCCTCTCTCAGAAATGAGCGGAAGTGGGCGCCCTATTTGACCCCATTGTTGTATCGCGTTGATTTTCAGGCAAGTATTTTTGTAAAAATTTTATTGCAGCCGGAAATTTCATAGAGAAAGCGCTGTTTTATTTTTGTAGGCTGTCAGACAATTCGAATACAACTGAGCCCCAAATAGTATCAATGATATCAGCAGGCTGATCGGTTTTTGAGTTTAATGCAGCCTCGATATTTTCGCGCAAAACCTCTTTTTTGAAGGTACATCTCAAAGCTGCTTCCCAATCTTGACGGGCCATACTTAAGTTGTTGTTTTCCCGATGGGCAACTCCTCGGATATAGAGAAGTTCAGCTTTCCATTCTTCATCAGTAGTATCCATTGCAGTTGTGATGTCTGAGATCGCTTCGGGATATTTCTTCAACCCCACACGGGCGACTGCTCTTGCTCCGAATAACTGAACTTTGTCCGAGCCACATTTGATAGCCTCTGAAATATCGATCTCGCAAAGATCAAACTTTTTCAATCGGCCATACGCATGACTGCGCAGATACAAAATTTGAGCTCTCGCTTCAAGAGAGTGAGAGTCATATTGCAGCAGTTTGGTATAGCTCTCTATCGCCTTCGCATAGTCGCGATTCTTGATATGAACCGCTCCTTCGCAGAAAAAGAACGACATTTGAAAATGCAATTGCTGCTGCTGATCAAGATCATATTTTAATATTAACTGGTAATCTTTCATGGCCTCTTCTAGCCAGCCCATCATAATTTGAGCCTTGGCGCGATCCTCTAATATAAGAACCGCCTCTTGATCATTCGGGCAAGCAATCGCCGCTTCAGTAAAATCCAAAATGGCTTCTTCGTAACGCTTTAATGCGACATAAGAACATCCTCTTCGATGTCTTATGCTCGCCTGCTCATACGGATCAATGCAGGTATCATGGGCGCGATTAAAGTCGTCAATAGCCCGCTCATGCTCGCCCACCTCTCCATAAAATATTCCTCTTGCAAGCAGTATCCCTGCAAGCAACGCATCTTCGATAGGATCACATTGCAATGCTAGATCATAATCTTCCTGAGCTTTTTGATATTTCTCACCTGCTAAATAAGCAAAAGCCCGATCAGCTAATATCGAGGCTTTCATATCCTGATCCGGGTTGCATCCCAAAGCAGTAGTCAAGTCTTCTATAGCATTATCGTATTGCAGATCGATGATATAAATGGCTGCTCGATCGACTAAAATAAACGCGAGCAAGCTTTGATCCGGGTTGCATTCCAAAGCCAATGTGAATTTCCTAATGGCTTCGTCATTAAGCCCGTTTTGAAAATCTTCGCAGCCATCCTGATACAATTTTTCTGGACTGCTCATACCAACTCGACCTATCAGAGATTTTGCGACTTGAAACAGCAGATAGGCAACAATTGTAAATGGTGCAAGCACTGCGACAAATGGGGTAACGTAATACTGTCCCTGGTTGACAACTGCAGGAAGTGAAGCATTGACTCGCAGGATGGGAAAAAATCTTGGTCCACCCTTTGAGGCGGAAATTAAACGCTGTTTTTTCCCAGGTGATTTCATTGAATGTGCGCGACGATAAGCTGCATGTCCGGTCGATCCCGAACTTTTCAAGATCATCTAAGGGGGCAAGTTGAGGCCCGGCATTGACAATTGCAGCATGATTTTTATGATAAGAAAAGAGTCCAGAATTCCATCCGCTGAGAGAGCAGGCCATGCTCGACTGGGGCGTCATAAATTTCATCAAACCGACAGTCATTTCTTCAGCAAAAGGTTTGGAATTCAGTTTTAAAGGTGCAGCGAGCTTTTCTGGAACTAATGTCAATAACTTACCCGCTAAAGAAACAGGATCCCACCCATAGTGTTTTTGGATCTGCGCAGCTTGATTAAATCCAGGATCAGAAGTTAGCCGGTAGGCCAACGTAAACAGCAGGTGATTTGAAGAGCTTAGCGTGCTTGGACGAAATGTAGAGGCGCGGCTCCATAAGGAAAAATGCGGCAGACCTTTATGATCCAAAGTATGAGTCTGCCATAGAGCTACTTTAAGACCAGCATAGATCAAAGCCTCTTTTTTGAGATGGACTCCGATGATCATCCAAAGAGAGGCAAGTTCAGCCAGTTGGGCAGGTTCAGGAAGCTGCGCACCTTTAATCAGGCCTAAGGCATCCAAACAAGTCGCCCCATTGGGCATTTGTTGAGA
>JABDFE010000082.1 GCA_013286675.1 Chlamydiota bacterium
GGCTGCAAGAGCAGTCGGCAATATCTGCCGAGGCAATCTCTTCCCACTTCTTATTCCATGCCATCGGGTGATCAGATCCGATGGAGAGATAGGCCGTTACACTCCCGACCCATCTCTTAAAAAACAACTTCTTCAGTTTGAAGGAGTTACATTCTCTTCAGAACAAGCGACCTCTTGAACTTCTGGCGAAGAAGCAGCCTCTGTGAGACGCTTGCCGCAGCTTTGACAATCATCGCTGTTGTCGCTATTTGCACAACCCATTAATAGAGCTAATCCTAACACTGCAACTACTGATTTCATACTTTCCTCCTTTTTGCGGTAATCCTAAACATGTAGTGCTAAACACTGCTTATGGAGGTAGGCGACCAGCCGCGTTGCCCTCCATCGCCAACCCCATACAAAGGGGGTGTCTGCTTCGGTTCCCGCTTGCAGCGGCGTCTTATATATCACTACATCTTTAGAACTACCTTTTTTCCTGGCATGATTCTTGCATATCTCAAATTAAGAATTTATAGCAAGGAGGCAAGTTATGGAAAAAGAAAAGATGTTAAGAAGGATTTCTGAGCTAGAAACCATTAATGATCAACTACTTACAGAGCTTAACTACTTAGATCAGCTGTTAAAGCAAATCGGCTTTGAAAAAGGCCTAATTACCTTAAAGGCTGCAGCTCAAGAGCTTATAGAAGAAGAGAACCAAAAAGAAGAAAGAGCGTAGTTAATAATAGTAGTATTAAAATAATTATGTTATAATAACTATAACTTAATTAGCAATACTATGACTACATTTAGCTTTATAAAAGAACCCGACTCGACCCTGCACCTCTTAAATGCAGTGGTCGGCACTACCCCCATAGCTGTAGATTCTAACAAAATCACCCACGCTGTGACGGCTGTTTTTAATAAGCTAATCACAAGAGATGCTGATAAGTATCAGAAAGCCATTCAAAGTTTAAGCCATTTTTCGGTCACACTTATCAACCAAAGACTAAAAATTGAATCTGGCCATGTTGTCATCCGTATCATGCAACTCACGGAGCAAACCGCAGCTTTATTCTTAAATGCGATTGAGACCCGTGAGAAATCACCAGTGGAATGCCTTGTAGAAGCTTTGACTTATCTTGTTTCAAAGCTTACCGAAGCTGTGACTTATGTTTTCTCTTCAGGGCGTCATTTCACAAAATGGACAAAATACCGTCTCATTCAAGAACAATTAGGGCAATTTGCTGAGGGAAAGATCGAGAAACTAAAAAATGACAGTTCTGGCGACGATAGTAAGATTATCACGACCTGGAATTCTCTGGTCGAAGCTTTACTAAAGCCAACTTATTTTGAAACTCCCGATGATCAATATAGACAAACGGTTAAATGCTTGCGTAAAATGCGGCGGCTGCTCAAGGGAACAGATAAATTTGCACAGCAGCGCGAATTCATCAAAGAACTCTCTTATGTTCGTTTTGCAGGCATCGAGCTATTCCCCTATTGCCATCAAATCGTTGAGTATGCCTCTGGAAGACTGCTCCCCTTACACCTGACACTCAATAATTTCCTAGACGAGTATACAAAATTCACGACGCTATTAAAGGATCCCGCTCCATCCACCTCAATGAATCCGTTTGCCCGCAATAAGAATAAAGCAAAAGGATTTTTTAATGTTGATTTCGACCCCAATCTAAAAACAAGTAACATTCCGTATCGTGACGGTGTGATCTCCGTTAATGATAGATCCACAACCCTGGTATGGCATGGTACGCCAGTCGAACAACACGATCCTTGGGGATCGCTATTTGATGTAGCAGCCAGCGTCTTTAAACGTATCCCTGTTGTCGGAGATTGGATTGGAGAGAGCAATCCTCTTACAAGACCAGCCGTGATTAGTGCGGACTATCCCGCTTTCATCGAAGCTGCTGCAGCAAAAGAACAAAAAATTCTTCACGTCATTCTAGAAGATGGAAAAAAGAAAGACCTTGGCGACGAAAGTAACCGCGTGAAAGCAAGGCTAGAATTAGGTGATCAACATGAGAACTTCTATCCCATCGCCTTGAGTTTAGATGGAAAGTTCTTCGAACGTCATGACATCCCTAAAGACCATGAAGAACCCATTGAGAGTTTGAAACAACGGCTTAAAGATCGATTGTTATCTTCAGAAGATCAGCTAGAGAAAACCGGTTTTTTCGTCCCAAAAAAACTACGCAAGGCCTGTAATAACGATAATATCGATAAGCTCCTCCAAGAAGTTCAAGACATTTATTTCTCAGACAAAAAAAACATCACAACGCAGGCAGAGCATCAAGCCTTTCTGCTCCTCGCTTATGTCCATATCATTCTATTTATCTGCTGGAAGATGGATATCAAGATCTTGGAAGCCCTCTGCAAAGACGATAAAGATCGCGGAAATGTCATCAAAACGACCTTAAAACTCCACTTCCTCTACCTCACTGGCCAAATTAACCATGAAAACTTGACTTCTGTCCTTGCTCACGCTTTAGCAAGACCTTTTATCCTGCAAAAAGGTCCCATTATTAAGAGCAGATTCGTT
>JABDFE010000083.1 GCA_013286675.1 Chlamydiota bacterium
TAATTATCATAACTCCCTTTACAATCCTTTTTGTTAATACTTTTTTCTATACTATTCAGTATTCGCTGATTATTCTCAGAAGTTAACGCAATTGAACGAACTTCAGTTAATTTTGTGTTAGAGTCGCTTAATCTGTTCTTATTGAGAAATTCGGCTTCTTCCTGACTTTCAAATGCAGAAGTCACTTCAACCCAAATACAGCGATTAGATCCTACCTGAAAAATCGCATCCGGGCCAGGAGGTTCGATTCTCTTAAAGACAACATTTTGTTCTGTTGACTCGAGTTTTTTTTGGTATTCTGCAAGGGCACGTTCTTCAGTGAATGTCAAGTACGGGGTTGGCATTTTGACCTACTATAAATCCAATAAATGTTTAGGAAAGAAAATTAGATTCCAAATTATACCATTTCCAAAAAATAAAGCCATAAATTCAGCCCGAATTTTACCAAGAACCAAAGCTTGGAGCGAGAAGGCTAGCAGGTAAAAGACGCTTAGTCTACCCAATGCAGGACATCTCTAAGGATGCTCCAGCGTTTGGCTTCAGGGTTGTATTCTTTGCCAAGAAACCAATACTGTCTTTGCTTATAGGTAAATCCCTGCTCTTGCTTGAGAAACAACCATTCGTTGAGAAAACGGACGAACTGCTCGGTAGTTTCTGACGTGGGATAAGCAAAGTATTTTTTTCCTAATTCGCCGTGATAGGTCAACGTCGTGAAATTTGGATTGGTCAAGCACCAGATATAGCTCTGCAGCTCTGCCCACAAATAGCCATCAAATTTGTTCAAAGCAAGATCGTCGATATTTCCTTCAATCGTCTTGGTATGAGGGAAGTGGGTTGCGGCCACTCGTTTATAAGCACCTGTAACGCCCAGCTTAAAGTTGGGGTCTCTTTCAATTTGCTCAATGGTGCGATATTTTTCGATATTTTTAGTGGAAATGATAAGCGCATTTGAATCTTCGAGATAGGCATCTGTAAATTGCATATGTAGGATCCTATGCTCATCGATCACAATGGCGCTCATGACAATGTCGCAGTAGCTGCTATTGAGGTCGTCACCTATTTGATCGTATGTGACAGGAACAAGGTCGAGCTTGACGTCGAGATCTTTAGCGAGCTGATAGGCAAACGCAATATCGTAACCGACAAGCTCGCCAGCATTGTTCAGATAGGAGAAAGGGATGGCATGCGGCTCGTAACCCACTCGAATTGTCCCGCGGTTCAAAATTCTCGCCAGCTGGTAATCTGCCGGTAGCGGGTTGGGAGGAGCTGGAATCCGTTCTTTATAGACGGTTACATGAGGAGGTGAATCGATGGCCTTGCTCATTTTTAGGTTGTAGTAGAGGTGGTGGTAATTATCTTGTGAATGGAAAAAATGCTTCCCGATCAAGACAAAACCAAATAAAGCGGCTGCCATTAGACTCAAATGAAGCATCAGTCGCTGCCATTGAATTTCAAGAAGGCCGTAATATCTTAAGGCAACGAGATACGTAAAAGATAACATCGAAACGGTACTGAGCAAGACCTGGAAGTTTAAGGTAATCGCGGAGATTTCAGCATAGAGATTAAACCCTGATGCAGGAAGCGATAAAGCCGAAAGGAGAAACGGAAGAGCAATAAAGGTAAATTGAGGAATCCCAAATGAAAAAAACGTGACCAGTAAGGGGAGAACAATTGTCTCATAACCCGTCAGTGGATGCCGATAATAGAACGAGAGGAAGAACAAGAAGATAAGCGGAAGAAAATTTCCAATCTGTGCAAATCCAAAGCCAATCGGAACGATTGTCTGCGAGGTGCTTTTAAAAGTTCCGAGGTCGAGATTTTTCCGGTCAGCCAGCCGTCTCATCGCATTGTTGATATACGGAAGCGCAATGGTTGGAATTCCAGTAGCAAATGGAAGGAAGCCGACGATTTTATATTCCCGCCACAGTTCTTTGTAAGGGATCGAAGTCAAACACGAGACAATCATCGGAAGGGCCCAGAGACTCAAGAAGAGGGTTGTGGAAATGATGATCACGATATAAAGCTGTAATTTAGCCAGGTCATCAAAGTTCACGGTACCCATGACATACGCCACGTGGGCAAAGATCCCAATCGGAGCGATGATCGTGATCCACTTGATGATCCTCTCCAACGAGCTATTGACCCTCTCTAATAGACTCAGGAGGGGATCTTTTTCTTTGAGATGCATAATCGCAAAGCCAAAGATTAAGCTAAATAAAGCGATGATCGGAACGCCATTGAAGAAGACAAGATTAGCTATACTCGATGTTTTTTTAGGAGTATCTCCTGGGAGCGCTGCAAAGGTTTCTAAAGAAAAGTCAGCAGACGGACTTGTCAGCGGTGTAGGGATCAAGATCTTCATGACATAGCAAACGATCAGGACTGAGAGCCAGAGCAAAAGAAGAACAAACCAGCCCTTCTTAAAAAGTTTTTTCGCAAGATCTGGGGAAAGAGATCCCAATCCATGCATCAGCAGTGATGGAATGTAGGGAATCACAATGATCTGCAAGGTAAAGACAAAAA